>JBFMBB010000058.1:0-15344 GCA_040755435.1 Pseudomonadota bacterium | reverse complement strand
GTCAAGGCGCAGCGCCTGAAGGCGATGTGCCGCTGGCTGCTGGAGCAGGGCGGCGTGCGCAAGCTGGCGAAACTCGACACCCATGACCTGCGCCACGCGCTCCTGAACGTGCACGGCATCGGGCCGGAAACGGCCGACGATATCCTGCTCTATGCATTCAATCGTCCGGTGTTCGTGATCGACGCCTACACGCGGCGGATTTTCGCGCGCCTGGGGTTGATCGCCGGCGACGAACATTACGAAACCCTGCGCCGCCGGTTCGAAAGCGAGCTGCTGCCGTCGGTGCCGCTTTTCAACGAATACCACGCCCTGATCGTGGCGCATGGCAAGGACGTCTGCAAGAAACTGCCGCGGTGCGGACGCTGCGTGCTGGCCCGGCAATGTCCGGTGGGCGCCAGGCAACGGCGCCGAAATGCCGGCCAGACCCGGCGCCGGCTCGCCAGCTGTCAAAGGTAGCGTTCGAGATAGGCCGGGATGCGCTGTTCCAGCCAGTAACACGCGCGCCAGGGCCATCGGCCCGCGACGAAACCGACATGTCCGCCATGCGCCGCGAGTTCCAGGCTTACGGCATCCGACAGCTCGCGCGACCCCGGAATGGCCGTCTCCGTCATGAACGGATCGTCGCGCGCGTGCAGCAGCAGCGTCGGCACGACGATGCCCTTGAGGTACTGGCGCGAGCTCGACACGGTGTAGTAATGATCGGCGCCGTCGAAACCGTGCAGCGGCGCGGTCACGTGCTCGTCGAAATCGCGGAAGCTCTTCAGCGTGGACAGATCGCGAATCCGGATCGGCAGTTTCATGCGCTCGCGCTTCTCCGCGACGCCATTGCGCAGGGAACGCAGCAGCTGCCATTGATAGAGGCGCGAGAAACCGCGGTCGAGTCGCTCCGCCGCGACGCGCAGCACGAAAGGCACCGACACCGCGCAGGCCGCGCGCAGCGGCGCGGCACCACCGGCCTTGCCCAGCCACTTGAGCAACACGTTGCCGCCCAGCGAGTAACCGACCACGGCCAGCGGTGTGTGCGGTTCGCGACGGCGCAGCGTGTTGACGAAAAAGGACAGGTCACCGGTGTCGCCGGAATGATAGCTGCGCGCCAGGCGGTTGGGTTCGCCGCTGCAACCACGGAAGTGCATGACCACGCCGCGCCAGCCGCGCTGTTCGATGGCGCGCATCAGGCCGCGGGCGTAGGGAGATTCGGACGAGCCTTCGAGGCCGTGCAGCACGACGACGATCGGCCCGCTGCCGTTTTCGGACCAGTCCAGATCGATGAAATCGCCGTCCGGCAGCTCCAGGCGTTCGCGCCAGAAGCGGATTTCCGGCGCGCGCCGCGCCAGGCGCGCCCACAAGGTCTGGGCATGCGGTCCGCGGCACCACCAGGCGGGCTGGAAAGGTTCAGAGTTTAGGGTTTCGAGTTTAGAGTTATTGGCCATTCGGCATGGAACCAGAAACGCGTAACTCTATACCCTGAACCCTGAACTTTTTAACTCCATAATGTCTGCCACCAGCGCAAACGCCCGGCCGGCAGGGGGCGCCGGCTCTCCAGGGGTTGCGGCGGGACCAGGCTGAGAATCCAGCCGGGTAGCGGCGGATTGTTGCTGAAGCCGCAGGAGGCACCGAGATTGTCGGGATCGAAGATTTTGACCAGCGTGGGGTCCTGCTTGTTGTCGGCATACACGATGCCGCAGTAATCCTCGTAATGTTCCTTGCGCAGCAGCGCGCCCACTTCGTTGATGAATTTTATGACATCGGCGCTGGAGGATGGTTGCGCGGGCACCGGCGTGCCGATGGCGTAGATGTACCAGCCGGCATCGGCCTTGCGGCGCAGCACTTCCCAGAATTCGTCGAGCTGCTGCCAGCTCAGCAGGCTGCTGAAATTTCCACGGAAGGCCTGGTAAAACGCGTCGCTGCTGCTCATGGTCCCCACCGACAAGCGGTTGAAGGGGCCATTATCGCATATCGGAGAGCTTGTCCTTAAGTGACTCGATGGCGAAACCCAGTCCCAGGTCGAGCTTCTTATTGCAGAATTCCAGCAGGGGCAGGCAGCGGTCGATCAGGTCCGGCAGGAACGGCACCAGCTTGCCGCCTTCGTTGGCGCCCAGCATCTTGAGCGCGGTTTCGAGGTCGGGCTGCTCGATGACGGCCTCTTCGGGTTTCGGCGCCTCCTCCTGGTAGCTGATGCCGAGACGATTGCCGCCGGCCGCCTTGGCCAGGGTCATGCGCTGTTCCGCCAGCGCCAGCAATTCCTCGATGCTTTCCCCGGGGTCGCGGCCGAGCGTGGACAGGCCGAGGCTGACCGTCAGCGGCAGGGACAGGTTCGCATGCTTGAAAGCTTCGGCGGCGACGGCGGTGCGTACCCGCTCGCACAGCACGGCGGCCTCCATGCGTCCCGAAGACGGCGCGATGATCGCGAACTCGCCGCCGCCGATGCGCGCCACGGTGTCCTCGGTGCGGCAGGTAGCCGTCAGGATTTTGGCGAGCCATACCAGGATCTGGTCGCTGACCTGGTCGCCGTGCTGTTTGTAAATGGTGCGGAAATTGTCGATGTCGATGCGGATGACCGACAGGTCGCTGTTGTGGCGCTTGGCGTAAGCCAGGTCCTGCACGCCGCGCTGGATGAAATAGCGCCGGCTGTGCAGTTGCGTGAGCGGATCGACCGCCGTCTGCTCCTCGAGCGCAGTGGAGGTTTCCTCCAGCTTGCGCGTCGTCTGGTCGAGCTTGGCGTGCGCGCGGGTGCGCGCCAGCAGCTGCACGCCGTCGATCGGCTTGATGATGAAATCGGTGGCGCCGCAGGCGAACGCGCGTTCACGCGTCAGCTCGTCGTCGGCGCCGGTGATGACGATGATGGGGACGTTGCGAACCCGCTCGGAGTCGGCGGCGCGGATGCGGCAGATGAGCGAATAGCCGTCGAGCCTGGGCATCTCGATGTCGGAGACCAGCACCTCGATGGAATCGTCCTTCAGCAGATGTTCCCACGCGGTTTCGCCGTCTTCGGTCTCGACGAGCTCGAATTCGCTGCTCAGGATCTTGTTGATGGCCTTGCGGATGACGCGTGAATCATCCGCCACCAGCACCCGCACCTTGTCGGTTACGGGTGCGGCAAGTTCCGTTTTTTCCGCCTTCATTTCCATATCCTGGCTCTTTCAAGAAACGGGCCAAATCCGGCGGTTGTCCTAATTGTCTGAATTTCCGGGCCCATTGGATAAACATAGTGCAGGGCCGCTGCACATTCAAAGTCTTGAATGGATGTATGTTTTCGGCGAAATAACCGCCATGGCCTTGCCAAATGGCGGGGAATGGCGAGACGGGCCCGGAGCTGAGTAAACAGGGGCGGGGGCGGCGGCAGCGCGATGCCGGCCCCGCTCACCACATCGCGACGAGCGCGAAGAACCCGATCAGCAGCACCATGAAGAGCAATGTCAGCAGGTTAAAGTAGCGATCGATGAATACCCTGATCGCGGCGCCGTAATGGTGGATCAGCCAGGCCAGCAGGAAGAAACGCGCGCCGCGGGAGAAAAAGGAGGCCAGTGTGAAGCGCCACACATCCATGTCAAAGGCGCCGGCGGCGATGGTGAATACCTTGTAGGGAATCGGCGTGAAGCCGGCAATGGCCACGGCCCAGATGTCGTATTCGAGGTACAAGGCGCGGATTTTTTCGAACTGTTCGTGAAAGTTATAGAAATCCAGAATCCATTGGCCGGCGCTGGCCATGAAGCCGTAGCCGATGGCGTAACCGGCCAGACCGCCCAGCACCGAGCCGATGGTGGTGATCAGGGCGAGGCGGAACGCGCGTGCCGGAATCCCGAGCGCGAGCGCGATCAGCAGCACGTCCGGCGGGATCGGAAAAAACGAGGACTCGGCGAACGCCAGCAGGAACAGCGCCAGCGGCGCGTGCCGGTGGTGGGCCAGCGACAGCACCCAGTCGTAGAGGCGGCGTATCGGGTGGAACATGTTCAGTTCCAGTAGTAGGCGAGCACCAGCGCACCGAACACGATGCGATAGATCGCGAACGACGTGAAATTATGATTGGAAACGAAGCGCAGGAAAATCTTGACCACGATCAGCGCCGACACGAACGCCGACACGAAGCCGGCGGCGAAGACCGGGATGTCGGCGGCCTCGAACAGTTCGCGGTTGCTCAGCAGGTCGAAGAAAGTCGCCGCGAACATGACCGGCATCGCCAGCAGGAACGAGAATTCGGTGGCGGCGGTGCGCGACAGGCCGGCGAGCAATCCGCCCATGATGGTGGCGCCGGCGCGCGACACGCCGGGGAAAAGCGAAAATGTCTGGGCGATGCCTATTTTCAGGGCGTCGAGAGGAGCAAGAGATTCCATGCTGGTGACGCGCACGCGCAACGGCAACCGCTCGATCCACAGGATCGCGAAGCCGCCGACGATGAGGGCGTACGCCACGGTGACCGGATTGAAAAGATGGGCCTTGATCTGCTGATGCAGCAACAGGCCGATCAGGGCCGCGGGAAGGAATGCGATGAAAAGATTCAGCAGGAAACGCTGTTCGTGTTTCGTGTTCAACCCGGTGATCAGCCGGCCGACGCGTCGCCGGTAATCCCAGACCACGCCGAGAATGGCCCCGAGCTGGATGACGATCTCGAAAACCTTGCCCTTGGCGTCATTGAATCCGAGCAGGTCGCCGACGATGATCAGATGCCCCGTCGAGGAGACCGGGAGAAATTCGGTCAGACCCTCGACGATGCCGAGGATCAGGGCCTTGATCAGCAGGGGCAGTTCCATGGATCAGCCGTCTGTCCTGTCAGGGCGAGACATGGTTGGTGTCGCGCTGACCGGCGCTGTCACGGAAGGGATGGCGGGAATTCCGGATAAAGAGATATCAGCCCAGCTGTTTTTCGCGGATCTCGTCGAGCGTCTTGCAGTCGATGCAGAGCTCCGCGGTCGGGCGTGCCTCGAGACGCTCAACCCCGATTTCGACGCCGCAGACTTCGCAGTAGCCGTAATCGCCGGTGTCGATGCGTTCGATGGCCTCGTCGATCTTCTTGATGAGCTTACGCTCGCGGTCGCGCGAACGCAGCTCGAGGGACATGTCGGTTTCCTGGCTGGCGCGGTCGTTCGGATCAGGCGGATTTTCCGGCACGTCGCGCATCTGCTGCACGGTGCGGGTGATTTCCTCTTCCAGTTCGCGTTTCCACGCGTTCAGCACAGCACGGAAATGATCCTGCTGTTTCTTGTTCATGTACTTCTCGCCCTTTTTCGCCGCGTACGGTTTGATTCCCGTGACAGGCGAAACGGACTGTTCCTTTTCCTTCTTTTTTCTGGCCGGCATGCTTCAACTCCTGCGATAATATGAGCCCTGAAGGGTAGGGGGCTGAAAAAATAAGCGCGAATCTATACCAGAAAGCCCCCGGTGCCGCAAGAAAAGAGTATAGATGCAGATAACAACTGTCGCTGTATTCACATATTTCACCGGATTTAGGACATTTTCATGACACTCCAGGCGCTGATTTTCGACGTGGACGGGACCCTGGCCGACACCGAGCGGGACGGGCACCGGCTGGCTTTCAACCGGGCATTCGCCGAGGCGGGGCTCGACTGGCAATGGGACGTCGGGCTTTACGGCGAATTGCTGGCGGTGACCGGCGGCAAGGAGCGCATGCGCCATTACGTCGAACGTTACCGCCCGGATTACCGCAAGCCCGCCGACTTCGACGCGCTGGTCGCGCGCTTGCACGCCGCCAAGACGAGACATTACACCGAACTGCTCGGACACGGCGGCATTCCGCTGCGCCCCGGCGTGCGCCGCCTGCTCCAGGAGGCGCGCCGCGCCGGCGTGCGTCTCGCGATCGCCACCACCACCACGCCCGACAACGTCAGCGCGCTGCTGCGGCACGCGCTCGCGCCCGACGCCGAATCCTGGTTCGAGGTGATCGGCGCGGGCGACGTGGTGCCGGCCAAGAAACCGGCGCCGGATATCTATCATTACGTCCTGGAACGGCTCGGGCTTCCGTCCGCGCAATGCCTCGCGTTCGAGGACTCGGAGAACGGCCTGCGCGCCGCGCGCGGCGCGGACCTTGCGACCGTCATCACCGTCAACGATTACACCCGCACGCACGATTTTCGCGGCGCCGCCATCGTGCTGGATCATCTGGGCGAGCCGGACCAGGCGTTTGAAGTGCTGTCCGGCCCGCCGCTCAATGGCGCGCGAACGCTCGATCTCGCGCTGGCCGGGCGCCTGCTGTCTGCGGCATGACCCCGCGCGCCACGCGCCTGTCGAAGATCGAACCATTCCATGTCATGGACATCCTGGCGCGCGCCCGCGCCATGGAGGCGCAGGGCCGTTCCATCGTTCACATGGAGATCGGCGAGCCGGATTTTCCCACGGCGCCGGCCATCGTCCGGGCCGGTATCGCGGCGCTCGAGGCCGGACGCACGCATTACACCCCGGCGCTCGGCTTGCCGGAACTGCGCGCCGCCATCGCCGCGAGTTATCCGGCGCCGGTGCGACCGGATGCCGCGCGCGTGGCGGTCACGCCCGGCGCCTCCGGGGCCTTGCAGCTGATATTCGCGGCGCTGATCAATCCCGGCGACCAGGTGCTCATGGCCGACCCGGGCTATCCCTGCAACCGCCATTTCGTCAGCCTGTTCGAAGGCGAGCCGCGGCCCATCCCGGTGGATGCTTCCACCGGCTATCAGTTGAATGCCGATCTGGTGCGCCGTCACTGGACCGGGCGCACCGTGGCCGTGCTGCTGGCATCGCCGTCCAATCCCACCGGCACGCTGGTGCCTCCGGACGAAATGGCGCGGATCGCACGGTTCGTGGAAGAGCGCGGCGGCGTGCTGATCGTGGACGAGATCTATCACGGCCTGGTTTACGGGGAGGAGGCGGTGACGGCGCTGTCGCATTCGCCGAACCTGTTCGTGGTGAACAGCTTTTCCAAATATTACGGCATGACCGGTTGGCGTCTGGGCTGGCTGGTGGCGCCGGTTGCGCATGTTCCCGCCATCGACAAGCTGGCGCAGAATATTTTCCTGGCCGCCAGCACGCCGGCGCAATATGCCGCGCTGGCCGCCTTCGATGCCGGAGTGCGGCAGGAACTGCAGAAGCGGCGGGATATTTTCCGCGAACGGCGGGATTTTCTCCTGCCGGCCTTGCGTGAACTGGGGTTTGAAATCCCGCTGGTCCCGCAGGGCGCTTTCTATTTATATGCGGATTGCTCGCGCTTTACCGACGACAGCCAGGCTTTCGCCCTGCGCTTGCTGGAGCAGGCCGGGGTGGCCATCACGCCCGGGCTCGATTTCGGCAGCCACCGGGCCGCGCGGCACCTGCGCTTTTCCTACGCCAACACGCTCGACAACCTGCGCGAGGGCGTGGCGCGCCTGCGGGGATGTCTCTGAAAGAAGTGTAAAGTTCAGAGTACAGAGTACAAAGTCAAGACAAACCCCGAAACTCTGTACTCTGAACTCTGTACTTCTTTTCCCGCTGCTCACTTCAATTCTTTTTGACCAGGGTATCGTATAGCTTCTGGTAGGCTTCCTCGAGTTTTTGCAGCACCGGCCCCGCCTCGCCCAGTTGCCCGCTGTCAGCCATCTGCTCGAGTTGCGCCGCGGCCGCACGCATGTCTCCGGCCTGGAAGTAGGCGCTCGAACTTTTGAGCGTGTGCGCCTCGCGCGCGGCGCGCCGGGCGTCGTCGAAGGCCAGGGCATCGCGCAACGACTCCAGCCGCTGCGTCGCTTCCTTGATGAAGATCTCCACCAGCCTGGCATCCGGTGCGGCGCTTGCCATGGCCGGCGGGGTTTCAGCCGGTTTCTCCGTTTCTGATTCGGGCAACGGGGAAAGCGGTGCGATCTGATGCCGTTTCAGCGCATCGGCGAGTACGTCACTGTCCACCGGTTTGGTCAGAAAGTCCGTGACCGCCAGCTTCCGGCAGCGCGCTGTCTCTTCCTCTGATGCGCCTGCCGTGAGGACGACAATCGGCGTCTTGCCGCGGGCGCCGGGCAGGGCGCGGATGGCCTGGATGGCTTCCGTCCCGCTGATGTCCGGAAGATGCAGGTCCATCAGAATCAGACCGTAATCCTCGCGCGTCGCGGCCTGGATGGCCGCCTGTCCGTTTTCCGCGACGTCGGCCGGGTAGCCCAGTTTGGACAGCATTTTTTTCATGATTTCCCGGTTCGCCTCGCTGTCCTCGACGAGCAGCAGGCGCGCGACATTGCGGCGCATGCCGGACAGCGTGTACTTGGTGACGAGGCCGGCGCGCTGGCGTTCCTGTTCATCCATGCCCCGCGTCGCCATGACCGCCCGCAGCGCGTCTTGCAGGTTTTCGGGGGGTATCGGCTTGCCGAAATAACCGGCAAAACCGAGCTGATTCAGGCGCTGGGCGTCACCGCGGACACCCGCGGAAGTGAGTATGACCAGAACGGTATCGCGTGTATCCGGGTGCGACATGACTTCGCGCCCCAATTCCTCGCCGCTCAGGTTGGGCAGGAACATGTCCACCATCACCAGATCGAAGCGCAACACCGAACCCGCGGCGGTACGGATCATCTGCAACGCCGCGGCGCCGTTGCCGATGGACAGCACCTCCATCCCGAGGGCCTTCAGTTGATCGACCAGGGCGATGCGCGCCGGAATATTGCCGTCAGCCACCAGCACGCGCAGTCCTTTCAGGTTCACCTGGGCGGGTGCGGCGACGGCACCCGCCGCCGCCGGTTTGCGGAACTCGGCGGTGAACCAGAACACGCTGCCCTTGCCCTCCTGGCTTTTCGCGCCGATTTGCCCGCGCATGGCTTCCACCAGTTCCTTGCTGATCGTGAGTCCCAGCCCGGTGCCGCCATAGCGACGCGTCGTCCCGGCGGCGCCCTGATTGTAGGGCTGAAACAGCCTGGCCTGTTCCTTGGCCGAAAGGCCGATGCCGGTGTCCGCGACTTCCACGTGCAGCCGCAACCGGTCCGCGGATTCATCGGGGAGCTTCTTGATGCTCAGGACCACCTCGCCGGTATGGGTGAATTTGATGGCGTTGCCGAGCAGGTTGATGATGACCTGCCGCAGGCGTCCGGGGTCTCCGCACAGCCGGGTTGGCACGTCGTTCTGGATCAGGTTGGTGAGCACGAGCCCCTTGGCATGCGCCTGTTGCGCCAGCAGGGTGACGGATTTTTCGACGCAATCGCGCAGATCGAATTCGATGTCCTCCAGCTGCAGTTTGCCGGCCTCGATTTTGGAAAAATCCAGCAGATCGTTGATCAGGGTGAGCAAGCCGCTGGCCGAGGATTTGATGATGTCGAGATGGCGGCGCTGTTCCCGTGTCAGGTTCGTTTCCAGCACCAGGTTGCTCATTCCGATGATGCTGTTGATGGGGGTGCGCAACTCGTGACTCATCTTGGCGAAGAAGTCGCTCTTGGCCTTGCTGGTGAAATCGGCCTTGGTCAGCGCCTCACGCAGCGACTGGGTTTTGGTTTGCACCAGCGTGTCAGCCTCGCGCGCCATGCGGTGCGACGCGTACTGACCCCAGATGGCGAACAGGAAGGGCATGGCATCCATGGTCCACAGTGCGATATTGGAGGTCTGGGCGAGAATGATGCCGTCGAGGGTGATGGCATTGACCATGAAATAGCTGACCAGCAGGGTCGCGATGACGACGCTGCCGCTGGCGATATACACGCCGTACAGGGCGTATTTCGAGGCCTTCTCCCGCAGCAGCAGGAGGTCTTCCCGGCGTTGTTGCGATTGATCCATGCGAATTCGATGCCGCCCCGTGTACCGGGGGGTTGGCCTAAGTGTAGTTGGGTTTGGCGGTGGAATTTCCCTGCGACGGGCAGGGGAGATCCCGCCGCGGCCGGTAACGCGGGCGAGACGGGCAACGGCTGATCCGATCCAGAGCCCCGCATGCCTGGCTTCCAAAAAGCCCCGCGCCCTCGAGTGCCACCGGGACTCACGCGGTATCGATTCTGCACGACGCCCTCTGATCGATATCCGCCATGTCGGGACTTTTTACATCAGGTCTCCTCCGGCGATCACCCTGCATCCATGCCGGATTTGTGGACTAAGTGCTTGATTGATCGCGGCAAGATTTTTCCTGCAAGAATGGAAATGAGAAAATTCCGGCGGACAGAACATCGTTGTGGACAGAAAAGTGTAAGCGGATTCTTACAAATCGACCGTTCGTCCCAATGCGAAAACCGGCTGCTCCTGAAATTTTTTCAGAAAATAATTTTGAATTCAGGCGGTTCGTGAATAAATTCTCCAAACATGTTGCGAGTGGCACAGGAATTGCGATTATATGATTCGCAACGCCCGAACCACCGGGGCGGAGGGGAGGACCATAATGAAAAACTGGCTGCACAGCATCAAGTCCCGCATCACCTGGCTGACGTCCGCCAGGACGGATGAGCCCGCCTGGCGGGAGACGGCCGCGATGGTTTACGACGGGGATATCTATGCGGTGTTGTTGCGCGACCGCGCCGCGCGCCGGCTGACGCCTTTGGCTGAATCCCGCGCGGATTATCGCCGCGACGCCAGCTGGCCCTTTATTCGATAGGGGTCCCGGGGCTGTTGCCCCATTCCGACCACGAGCCGGGATAGCCTCGCACCCGCGGGTATCCCAGGCTCTTCAGTACTATATAAGTATGCGCCGAGCGGTGGTGCGTCTGGCAGTAGGCTATGATCTCCTTGTCCGGTGTCACGCCCAGGCCGGTTAATACCCGCTTCAGTTCTTCCGCCGGTTTCAGTCGCAGACTGCGCGCCTGGTCGATGGCGTTCATCCAGTCGAAGTTGATCGCGCCGGGGATATGGCCGGCGCGTTCCGCGCGACGGGTCTCGCCGCGATACTCCGCCGGGGTGCGCGTATCCAGGATGACCACCCCGGAATCATGCAGCCGGTTCATGATGTAGTTTTTGTCCGCCACCACACCGGTGCCGAGTCTGACCGGGTAATCGCTGCGCGCGGGTTTGGCGGTCTCGGTGCTGATCCGGCGCCGTTCGTTGAGCCAGGCATGCAGACCGCCGTTCAGCAGCGAATAGCGGGCATGACCGATGACATCCAGCGTCCACAGCAGGCGCGCGGCGCGCCCGCCGCCTTCGTCGTCGTAGGCTACGACGTGGCTCTCCGGCTTCATCCCGATGGAACCGAGCGTGTCGCTCAGGCGCGCGGCGTCCGGCAGCATGCCCAGGGCGGGCGGTTGCGCGGCGACGATCTTCGCATAGTCGAGATGCACCGCGCCGGGCAGGTGGGCCTGCGCCCAGGTTTCGGGGCGGCACAGATCCACAATCAGGAGATTTTCCGTGCCGAGCTCTTGTTCCAGCTCCGCCGGTTCCACGATCAGCGGCAGGGCGGTGTCGGTCATGGTTCCTCGGGCAGATTCCTGCGGATATTCCTGGACTCCAGATTATTCTAATGCCGTAACATCGGACCCGCGAGGGCGACGCACAGTTTTCGGCGCCGGTGAAAGCCGTTAAACTGGCCCATTCATTATTTTCCGTCCGGTTATTCCCGTGGATATATTCAAGATTTTTACCATTGAAGCGGCGCACCTGCTGCCGAACGTGCCGGAAGGCCACAAGTGCCGGCGCCTGCACGGCCATTCGTTCCGGATCGAGATTCACGTCGCCGGTCCGGTGGAGGAAAAGTCCGGCTGGATCATGGACTTCGCCGATCTGACGCGCGCGTTCCAGCCGGTCTATGAGCAGCTCGATCATCATTATCTGAACGAGATCGAAGGCCTGCAGAATCCCACCAGCGAGCATCTGGCGCGCTGGATCTGGCGCCGGCTCAAGCCCGCGCTGCCGGCGCTGTCCAAAGTCGTGGTGCGCGAGACCTGCACCGCCGGCTGCGTCTATCGCGGGGAAGACTGAGAGTGGACAAGCCGTCGCGCGAAGAACTTCCTGTTGAAGTCGAAACGGGACCGCAGCCAACGGCCAGCATCATCTGGTTGCACGGCCTGGGCGCGGACGGCCACGATTTCGAGCCGATCATTCCCGAACTGCGCTTGCCGGCAACGCCGGCGTTGCGTTTCGTGTTCCCGCATGCCCCGTACCGGCCGGTGACCATCAATAACGGTTATGTCATGCGTGCGTGGTACGACATCGCCATGTCCGAACGCGGGCTGGAGCAACATGCCGGCCATATCCGGGAATCGGAAAAACTCCTGCAGGCCGTGATCGCGAACGAGATACGGCGCGGCATCGCGAGCCGACGCATCGTGCTGGCGGGGTTTTCCCAGGGCGGCGCGATTGCCCTGCACACCGGCCTGCGTTACCCCGATACGCTCGCGGGGATCATGGCGTTGTCCGCGCCCGTCCCCTATGCCGAAAACCTGATGGCCGAAATCCATCCGGCCAATGCCGCGGTCCCGGTTTTTCTCGCGCATGGCACGGATGATCGGGTGATTCCCCATGATCTCGTGCAGCCGGCGCATCGGCGCATGCAGTCGCACGGCCTCCGGCTGGAGCAACATGCCTATGTCATGGGACATACCCTGGTCCCGGATGAAATCCGGGATATCGCCGCCTGGCTGGGTCGTGTCCTCGGGACGCCGGGCGGGTAAGCCGGTGCGCCTGCCGTTTTGGCGGAAACGGCGCGGGTTTTGTGCCGATTTTGCGTTCTGTCGGGGCCGCCGGACAGGCTTCACAGCACGGAAATTGCATCTAGACTTAAGGCTAGGCGCCGCGACAGGGGATGCTGGTGGCGGTGGCTGGCTGACAGGAAACAGAGGAGAGGTAATGTGGTCATATTAAAAGAATCGCCGCGCGACTGGGGTCTGGTCGCCATCGTCGTGTTGCTGAGCCTCGGCGCCAATCTTCCCGAGGAGTGGACCGCCTGGATCAATTTCGACCGCCGTTTTCTGCTCGGCGGCCTGATCGCCGTCGTCGCCGTCGCCCTCGTTCGCTATCTCAAATTCACGCTCATCCTGGTTATCGTGGCCCTCGCCGCCGGTGCCAACGTCCCGGAGGACATCGCCAGGGAATTCGGCATCGACCCGCAGATCAGCCTGCTGGGCCTGGTGGCCATGATCGTGATTTCGCTCAGCAACCGCCTGCTCAAGCTGCCGACCGGCCTCGAGAAAAGCGGCCGCTCCAAGACCGCGCACGGCGCGGCGGCGCTGTTCACCGCCATCCTCAAGGGGCGCATCGCCGTGGTGCAGTCGCTGCTGAATCAGGGCGTGAACGTGAACGTACGCACCGT
The DNA here is from genome assembly GCA_040755435.1 of Pseudomonadota bacterium. Taxonomy (GTDB): domain Bacteria; phylum Pseudomonadota; class Gammaproteobacteria; order Acidiferrobacterales; family Sulfurifustaceae; genus Sulfuricaulis. The sequence goes on along the minus strand of JBFMBB010000058.1, from coordinate 2,200 downwards.
CAGCGGCAAGACCCCGCTGATGGCGGCGGCCTACAAGGGTTACAGCGATATCGTGCAGATGCTGCTCGACAATGGCGCTGATGTAACCTCCAAGGATGGGCGCGGCGACACGGCGGAAAAGATCGCGGAGCGCGGCGGCTATACGCGCATCGTGGAGTTGTTGCGCAAGGGCGGTGGAGGCGGCGGCGCTGTCGGCGCGCCAGCCAAGGCGCAGCAAGCCTGAAGAATGAATGTAACAAAGGGCCCCGTCGGGGCCCTTTTAATTTGGCGCTCCAAAATTGTGAGGATGGTCGATTAATGTTCCCAAGGGGGTGAGGCGGGGATATCGCGAAGACACTTATTGTGGCCCAGGGTGCAACAGAAACCGTTGCACCCGTTCGGCGGCGGGGGGGGGGGTGGTTGTCCCCTCTCCCCCCCCCCCCCCCACAACCCCGCCTCACCTTCGCGCCGCCGAACGCCCGCACAGGGATGTGCGGGCTGGGGTTAAACAGAGTCGCAATGCGACGCCAGGGACGGCATGAATGGCGCTCCCAAGGGGATTCGAACCCCTGTTACCGGCGTGAGAGGCCAGCGTCCTAGGCCACTAGACGATGGGAGCGTTGGGAACCGGCGCGCGGGGCGCCGAAAGCGGTGGTATTATACGTGCCGGCCGACAAAGCACCAACTGATAATACGGCATCCCGGCATTGGCTTCGTAACGACCCAGGTGGATTGAAGATTAACGAACCGGTCATCATTCCGCGCGCGCAACACGTCATCACCCGCGCGCAGATCAGCGAAAACGCCCTCAAGGTCCTGCACCGCCTGAAAGAAGCCGGTTACGTCAGCCTGCTGGTGGGCGGCTGTGTGCGCGATCTCATGCTGGGGCGCGAGCCCAAGGATTTCGACGTCGTCACCGACGCGCGGCCCGAGCAGATTCGCAAACTGTTCCACAACGCGCGCGTGATCGGCCGGCGTTTCCGCCTGGTGCACGTGCGTTTCGGCTGGAACATCATCGAGGTCGCCACCTTCCGCGCCATCCCGCGCGATATTTCCGAGGAGCCGCTTTCAGTCGAGGATGCGGATGCGGAGATCGAGGAGCCCGAAAACGACGTTCCGGCCGGGGCGCCGGATCACAACGTATTCGGCAGCCAGGAAGAAGACGCCGTGCGGCGCGATTTCACCGTCAACGCGCTGTATTACGACGTGCACGACTCCAGCGTCATCGACTACGTCAACGGCGTGCCCGATCTCAGGGCCGGCATCCTGCGCGTGATCGGCGATCCCGAAACGCGCTACCGCGAAGACCCGGTGCGCATGCTGCGCGCGGTGCGTTTCGCCGCCAAGCTGGGTTTCAAACTCGAGGACAGGACCGCCGCGCCCATCCGCGAGCTGGCGCCGCTGCTGGCCTCGGTGCCGCCCGCGCGCATGTTCGAGGAGGTGCTGAAGCTGTTTCACGGCGGTTACGCGCTCGAAACCTGGGAGCTGTTGCGCCACTACGGCCTGTTCCGGTACCTGTTCCCGCTGACCGAGAAAAGCCTGGAACACGAGGAGGAGGGATTCCCCGTGACGCTGGTGCCGCGCGCGCTGGCCAACACCGACGCGCGCGTGAACGAGGACAAGCCGGTGACGCCGGCGTTCCTGTTCGCCGCCATGCTGTGGGAACCGGTGCGGGAACAGATGGGCGAATACATCGTGCGCGGCATGAACAGCCATGACGCCATGTTCCGCGCCGCGGAGGACGTGTTGCGCGAGCAGCTGCGCCACATCACCATTCCGAAACGCTTCAGCGTGCCGATGCGCGAGATCTGGAGCATGCAGGGCCGTCTCGAGCGCCGCGCCGGCCAGCAGGCCTTCCGCCTGCTGGAGAACAAGCGCTTCCGCGCGGCCTACGATTTTCTCCTGCTGCGCGCCGAAACCGGCGAGGCCGACCAGGCCCTGGCCGACTGGTGGACGCGTTTCCAGAGCGTGGGCGAGAACGAGCGCCGCATCATGACGGCGGAATTCGCCGCGCCCGGCGGTGGTGGCGGCGGCAAGCGGCGTCGCCGCCGGCGCCGGCGGCCGGCGGCCGGTCAATCGCCGAGGCATGAGTAACACGCAAAACGCGGTGTGCGCCTATATCGGTCTGGGCAGCAACCTGGCCGATCCGGTCGCGCAGCTGCGCGCCGGCGTGGCGGCGCTGGCCCGGCTCGAGCAAACGCAGGTCGAGGCGTGCTCGTCG
>JBFMBB010000057.1:0-15413 GCA_040755435.1 Pseudomonadota bacterium | reverse complement strand
GCGCCACGCGCTCGACCTCGTGCTCGGCGTACACCATGGTGTTGAAGCCCTGGCGCTCGCCGTTCGGAAGCGTGCGCACACCGCGCGGCTCGCCGAAATAGATGTCGCCGGTCAGCTCGCGCACGATCAGCAGGTCGAGCCCGGCCACGACCTCGGGCCTGAGCGTCGAGGCCGAAGCCAGCTGTGGATAGAGAATGGCGGGACGCAGGTTGGCAAACAGCTTGAGCTCGGCGCGCAGGCCCAGCAAAGCCTTTTCCGGGCGCAATTCGCGCGGCAGCGTGTCCCACTGGGTGCCGCCAACGGCCCCGAGCAGCACGGCGTCAGCCTGTTTTGCCAGCTTCAGCGTGGCATCCGGCAGCGGATGCTTGTGCAGGTCATAGGCGGTGCCGCCCACCGGGGCGGTCTCCATTTCGAGCTTGAGGCCGAAGTCCTGGCACAAGCGCTCCAGCACTTTCACTGCCTCGGCAACGACCTCGGGACCGATGCCGTCGCCGGGTAATACCGCAATCTTCTTGGTCATGTCTCTATCTCTAACCAGTTCAGCGTTCAGAGTTTCGGGTTATTGGCGCGGGTTCAGCATATCCAACTCGAAACCCTGCAACCCTGAACCCGAAACTATTTTTGAAACAGCCACGGCGCTTCCTGCCGGCGCCGCGTTTCGTAAGCCCTGATCTCGTCCACATGCTGCAAGGTGAGGCCGATGTCATCGAGCCCGTTCAGCAAGCAATGCTTGCGGAAGGCATCGATCTCGAACTTGAATGACTGCCTCGCGGGCGTCGTCACCGTCTGCGCCGCGAGATCCACCGTCAGACGGTAACCCGGCGTCGCTTCGGTTTCGCGGAACAGCCGGTCCACGGCGGCGCGATCGAGCACGATCGGCAACAGTCCGTTCTTGAAACTGTTGTTGTAGAAAATATCGGCGTAGCTCGGTGCGATGATGACGCGGAAGCCGTAGTCCATGAGCGCCCACGGCGCGTGTTCGCGCGAGGAGCCGCAACCGAAGTTGTCGCGCGCCAGCAAAATCTGCGCGTCGCGATAGCGCAGCTGGTTCAGCACGAAGTCCGGATTGGGGCGGCGCTTGGCGTGATCCATGCCGGGCTCGCCCGGATCGAGATAACGCCAGTCGTCGAACAGGGTCGGGCCGAAGCCGGTGCGCTTGATCGATTTCAAATATTGCTTCGGGATGATCGCGTCCGTGTCCACGTTGGCGCGGTCGAGCGGCATCGCGAGGCCCGTTATTTTTTCGAACTTTTGCATCAGCGAACCTCCCGCACGTCTACAAAATGCCCGGCAATCGCCGCGGCCGCCGCCATGGCGGGACTGACCAGGTGCGTGCGCCCGCCGGCGCCCTGGCGTCCTTCAAAGTTGCGGTTCGAGGTCGAGGCGCAGCGCTCGCCCGGCTCCAGCCGGTCGGCGTTCATGGCGAGGCACATGGAGCAACCCGGCTCGCGCCATTCGAATCCGGCGTCGCGGAAGATTTTATCCAGGCCTTCCCGCTCGGCCTGCGCCTTCACCAGGCCCGAGCCCGGCACCACCATGGCAAGCTTGATGTTGCGCGCGACTTTCTTTCCCTTCACCACGCCGGCCGCGGCGCGCAAATCCTCGATGCGCGAGTTGGTGCAGGAGCCGATGAAAATCTTGTCGAGCGCGATGGCGCGCATCGGCGTGCCCGGCTTGAGATCCATGTACTTGAGCGCCTGTTGCATGCTGCCGCGCTTGACGGCATCGGTTTCCTTCTCCGGATCGGGCACGGCGCCGTCCACCGGCACCACCATTTCGGGCGACGTGCCCCAGGTCACCTGCGGCCTGATGTCGGCGGCGTTGAGCACGACTTCCTTGTCGAACTTCGCGTCCGGATCGCTGTGCAATTCCGCCCAGGCCTTTGCCGCCATGTCCCATTGCGTGCCCTTGGGCGCATAAGGCCGGCCGCGGAAATATTCGACGGTTTTGTCGTCCACCGCGATCATGCCGGCACGCGCGCCGGCCTCGATGGCCATGTTGCACACCGTCATGCGGCCTTCGACGGAAAGTTCATGCATCGCCTCGCCGGCGAACTCGATGGCATGGCCGGTGCCGCCGGCGGTGCCGATTTTTCCAATGATCGCGAGCACGATGTCCTTGGCGGTGATGCCGGCGGGCAACTTGCCCTCGACGCGCACGCGCATGTTCTTCGACTTCTTGAGGATCAGGCATTGCGTGGCGAGCACGTGCTCGACCTCGGAAGTGCCGATACCGAAGGCAAGCGCGCCGAAGGCGCCGTGGGTCGAGGTGTGCGAGTCGCCGCACACCACGGTCATGCCCGGCAGGGTCGCGCCCTGCTCCGGCCCGATCACGTGCACGATGCCCTGGCGGCCGTCGTGCATGCCGAATTCGGTGATGCCGTAGTCGTGGCAGTTCTGGTCGAGGGTCTCGACCTGCAAGCGCGACACCGGATCGGCGATGCCGCGGGCGCGGTCGGTGGTCGGGACGTTGTGATCGGCGGTGGCAAGGTTGGCGTCGATGCGCCAGACCTTGCGGCCGGCGAGCTTCAGCCCCTCGAAGGCCTGCGGGCTGGTGACTTCGTGCACCAGGTGGCGGTCGATATAGATGAGCGCGGTGCCGTCATCGTTATGACGCACCACATGCGCATCCCAGAGCTTGTCGTAGAGGGTCTTTCCGGCCATGGCTGCCAAGCGCGTGAAGAATTGGGCAGATTCTAGGCATGGCCTATCAATAACACAAATTCATGTTTATCATGTGATATATTCTATTAAGTTATGGATATATCCGCCCTGCAAGCCTTCCTGGCCGTGGCCGAATCCGGGTCGTGTTAGCGCGCCGCCGAGCGCATCTACCTGACCCAACCGGCCATCAGCAAGCGCATCGCCGCGCTGGAAAAGGAGATCGGCGCGCGCCTGTTTGACCGCATCGGACGCGGCATTCATCTGACCCCCGCCGGCGAGGCGCTGCTGACCCGTGCCCGCAACGTGCTCAAGGAACTGGAGGACGTCAAACGCGGCATCACCAACCTCTCCGGCAGCATTGCCGGCGAACTATTGCTCGCCACCAGCCACCATATCGGCCTGCACCGACTGCCGGGGCTGCTCAAGCGTTTTCACGAAACCTACACCCAGGTACGCCTGAATCTGCAGTTCATGGACTCGGAAAAGGCCTGCCAGGCGGTGGCGCGGGGTGATCTGGAGCTGGCGGTGGTTACTTTGCCTCCCGTGACCGCCGCACCCCTGAAAACCGAGAAAATCTGGGACGATCCGCTGGATATCGTGGTCAGTCCCGGGCACCCGCTGGCGCGGGAATTGCACGTCTCCATGGGTAAATTGCTGGAATACCCGGCGATTCTCCCGGGCCCGGGCACTTATACCCGGGAAATCATCCTGAATGCCTTCGGTCGCCAGCGTGACCGGATCCAGGTCGGGATGGCCACCAACTATCTCGAGGTGCTGAAGATGCTGGCGGCGATCGGTCTCGGGTGGAGTGCGCTGCCACGGACTATGATTGACGCAGGGCTGAAGGTGGTCCAGATTGAAAAGGTGGGGATCCGGCGCGAGTTGGGCATCGTGACGCACGAGAAGCGCACGCTCTCCAACGCCGGCCAGGCGATGATACGAATAATTCGGGAATCAAGAACGCAATGAACTTCAAAGAGCTGTTGGAACAGCTGGAAGAACACCTGGGCTATCACCAGTTCCCGGTGAATCCGGCCGCGACCAACATCAAGGACGTGTTCGACGGCACACCGCTGCATCACGACCTGATGACGCGCCTGGTGCGCGCGATTTACGTCTCGAATGCCTGCCGCGTCCTGACCGACCCGGTGAAACTGGACAAGACCTTCCAGGCGCTCACGCCGATCCGCCAGGAAATCCTGCGCGCCGCGCGCACCGACGTGGACCTCTACCGCGTGCTCGACGAGCTCGGCGCCGCGCTGAACAACATCTTCGCGGAAACCCTGGTCGCCAAGAAAATGGCCGGCCCCGTGGTGCGCCGCACCGCCGAGATCATCCCGCTCTCCGCCTACCGCCACCTGCGCAAGCTCAAGACTTCGGCCTGATTAATGTTCGGCGCGTGGTACGCGCCCTACATGAAAATCCTGGATTAATAAATAATGTAAGGCGCGTATCACGCGCCATCCATCATGTTTTCGGCTTGATAAACAACCACGCCACCAGAAACGCCGCGCCCGCGGCGCCGGCCGCGATGTTGAAGCTCACCGTCGGGCCCAGCGTGGCCCAGGTGTGGCCGCTGTACAGGCTCCCCACCGCCCCGCCGATCCCGAAGCTGAGACTGCCGTAGATCGCCTGCCCGCGATGCTGGTGCCTGCCGGTGAAAAACCGGTGCACCAGCTGCATGGCCGTGGCGTGAAAACTGCCGAAGGTCGCGGCGTGCAGTGCCTGCGCCAGCACCAGCACGGCGAAGTTCTCCGGAAAATGCCCGATCAGCAGCCAGCGTATCGCGGCGAGAAAGAAACTCGCCACCAGCACCGCACGCAGCGACACGCGTGACAGCAAACGCTGCATGATCAGGAACACGCCGATCTCGCACACCACGGCGAAGGCCCACAGCATGCCGATCACGGTCTTGGAGTAGCCGTAGCCTTCGAGATATATGGAATAGAAGGTGTAGTACGGCCCGTGGCTGACCTGCATCAGCAGACAGGCGAGCAGAAACGCGAACACCTCGGGCCGCAGCAGCGCTTCGCGAAACCGCCCCGCATGTTCGACCGCGCCTTTCATTTCCGATTCCGGCAAGGTCTGGCTGAACAGCCAGATGCCGAGCATCAATGACAACAGCGACGGTAACACCCACCACGGTCCCTGCGCGTCGATCACCGGACCCAGGATCAACACCGACACGATGAAGCCGAGCGAACCCCACAGGCGCACGCGTCCGTAAGCACCCGGTCGCGTCGCGGTGTGGCGCATGACGAACACTTCCAGCAGCGGCAGCGAGGCGTGCCAGAAAAAACTGAACAGCAGCATGACCGCGGCCAGCCACCAGAACGATGAGCCGAAGAAGACACCGCCGAAGGCCACGACCGTGAGCAAGGAGGCCAGCCGCACCACCGCCATGCGCTGCTCGCGATGATCCGCGATCCAGCCCCACACCACCGGCGCCACGATGCGCGAGAACATGAGGATGGCGACGAGATTGCCGATGTCCACCGGCGCGAAGCCGACCGACTGGAGATACAGGCTCCAGTACGGCACCAGCACGCCGAGGGTGGCGAAGTAGAAAAAATAAAAACCGGAGAGGCGCCAGTAGGGCATGGTGTCAGAGGCTGCTGGCTTCTTCACGGAACATCTCTTGCCTGACAAACGGCTCGCCTAGCGGTGATATTCCCCGGCTCGCTCGGGCTGATAGGTGACTTCCTCGATGCGCACGTGCAGGACGCCGCCGCCCGGCTTGGGCCACTCGATCTCGTCGCCTTGGGACAGGCCCAGCAAGGCGCTCCCGACGGGAGCCAATATGGAAATGCGGCCGCTGCTGCCGTCCAGATCCCTGGGATAGACCAGCGTCAGGCAGAACTCCTCGGCCGATGACGCCACCTTGAACCTGACGGTGGAATTCATGGTCACGACCGTGGGCGGAATGGCTTTCGGGTCGACAATTTCTGCGCGCGCCAGTTCGTCTTCCAGGTCGCGCTTGCCCGGGAACGCATCGCCGGGCAGGGATTCCAGGAGTTTCTCCAGTCTTTCGGCGTCGGTCGATGAAACGATTATTTTGGGTTTCGTGTTCATGTTCATTCTCTTGAATCCGTGTTGATGCCTGTAAAGTGGTTGGGTCGGGGGAAATTTCCAAAACCAGCGGTTGTTGCCCGCTGACACGGTTTTCTGGACCTTGCGAAAATGAGCGGCGCAAGGTTCAGGGGAGAGACTTCAGATACTGCCGGGAATCACCGGCACGGGGCTTTTGACATCGGCGTTCTGCGCGCGGTGGCGCAGCGCGTGGTCCATGAGCACGATCGCGAGCATGGCCTCGGCGATGGGCGTGGCGCGGATGCCGACGCAGGGGTCGTGGCGCCCGGTGGTGACGACTTCCACCGGCTGGCCGTGCACGTCGATGGTGCGGCCGGGCTGCGGGAGGCTGGAGGTCGGCTTGAGGGCGATGCTGACCGTGATGTCCTGGCCGGTGGAGATGCCACCGAGCACGCCGCCGGCATTGTTGGAGAGGAAACCCTTGGGTGTGATCTCGTCGCGGTGCTCGGTGCCCTTCTGCTCGACCGACAGGAAGCCGGCGCCGATCTCGACACCCTTCACGGCGTTGATGCTCATCATGGCATAGGCGATGTCGGCGTCGAGGCGGTCGAACACCGGCTCGCCCAGTCCCACCGGCACGCGCGAGGCGACGACATTGACGCGCGCGCCGATGGAGTCGCGCGCGGCGCGGATGTCGTCCATGTATTTTTCCAGCGCCGGAATCTTCGCGGCGTCCGGGGAGAAGAAGTCGTTGTTCTCGACCTCGTTCCAGTCCTTCAGCTCCAGCACGATCGGCCCGAGCTGCGCGAGATAGCCGCGGATCACGGTGCCGTATTTTTCCCGGAGCCACTTCTTGGCGATGGCCCCGGCGGCCACGCGCATGGCAGTCTCGCGCGCCGAGGAACGCCCGCCGCCGCGGTAATCGCGCAGGCCGTATTTCTGCATGTAGGTGTAATCGGCATGGCCCGGGCGGAAGCGGTCCATGATCTTGGAATAATCCTTGGAGCGCTGGTCGGTGTTCTGGATCAGCAGGCCGATGGGCGTGCCGGTGGTCTTGCCTTCGAACACGCCGGAGAGAATTTTCACTTCATCGGACTCGCGTCGCTGGGTGGTGTGGCGCGACTGGCCGGGCTTGCGCCGGTCGAGATCGGGCTGGATGTCGGCCTCGGACAGCGCCATGCCCGGCGGGCAACCGTCCACAATGGCGACATAGGCCGGCCCGTGGGATTCGCCCGCGGTGGTGACGGTGAACAGCTTGCCGATGGAATTTCCGGACATTCGGTGATGTTACCGGCAATTAATCCAAGTCACAAACCGTCAGCCCGCCAGGCCCTGGCGGTTCACGGCGTTGAGCGTCGCGAACAGATTGTAGAACGGCAGCCGTTCCTTCCACTTGTTCACCAGCGGCATGAACGGCAGGTCGTGGTCTCCGCCGAAGGCGTGCCGGCCCTGCATGACCTCGGCGTGCAGCTTCTTGAGATCGCCCGTCAACTGCTCGTACACCGGCAGCAGATCGGAGAATACGGAATCCTCGGGATCGCCCTCGTCCTCGGCGCACATCAGCACCTCTTCCATCTCGAAGATCAACTGGTCCACCAGGTCCAGAAATTCGTCGCGCGTTTTCGGGGTCATGATTGAGTTACAGCCGGCTAAAACATCCGATTCCGTCATTCCGGCGAAAGCCGGAATCCAGTTAAATAAAGATTAAACCTGTTTAATATCCTGGACCCCGGCTTTCGCCGGGGTGACAAACATTATTTCAAAAAATTTGCGTAGAAAATGCCTCTGACTACTTCTTAGCCTCCGCCAGTATCCAGGCAATACCCACGCCGGCCATGAAGGAGGAATTCTTTTTTACCAGCGGGCTGTCCTCGAAGGCCGCGCCGGAAAGGCGATCATAACGCGCGAACGCCGCGACCCAGAAATCCGGGTAACGCCGGCTGGCGCTGAGGGTCAGGCGGCTGCCGCTGTAGCCGCCCGGCGCGTCGTAGGCCGGGCGCGTGGCGGTGGCGAAGGCCGGCGCGACTTCATAATAGTAATCGTGATACTGCTCCGAGGCGTACAGCGGCCCGAGCGCGACGCCGCCGCCCCAGCCGTGGTTGTTGCGCAGGCGGTAATTGAGGCTGGGCGCGAACACCCAGCCGATATTCTCCGCATGCGACAGGTCGGTCGCGATCACCGTGCGCAGCGGCAGGTCCAGCTGCCAGCGCCGGTCGCGCGTCAGGTAAATCTCCAGCGACGGGCCGAGCTCCACGGTCGGATCGATGTCCGGCATGTCACGCCTGGCCTCGTTGTCGTCGCTGCGCGCCGGCGGGCCGGCGGCGGCACTCAATTCCAGGCGCACGCGCTCCGAGCTGAACAGCTTGCCGTGCGCGCCTTCGCGGTCGATCTGGAAGATCTCGCCGCGGTACTGGACATAGGGCAGCGGCAGCAGATAGCCGCGCTGCTCGTCGGAACCGCGGTAATCCGGGATGCTAAGGCCCGCGAGGCCCAGCCCCAGTTCCCAGCGCGGCAGTTCCCCGGCGCGCGCGGCGGGCACGGACAGACAGCAGACTAGAAGAATAAGTATTTGGCGCATCGGGATTCCTAATATATTCTTGGGTACATGGTAATCGGGCCCTCTTCCTGAAGCCATCCGTTCCATGCGACGACATTCCGCCAACCACCCGGCGTCGATCATGACGGGTTCTTATTCCTTTATAAGATATTTCCTTGTCGCCCTGTTCGTCCTGCCGCTCTGGACCGGCACGGCCATCGCGGACGCGCGCGCCACGAAAAGCGCCGCCGTTGCCGAGCCAGCGGCACGCTTCACCAAGGGCCTGCTGTGGAAAATCGAGACCCCGGGCGGGGCGGCCAGTCACCTCTTTGGCACCATCCACTCCGACGACCCGCGCATTACCGCCATTCCTGACGCCGTGACCCGCACGCTGGACGCCTCCAGCCGCTTCGTGATGGAAGCGGTCATGGACGGCGAAAGCCTGGTGCGCATGGCCGAGGTCATGTACTACAGCGACGGGCGCACGCTGGAGCAGGTCGTCGGCCGCAAACTCTACGCGGAATCGGTAAAGGCGCTCAACGCGCGCGGCCTGCCGACGCTGGGCATCGAGAAGCAGAAACCCTGGGCGGTGATGATGGCGCTGTCCATGCCACCGCCCAGGACCGGCGAGTTCCTCGATCTGGTGTTGCAGCAACGCGCCGCGGGACAGAACAAACCCGTCTCCGGGCTGGAAACCATCGCCGAGCAACTGGCAGTCTTTGACGGCATGCCACTGCGCGACCAGATCGCGCTGCTGGAAGACACCGTGCGCCAGCAGCCGGAGCTCGACAGGGAATTCGAGACGCTGCACAAGGCCTGGCTTGCGCGCGACCTGGCCGGGATCGTCGCGGTCAGCGAAAAACAAAAACCGGGCAATGAACGACTCTATGCAGAAGTCATGGACCGGCTGCTGGACCAGCGCAACCGGCGCATGGCCGAGCGCATGGCGCCGCTGCTCAAGCAGGGCGACGCCTTCATCGCCGTGGGCGCGGCCCACCTGCCGGGCGAGGCCGGGCTGCTGTACCGGCTGGAACAGGCCGGGTATCGTGTCACTGCTGTTTATTAAAAATGATAAATAGGATTCTGAACCGCCAAGGCGCCAAGAGCGCCAAGTTTTTTTCGTTGAAAAGTGCCTTTCTTGGCGATCTTGGCGTCTTGGCGGTTAAACTCATAAAAAGGAGACGGCCATCGCTTCCCGAAAAAAAATAAAACGCCGGAAACCGCGTCGCAGGAAGGCAGTACGGCGCCCGACGATCATGTCCTGGACGCGCAAGTCGGACGAGAATCTTCTCGACACGCGCCTGTGCGACCTCGGGCTCTCGCTCGAAGGCAGCAGGATGATGAAGGAGGTCGAGGCGCTGTGGCGCGAGCTGGCGCAACGCGGCTTCGCCTTCCGCCCGCACGTGTGGCTGTCCGACTGCTGGTTCTGCCCGGACGGCGTGCCCGGCTTCGCCATCCCGTTCTACCTGGTGCACCCGCGGCTGATGCGCCTGGAGAAGGCGCAGATGCTCGAATTCGACGGCAACACCGGCGAGTCGCGCATGAAGCTGCTGCGCCACGAGACCGCGCACGCGCTGGCCAACGCCTTCCGCCTGCACCTGAAGCAGAGCTGGCGTCGCCGCTTCGGGCGCCACAGCAAGATCTATCCCGAGAGCTACCTGCCGCGCCCCTACAGCCGCAATTACGTGCTGCACCTCGACAACTGGTACGCGCAGAGCCACCCCGCCGAGGACTGGGCCGAGACTTTTTCCGTCTGGCTCGACCCCAATTCACGCTGGCGCGAGCGCTACCGCGACTGGCCGGCGCTGAAAAAGCTCAATTACGTGGACGCGCTGATGAAGGAGATCGTCGGCCATTCGCCGCCGGTGCGCACCAAGAAGCAGGTGGACCCGCTCAGCACGCTGCGCATCACGCTGCGCGAGTACTTCGCCGAGAAGCAGACGCGCCTGCAGCAGGACCTGCCGTACTTTCACGAAGAACAGCTGCGCCAGATCTTCCCCGCCTCGGCCGGCCTCAAGAACGAGCGCGCCGCGCATTTCATCCGGCGACTGCGGCGCGAAGCCATCAGCACCGTGGCGCGCTGGACCTCCGAGTCCCGCTACCGCATCAACCTCACCATCGAGGACATGATCCACCGCTGCGAGGACATGAACCTGCATGCCGGGCGCGACAAGGACGAGACCAAGATCGCACTCATTTCCTCGCTGGTCATGCTCTACATGGGCTCGCTGCGCAGCGGCACCTCGCGCCTCGCCATATGAAGAAGCTGCGCGTCATGATGGTGGTGCACTACACGCTGGTGCCGCCGGACGATTTGCAGGCCAAGGACGATCCGCGGATGGAGAAGTTCCGCACCGAGTACGACGTCAAAACCGCACTGCTGAACCTCGGCCACGAGGTGCAGGTGGTGGGCGTGTACGACGACCTGGCGCCGATCCGCAAGGTCATCGAGGAATGGAAGCCGCACATCGCTTTCAACCTGCTGGAGGACTTCGCCGGCAACAGCGCCTTCGACTACTACGTCGTCAGCTATTTCAAGATGATGCGCATCCCCCACACCGGCTGCAATCCGCGCGGGCTGCTGCTGGCGCGCGACAAGGCGCTGACCAAGATGATCCTCACCTATCACCGCATCAGCGTGCCGGACTTCGACGTGTTTCCGCTGCGAAAGAAAATCAGCAAGCGCCGCAAATTCACCTGGCCGCTGATCGTCAAATCCCTGACTGAGGAAGGCTCGGTCGGCATCGCCAAGGCCTCGTACGTGGAGAACGAGGCGCAGCTGCGCGAGCGCGTGGCGCTGATCCACGAAAAGCTCAACGGCGACGCCATCGCCGAGCAGTACATCGAGGGACGCGAGTTCTACGTCACCGTGCTCGGCAACGCCAAACTGGAGGTACTGCCGATCCGCGAGCTGGTGTTCGGCAACGCCGAGCCCGGCACGCCGCACATGGCGACCTACAAGGTGAAATGGGACGACAAGTACCGCGAGCGCTGGGGCATCGAATACCAGTTCGCGCGCAACCTGCCGAACGGCATGGAGGAGCGCATCGGCAATCTGTGCAAGCGCGTCTATCACCTGCTCGACATGGACGGCTACGGGCGCATCGACCTGCGCATGGCGGCGGACGGCGAGCTGTACGTACTGGAAGCCAACCCCAACCCCGGCATCGCGCGCGATGAGGACTGCACCCTGTCCGCCATCAAGTCGGGACTGAGTTACGAAGACTTCATTCAGCGCATTCTCCATCTTGGGCTGACGGCGCGCGCCATCGAGTAACCCCGGCGGGATATTCCGGCCCCCACGTCGGGATACATCCGCGCAAATGGCCCGCCTCTTGCACCCTTGAAACCCTGAACTTTTGTACCCATATTGTTGACTAATTCAGTAAGGAATTGGTAAAAAGGATTTGGTTAACCCTGAAACAGAACGCGGCCGCGAGGCCGAATTTGTGAAACGGAGGTAATCGTTATGGCAGAACTCATCAATGGCTTTCCTTCCGACGGCGTAGTCACCATCAACCGGGTGCTGCTCAAGCCCGAGTACACGGTGGACGACCTGCAGGAACGCGTCGCGGTACTGTGCGAGAACGTGAAGACCTACCACTCCGACACCGGCTTCGTCGGCGGCTTCGTGGCGCTCAACAGCGGCGCCATTTCCAACGAAGGCTCGACCATCGGAAAACCGGTGGAAAACCCTCTCAAGGACAGGGAGGCGTTGATCGTCACGTTCTGGCGTTCCTTCGAGGAACATGAACAGTCGCATCGCAGCGATACCTTCCAGCCGCTGTTCAAGAAGGCCCTGGAGCTGTGCGAAAACGGCAACGAGGAAACCGCCTACACCATGCTCTGGTCCGGCCGCGCCTACTCCCCCGAGGAGGCCAAGGAGGCGCGCAAGGCCAAGGCCAAGTACGGCAGCAAGGCGGCGTAACGGGTCGCCGGTTTCAGAAGCTGGTTGTCCGACAACCCCGCCGCGAGGCGGGGTTGTCGTTTATGAAAATGTAGGGCGCGTACCACGCGCCGCCACATCACGTATGAATGGCGCGTGATACGCGCCCTGCGTTTATTACAAGTACAAACCAAAAATGAAGCCGTTATAAGCAATTTTCGCTGCTTTCCGGTAAACTCCGTCAGCTCTTACATAGAGCCAGAAGCTGAAGAAGAATGTCCCAACGTCCCTACCTCGTCCCCGACAGCGCCCGGCGTGAACGCCTGGCCAGGCTCGAGAAACTCCTGCAAGAGCGCATCCTGATCCTGGACGGTGCCATGGGCACCATGATCCAGCGCTACAAGCTGGGCGAGAAGGATTATCGCGGCGAACGCTTCGCCAGCTGGGCGCACGAGCTGAAGGGCAACAACGACCTGCTGACGCTGACGCAGCCGCAGATCATCCGCGACATCCACGCGGCCTATCTCGATGCCGGCGCCGACATCCTCGAGACCAACACCTTCAACTCGCAATCCATCTCCATGGCGGATTACAGGATGGAGGAGCTGGCCTATGAATTGAACCGCGAGGGCGCGCGGCTGGCGCGCGCCGTGGCCGACGAATTCGAGAAAAAGAACCCGCACAAGCCGCGTTACGTCGCCGGCGTGCTCGGGCCCACGAACCGCACCGCCTCGATTTCGCCGGACGTGAACAATCCGGGCTTTCGCAACGTCACGTTCGATCAGCTGGTCGCGGCCTATACCGACTCGCTGCGCGGGCTGATCGACGGCGGCGCCGACATCATCCTGGTCGAAACCATTTTCGACACCCTGAACGCCAAGGCGGCGCTGTTCGCCGTCGATCAATATTTCGAGAACCACGGCCTGCGCCTGCCGATCATGATTTCCGGCACCATCACGGATGCCTCGGGCCGCACCCTCTCCGGCCAGACGACCGAGGCGTTCTGGAATTCGCTGGCGCACGCCAACCCGCTCAGCATCGGCCTCAACTGCGCGCTCGGGGTGACCCAGTTGCGCCAGTACGTGGAAGAGATGGCGCGCGTCGCCAGCGTGCACGTGTCGAGCCATCCCAACGCCGGCCTGCCGAACGAGTTCGGCGGCTACGACGAATCGCCCGAATTCATGGCCAAGCACGTCCGCGAGTGGGCGGAGTCGAGCTTCCTCAACATCGTCGGCGGCTGCTGCGGCACCACGCCGCCGCATATCGCCGCCATCGCCAAGGCCGTGGGCGACGTCCGGCCGCGCGCGCTGCCGAAAATCAAGCCGGCCTGCCGGCTGTCCGGCCTGGAACCGCTCAATATCACGGACGATTCGATGTTCGTGAACGTCGGCGAGCGCACCAACGTCACCGGCTCCGCAGCCTTCAAGAAACTGGTGCTCAACAACGAATAC
The DNA here is from genome assembly GCA_040755435.1 of Pseudomonadota bacterium. Taxonomy (GTDB): domain Bacteria; phylum Pseudomonadota; class Gammaproteobacteria; order Acidiferrobacterales; family Sulfurifustaceae; genus Sulfuricaulis. Next base: position 1,847 of record JBFMBB010000057.1, on the reverse strand, counting down.
GACAAGGCGCTCGAGGTCGCGCGCCAGCAGGTCGAGAACGGCGCGCAGGTGATCGACATCAACATGGACGAGGCCATGCTCGACGGCGAGGCCGCCATGGGCACGTTCATGAACCTGATCGCTTCGGAACCGGCGATCGCGCGCGTGCCGGTGATGATCGACTCGTCCAAGTGGAACGTGATCGAGGCCGGCCTCAAGCGCACCCAGGGCAAGCCGATCGTCAACTCGATCTCGCTCAAGGAAGGCGAGGAAAAATTCCTCGAGCAGGCGCGCGCCTGCCGGCGCTACGGCGCGGCCGTGGTGGTCATGGCCTTCGACGAGAAAGGCCAAGCCGACACGCTCAAGCGCAAGCAGGAAATCTGCGCGCGCTCGTACAAGCTGCTGACCGAAAGCGTCGGCTTCCCGGCGGAAGACATCATTTTCGACCCGAACATTTTCGCGATTGCGACGGGCATCGAGGAACACAGCAACTACGCGGTGGATTTCATCGAGGCCACGCGCTGGATCAAGCAGCACCTGCCGCACGCGCTGATCTCGGGCGGCGTGTCGAACGTGTCGTTCTCGTTCCGCGGCAACAACCCGGTGCGCGAGGCGATTCACTCGGTATTTCTCTATCACGCCATCCAGGCCGGCATGGACATGGGCATCGTCAACGCCGGCGCGCTGGCGGTGTACGAAGACATTCCGGCCGAACTGCGCGAGCGCGTCGAGGACGTGGTGCTCAACCGCCGCGCCGACGCGGCGGAGCGGCTGATCGAAATCGCGCCGAAGTACGCCGGCAAGGGCGAGGCGGCCAAGGGCCCGGACCTGGCCTGGCGCGAGAAGCCGGTGACCGAGCGCATCACCCATGCGCTGGTGCACGGCATCGACGAATTCATCGAGGCCGACACCGAAGAGGCGAGAACACAGTTCGCGCGCCCGATCCAGGTGATCGAAGGGCCGCTCATGGACGGCATGAACGTCGTGGGCGACCTGTTCGGCGCCGGCAAGATGTTCCTGCCGCAGGTGGTGAAGAGCGCGCGCGTCATGAAAAAGGCGGTGGCGCATCTCATTCCCTACATCGAGGCCGAAAAATCCGCCGACACCCGGGCCAAGGGTCGGATCCTGATGGCCACGGTCAAGGGCGACGTGCACGACATCGGCAAGAACATCGTCGGCGTGGTGCTGGCCTGCAACAACTACGAGGTCATCGACCTCGGCGTCATGGTGCCGGCCGCGAAAATCATCGAAGAGGCGAAGAAGCGCAACGCCGACATCATCGGCCTGTCCGGCCTCATCACGCCCTCGCTCGACGAGATGGCGCATGTCGCCAAGGAGATGCAGCGCGAAGGTTTCAGGGCGCCGCTGCTCATCGGCGGCGCCACCACTTCGCGCGTGCATACCGCGGTGAAGATCGCGCCGGGTTACGAAGAGCCGGTGGTGTGGGTGAAGGACGCCTCGCGCGCCGTGGGCGTGGCGGGCAGCCTGCTCTCCGAAACGCTGCGCGCCGGCTTCCTCGCCAAGCACCAGGCCGAATACGACGAGGTGCGCACCCGCCATGCCGGCAAGCAGCGGGTCACGCGCATGCTCGACCTGGCCGCCGCCCGCGCCAACAAGACGAAAATCGACTGGGCCGGTTACACGCCGCCGGCGCCGCCCAAGCTCGGCATCACGCCGCTCAAAAATTACCCGATCGAGGAGCTCACGCGCTACATCGACTGGGGGCCGTTCTTCATCACCTGGGAGCTGCACGGCAAGTACCCGGCGATCCTTGACGATGCCAAGGTCGGCAAGGAGGCCAGGAAGCTTTTCGACGACGCGCAGACGTTGTTGAAACGTCTCCTCGCCGACCGGTCGTTGCAGGCAAA
>JBFMBB010000056.1:0-15466 GCA_040755435.1 Pseudomonadota bacterium | reverse complement strand
TGGCGTGTCGCGCCTTGGCCCGCGCCCTCCGGCGCCGACCTGCCGCTCATGGAAGCCACCGGCTCGATGGTGCTCGACATCGGCGGCGGCACCAGCGAGGTCGGCGTGATCTCGCTCGGCGGCATCGTGTACTCGCACTCACTGCGCATCGCCGGCGACAAGATGGACGAATCCATCGTCAACTACGTGCGCCGCAAGTACGGCCTGCTCATCGGCGAGGCCAGCGCCGAGCAGGTGAAGAAGGAAATCGGCACCGCCTGGGAAGGCAGCGAGGTCAAGCAGGTGGAGGTCAAGGGCCGCCACATCGCCGACGGCGTGCCGCGCGCGCAGTCGCTGAACAGCCAGGAAATCCACGCCGCGCTCTCGGAATGCCTCGCCGGCATCATCGGCGCCATCAAGATCGCGCTGGAACAGACGCCGCCGGAACTGGGCGCCGACATCGCCGAAAAGGGCCTGGTGGTCTCGGGCGGCGGCGCGCTGCTGCGCGACATCGACCGCATGCTGGCGGAACAGACCGGCCTGCCGATCATCATCACGGAAGATCCCCTCACCTGCGTGGTGCGCGGCTGCGGCCGGGCGCTCATGGAGGCCGAAACACTGGGCGATGTTTTCGTATACGAATAGATCGCCCTCGACACCCTGTTTCACGCGACACCGGGCTTGCTTCCGCATCGTCGCGGCGCGCACGACTTATGATTAACGTCTTCGGCCGATCCATCGGGGCGCCGTCCCATCTCACCCGGCTGGTCCTGCTGTCCGCCCTGTCGGTGGCGCTGATGATGCTCGACCACCGCGGGCACCACCTGGAGAAAATCCGCGCCGGCCTCAATACCCTGGCCTACCCGATCCAGATCATCGCCTCGACCCCGGCCTACGTGGTCGGCGGCATCGCCGACTTCTTTACTACGAGGCGCACCCTGCGCGCCGACAACGAGAAACTGCTGTCCGAGCGCCAGGCGCTGCTGGCGAAACTGCAGCAATTCGAGGCCCTGGAACAGGAGAACCAGCGCCTGCGCCAGATGCTGGTGAGCGCGGCCACGGTGGCGGACAAGGCCATCGCAGCCGAACTGGTCGAGGTCAGCGCCGAGCCGTTCACGCGCAAGGTCGTGGTCGCCAAGGGCGCGAAGGACGGCGTCTACGTCGGCCAGTCGGTGATCGACGCGCACGGCATCATGGGGCAGGTCACGCAGGTGGCCGGCAACGTCAGCCGCGTCACGCTCATCACCGACGCCGGCCACGCCATTCCCGTGCTCAACAACCGCAGCGGCCTGCGCGCGCTGGTGTTCGGCACCGGCAATCCCGACACGGTCAAGGTGCCCTACCTCACCGCCAACGCCGACATCCAGGAGGGCGACCTGCTGGTGAGTTCCGGCATGGGCGGCACCTTCCCGCCGGGTTATCCGGTGGCGCGCGTGACGAAGATCGTGAACGATCCGAACGAGGCGTTCCTGGCCATCACCGCCAAACCGGCGGCACAGCTCAACCACGGCAAGCAGGTGCTGCTGATCTGGCGCGGCAACGCCAGCGCGCCCCGAAGCGGAGGCAAAGCCAAATGAGACTGGGTCCGGACGGACGCCGCCGCGCGACGCTGATCGGCACCTTCGCCGCCGCGGTGATACTCGCCATCATGCCGTTCCCGGTGTGGGCCGAACCGTTCCGGCCCGACTGGGTCGGGCTGGTGCTGATCTACTGGTGCCTGGCCGTCCCCGATCGCGTTTCCGTCGGCACCGGCTGGCTCATGGGTTTCATCCAGGACATCCTGTTCGGCTCGCTGCTCGGCAGCAACGCGCTGGCCAAGTCGCTGCTGGCGTTCCTCGCCGTGCGCCTGCATTTGCAGTTGCGCATGTTCCCGCGCTGGCAGCAGGCGGTGTCGGTGCTCGGATTGCTGGTGGTCAATCAATTGCTGGTGCTGTGGATTCGCGGCGCCATCGGCCAGGCCCCGGATACCTTCAGTTACTGGACGCCGAGCATCGTCGGCGCCCTGCTGTGGCCGTGGCTGTTCGTCATCCTGCGCGACCTGCGGCGGCGCGGCGGCATCGCCTGAGACTTTTCATATGATCTCTGGACGCAGATTAACGCAGATATTTATTTATGATAAACGCAGATGATTCTTGGTCAGAAATATCAGTCTTCTAATCTCAGACTTATCTGCGTTCATCGGTGTTTTTATCTGCGTTCATCTGCGTTCGCCTTGTCTTTGTTTAGCGAAGCTTCATGCTGAATATCCCCATCAAGGATCAGTTCCGGGAAAGCCGGCTGTTCAACGCGCGCCTGACGGTGGTGGGCGCCGTCGTGCTGGCGCTGATCCTGGCGCTGTTCCTGCGCCTGGTCTACCTGCAGGTCATCGCGCATCGCCACTTCGAGACGCTGTCGCAGGCCAACCGCGTCAAGCCGATCCCGATCCAGCCGCCGCGCGGCCTGGTGCTCGACCGCAACGGCGTGGTGCTGGCGCAGAACTACCCGGTGTATACGCTGGAAATCATCCCGGAACAGGTGGATGACATGAATTCGCTGCTGGAGGAACTGAAACAGGTGGTGAGCCTGAACGAGGCCGACCTGAAAGCCTTCCGCAAACAGCTGCGCGAGCGGCCGCGCTTCGAAAACATCCTGCTGCGTTCCAACCTGACCGAGGAAGAAGCGGCACGGCTGGCGGTGCGCCGCACCTATTTCAGCGGCGTGGAGCTCGAGGCGCGCCTGCAGCGGCATTACCCGCTCGCGGGCCTGGGCGTGCACTTCCTCGGCTACGTCGGTCGCATCAACGAACAGGAACTGGAGCGCATCGACAAGGCCACTTACCGCGGCATGCAGCATATCGGCAAACTCGGCGTCGAGATCAGCTACGAGAAAACCCTGCTCGGACAGGTCGGGTTCGAGAAAGTGGAAACCAACGCCCACGGGCGCTCACTGCGCATTCTCGAGCGCATCGCCCCGGTCGCGGGCAGGAATTTGACGCTCAGCATCGACGCCAAACTCCAGGCACTGGCGGAACAGACGCTCGGCCAGCGGCGCGGCGCGGTCATCGCCATGGAGCCCGCGACCGGCGCCATCCTCGCCTTCGTCAGCACGCCCACCTACGATCCCAACCCCTTCGTCAACGGCATCGACCAGGATTCCTACAACGCCCTGCTCAACGATCCGGACAAGCCGCTCATCAACCGCGCGCTCAACGGCCTGTACGCGCCGGGCTCCACCATCAAGGCCTTCCTCGGCCTGGCGGCGCTGGAACAGGGGGAATTCGGCGCCGGCAGGGCGATCCCCTGTCCCGGCTGGTTCACCCTGCCCGGCAGCTCGCACCAGTTCCGTGACTGGAAGAAAACCGGGCACGGGATCATGAACCTGCACGACGCGGTGGTACAGTCCTGCGACGTCTACTTCTACCGGCTGGCGGTGGCCATGGAGGTCGACGCCATGAAGAAATTCCTCGAGCCCTTCGGCTTCGGCGGCAAGACCGGCGTGGATCTGCTGGGCGAATCGGAAGGACTGCTGCCCTCGGTGGCGTGGAAAAAATCGCGCGGCCAGCCCTGGTACCCGGGCGAGACCGTCATCACCGGCATCGGCCAGGGCTCGGTGCTGGTGACGCCGCTGCAGCTGGCGACGGCCACCGCCGTGCTGGCCAATCACGGCGTGCGCATGAAACCGCGGCTGGTGCGCGCCAGCGTGGACGCCAAGACCCGGGAGGCGCGTGAAACCGTTCCCGAAACCGCCGGTCAGATCGTGCTGAAGAAAAAGGAGCACCTGGACATCCAGATCCGCAACCTCATGGACGTGGTGCACACCAACAAGGGAACCGCCTATGGCATCGGGTACAACGCGCCCTACAAGATCGCCGGCAAGACCGGCACGGCCCAGGTGAAGGGCATCGCCCAGGGCCAGTCCTACAGCGAGAAGATGACGCCCGAACGCTTCCGCGACCACGCGTTGTTCGTGTCCTTCGCGCCGGTCGAGGACCCGAAGGTGGCGGTGGCCGTGATCGTGGAAAACGGCGGCCACGGCAGCTCCGCCGCCGCGCCGATCGCGCGCAAGGTCATGGACCACGTGATTCTGGGCAAGGCCGCGGCCACGCCGGGTGGCGCCGCGCCGGTGTCAGAGAACGACGAGTAAAAATTATATGGATTTGCAACGACTGCATCTCGACCGAACCCTGCTGTACGCGCTCCTGTCGCTGGCGGCCATCAGCATGTTCGTGGTCTACAGCGGCAGCGCCAAGGACACGGGCGCGACCTTCGGTCATTTCATGCGCCTGGTGCTCGGCTTCACCGTGCTCTTGGTGGTGGCGCAGATACGGCCCGAGATCCTGGAGCGCTGGTCGCCCTACGTGTTCGTCGCCGGCATGGTCCTGCTCATGGCCGTGCTCGCCATCGGCGTGATCGGCAAGGGCGCGCAACGCTGGCTGGACCTCGGCCTGATCCAGTTCCAGCCATCCGAGATCATGAAGCTGGCGGTGCCGATGATGCTGGCGTGGTTCCTGGCGCGCGGCAACCTGCCGCCCTCGCTATCCAAGCTGGGACTGGCTTTTCTCCTGATGGCGGTCCCCGCCTTCATGATCTTCAAGCAGCCCGATCTCGGCACGGCGCTGCTGGTGTTCGGCGCCGGCACCTTCGTGCTGTTCCTCGGGGGCATGCGCTGGCGCGTCATCATCACCCTGCTCGCCGCCATCGCCATCGCCGCGCCGTTCGCGTGGGGCCACCTGCACGACTACCAGCGCCAGCGCGTGCTCACGCTGTTCGACCCGGAGTCCGATCCGCTCGGCACCGGTTATCACACCATCCAGGCCATGATCGCCGTCGGTTCCGGCGGGATTTACGGCAAGGGCTGGCTCAATTCCAGCCAGGCGCACCTCGATTACCTGCCGGAGTCCTCGACCGACTTCATCTTCGCCGTGTACTCGGAGGAATTCGGCCTGCTCGGCAGCCTGCTGCTGCTCGCGATCTACGCCATCATCGTCGCGCGCGGCCTGCTGATCGCCTACCTCGCCAAGGACACGTACACGCGTCTGCTGGCGGGCAGCCTGAGCCTCACCTTCTTCCTGTATTTCTTCGTCAACATGGGCATGGTCACCGGCATCCTGCCCATCGTCGGCGTGCCGCTGCCGGTGATGAGTTACGGCGGAACCTCCATCGTCACGATCATGGCCGCGTTCGGCATCCTCATGAGCATCCAGACGCACCGCAAGATCGCGGAATGACGTGTTCATCCAAATGACGGGACGAAGCGACGCAGGGAACAACTCGGCATTCACGGGCGCCCGCACCCTGGCGCTCGCCTGTCTCGTTCCGGCCTGGTTCGCGACCGCGTCCGAGGCCCGGGCGCTGAACTTCGCCAAGCACCCCGAGCTGCGGGAATTCAGCGCCGAGATGGCCGAGAGGCACGGCTTTTCCCGCGCCCAGCTGCGCAAGACCTTCCGCTGCGCCACCCTCCGCCCCGACATCATCGAGGCCATGGAGCGTCCCCGGGAACTGCTGCCGTGGCACGAGTACCGCAAGGCCTTCGTCACCGAGGACAGCGCGCAGCGCGGCGTGCGCTTCTGGAAGGAATACGCCAGGGATATTGCGCGTGCGCAAGAGCAATATGGCGTCGCGCCCGAAATCATCGTCGCGATCATCGGCGTGGAAACCCGCTACGGACGCAACGCCGGAAGCCACGCGGTTCTCGATGCGCTGACCACGCTGACGCTCGAGTACCCGCCGCGCGCGGCTTTTTTCCGCAAGGAGCTGGAGGAATTCCTGCTGCTGGCACGCGAAACCGGCATCGATGCCTGCCGCGTCAAGGGCTCGTACGCCGGGGCCATGGGCCTGCCGCAATTCATGCCCAGCAGTTACCGCCGCCTGGCGGTGGATTTCGACAACGACGGCAAGCGCGACCTGCTGGACAATCCCGTGGACGCCATCGGCAGCGTGGCGCACTACCTGCAACGCCACGGCTGGCAGGCGGGCGCGCCGATAACCGACGAAACGCGCCTGAAAGGCTCGCTGCACTTCTGGGTCGAAAGGCTCGGCCTGAAACCTTCGCTGTCCGTGCGCCAACTGGCGGAATACGGCGTTTTTCCGCGCCGCAGCGGCGATCCCGAACGGCGCGCCGCGCTCATCGCGCTGGAAGGCGCGAACGGACCCGAATACCGCCTGGGCTACGACAATTTTTACGCCATCACCCGTTATAATCTCAGCAAGCACTACGCCATGGCGGTGGTCGAGCTGGGCGAGCTGATACGCCGACGCATGGAGGAGAATCCGTCATCATGACCTCACGCTGGTTGCTGCCGATCCCGCTGCTGATGCTGCTTTCCGCCTGCGGCACGCTCACGCGTCCCGGCGGCTATTACGAGGATGACGGCCCCGAGGCCAACCCGCCGGCGGACGTCATGAACATCCCGGACGCCGTGCCCCGGGACGAGCCCCGCTCCGCCTCCGGCAACAGGCCTTATGCGGTCTATGGCGTCACCTACGCGCCGCTCGCGGATGCGCGCGGTTACCGCGAGCGCGGCATCGCCTCCTGGTACGGGAAAAAATTTCACGGCCGTCGCACCTCGAGCGGCGAAGCCTACGACATGTACGCCATGACCGCGGCGCACAAGACGCTGCCGCTGCCGTCCTACGTGCGCGTGCGCAACCTGCAGAACGACCGTTCCGTGGTCGTGCGCGTCAACGACCGCGGGCCGTTCCTGCACAACCGCCTGATCGATCTTTCCTACGCCGCCGCCGCCAGGCTTGGCATTCTCGGCACCGGCACCGGCGTCGTCGAGGTCGAGGCCGTCGGCCCGGACGAGCCCGCGACGCAGGTGGTTAAAACCTATCCGCTCCGGATGATCTCGCCCGCGGCGGCGGCCGAGGATATCAATGCGCCGCCGGCAGCGGCCGGCCCCAGACTTTATCTCCAGGTCGGCGCGTTCGCGCAACGGGACAACGCCGTCAGCCTGCGCGACCGCCTGGAACGCGAGGCGCTGCAACCGGTATTCGTCCAGCCGCCCCAGGCCGGCATGAACGGCGGCGCGGAAACCGCCCCGGTCTACCGCGTGCGCATCGGGCCGCTGGCCAGCGTCGAGGAAGGCGACCGCCTGACGGAGCGCGCCGCGCAGCTCGGCATCCGCGACGCCCGCATCGTGGTCGAATAAAGAGCCTCCCGCGGCATGAGGCGGTTTTTTCCTGCATCCATTTTTCTTCTTGCCTTTCTGTGCCGGCCTCTCCATGCCGCGCCGCCCGAGATCCCCCCGCCGGAGATCCCGGCACCGGCCTGGGTGCTCATGGACCATCACAGCCGCCAGGTGCTGGCGGAACGCAACGGCGACCAGGCGCTTGCTCCCGCCAGCCTCACCAAGCTGATGACGGCCTATGTCCTGCTGGAAAAACTGAAGGCCGGGAAGTGGCGGCTCGACGACGCCGTCGCCGTCAGCCCGCAGGCCGTCCGGGCCCGGGGCGCGCGGCTGTTCCTGCGCCCCGGAACCACGGCGCGCGCGGAGGAACTGCTGCGCGGCATGATCGTGGTGTCCGCCAACGACGCGACCATCGCGCTGGCGGAACATATCTCGAAAAACGAGGCCGGCTTCGTCATGGAAATGAACCGGGCGGCGCGCGCGCTCGGGCTGTCGAAAACCTCGTTCGTGAACGCCACGGGGAACGACGAAGCGGGCCAGGTCTCGAGCGCGCGCGACCTCGCGCGCCTGAGCTCGGCCCTGATCCGCGACTTTCCCGAACAGTACGGATGGTTCGCGCAGAAGGAATTCACCCATCGCGACATCACCCAGCACAACCACAATGCCCTGCTGTGGCGCGACCCGCAGGTGGATGGCGTGAAAACCGGCCACACCCGCGGCGGCGGATATTGCCTCAGCGCCTCGGCCAGCCGCGACGGCATGCGCCTGATCGCCACGGTGCTCGGCGCCCGCGACGACGCCGCCCGGGTGAGCGCCGGGCAGAAACTGCTGGATCACGGCTTCCGCCATTTCGAGACGCGCCTGCTTTATGCCGCCGATGTCCCGGCGCTGCAGGTGCGGCTGTGGATGGGCGACCGCTCCACGCTGCCCCTCGGCGTGCGCCAGAACCTGTTCCTGACGCTGCCGCGCGGCTGGCACGAAAAGCTGCATGCCCGGCTGGTGGTGCCGCGGGAGCCGGCGGCGCCGGTGCAACAGGGGCAGGTCATGGGCACGCTGGCGCTCGACCTGGACCGGCAGCCGTACGCGGAATATCCCCTGGTGGCGCTGCAGGAGGCCGGGACCGGCAATATCCTGCGACGCACTATCGACAGAATCCAACTCTGGTTACAGTAACGTTTCACCCATTCCCATCTTGAGGAGTCCAGGCAGAAACGCCCCGGCGGTCTGCTGTTTTCATACATGGCAAATCTGGCACAGGTATATCTCAACGGGGAGTTTCTCCCGCCCGACCAGGCCCGGGTATCGGTCTTCGATCGCGGTTTTATTTTCGGCGACGGCGTTTATGAGGTGATTCCGGTCTTCGGCGGCCGGCTGTTCCGCCTGCCGCATCATCTGGCGCGTCTCGACGCCAGCCTCTCCGCCATCCGCCTGCGCAACCCGCACACGCCGTCGGAATGGAACGGCATTTTCACGCGCCTGCTGGCGGCGGGAAGCGGCGATCAGTCCATCTATCTGCAGATCACGCGCGGCGTCGCGCCGCGCGACCACGCGTTTCCGCCCAACATCACACCCACGGTGTTCGCCTACGCGCAGCCGCTGAAATATTCCCCGCCGGAACAGCTGGCGCAGGGCGTGGCGGCCATCACGACCGAAGACATCCGCTGGCAGCGCTGCGACATCAAGGCCATCGCGCTGCTGGCCAACGCGCTGCTGCGCCAGCAGGCGATCGACCAGGGCGCGGCCGAGGCGATCCTGGTGCGCGACGGCGTCGTCACCGAAGGCGCGGCCAGCAACATCTTCGTCGTCAGGAACGGCCGCCTGGTGACGGCCCCGAAGGGGCCGTTCATCCTGCCCGGCATCACGCGCGACCTGGTGGTCGAGATCGCGCGCGCCCGGGGCATCCCCTGCGATGAGCTGCCGGTGAAAACCGAAATGCTGTCGTCCGCGGACGAAGTGTGGCTGACCAGCTCGACCAAGGAAATCCTGCCGATCACGCGCATCGACGGCAAACCGGTGGGCAACGGCAAGCCGGGGCCGATGCATACCAGGATGTTCGCGCTTTACAAGGAATACAAACAGGCCTTCATCCGGGGAGAGGCGGACTGATGCGCGCGGCGCGCCAGGCGGCACCGGATGACAGCCCGACGCTGCGCACGCCCGGTCGCGTGGACTATGCGCAGGCATTCCGCGCCATGCAGGATTTCACCGCGGCGCGCGGGCCGCAAACGCCGGACGAGATCTGGCTGCTGGAGCATCCGCCGGTGTTCACCATGGGCCTCAAGGGACGCGGCGGCACGCGCACGGACATCGGCGGCATCCCGCTGGTCTACATCGACCGCGGCGGCGACATCACCTATCACGGACCGGGGCAACTCGTGGCTTACATCCTCATGGATCTGCCACGCCGCGGCTGGGGCCCGAAACGCCTGGTCACCGCGCTGGAGCAGGCGGTCATCGATCTGCTGGCCGGCCACGGCATCCGCGGCGAGCGGCGCGCCGGCGCACCCGGCGTGTACACGACGCGCGGCAAGATCGCCTCGCTCGGGCTGCGCGTGAAGCAGGGACGCAGTTATCACGGGCTGGCGCTCAATATCGACATGGACCTGGCGCCGTTTTCCCTCATCGATCCCTGTGGCTATCCCGGGCAAGCGGTCACGCAGCTGGCTGATCTGGGCGTGCACGCGGACCTGGAAACGATCGGCCGGGAGCTGGCCGCGAAACTGGCCGCCGGGCTGGGGTATACTGGCTGGCGTCCGTCAGCCGACCAAGCCCCGTTCGGGAACCCGTAAACACCGTGGACAAGGACAAATCAGCGACACGCGCGCTCATCGACCAGAAAGGCGCGGCCAAGACCGCGCGCATCCCCATCAAGATCGCGCCGCAGGCGGAACTGCCGCGCAAGCCCGCGTGGATCCGCGCCAAGGCCCCGACCCATCCGGAGGTCGGCCGGCTCAAGCATCTGTTGCGGGCGCATGGACTGCACACGGTCTGCGAAGAAGCCACCTGCCCCAACCTCGGCGAATGCTTCAGCCATGGCACCGCCACCTTCATGATCATGGGCCGGCTGTGCACGCGCCGCTGCCCGTTCTGCGACGTGGCCCACGGCCGGCCGCTGCCGCTCGACGCCGACGAGCCGGAAAATCTCGCGCGCGCGATTGCCGAAATGAAACTGAAGTTCGTGGTGATCACCTCGGTCGACCGCGACGACCTGCGCGACGGCGGCGCGACGCATTTCAGCGCCTGCATCCAGGCGGTGCGCCGGCTCACGCCCGCCACCTCGATCGAGGTGCTGGTGCCGGATTTCCGCGGCCGCCTCGAGGTCGCGCTCGAGGCCCTGGGCGCGGCGCTGCCGGACGTGTTCAACCACAACCTGGAGACCGTGCCGCGCCTGTACAAGGCGGCGCGCCCGGGTGCCGATTACCGGCACTCGCTGGAGCTGCTGCGCCGCTTCCGCGAGCGCCATCCCGGCATCCCCACCAAGTCCGGCCTGATGGTGGGGCTCGGCGAGACCAACGAGGAAATCCTGCAAGTGATGCGCGACCTGCGCGAGCACGGTTGCGAACTGCTCACGGTCGGCCAGTACCTGCAGCCGAGCCGGCATCACCTGCCGGTGACGCGTTTCGTGCCGCCGGCGGAATTCGACGAATTCGCCGCGGCCGCGCGCGCCATGGGCTTCCGCAACGTCGCCAGCGGCCCGATGGTGCGCTCCTCGTATCACGCGGAACAGCAGGCGGCCGGGCACTCCTTCTGAACCGTGGTCGACATCCTGCCCAAAATTCAGGCACTGTTCCTGTTGCCCCCGGGCATCATCATCGTTGTCGCCCTGCTCGGGTTTCTGGTCCAGATCCGCTGGCCGCTGTTCGGCGGCTTCATCGTGCTTGTCGCCATTGGCGCGCTGCTGGTGCTGAGCCTGCCGCTGACAGGCTACCAGCTGATGCAGGGCGTTGAATCGCGTTTTCCGCCGCTGCGACTGACGGCGGCGACGGACGACGCCGGCGCGCGGCCCGGCGCCATTGTGATTCTCGGCGGCGGCCGCTATACCGAAGCCCCCGAATACGGGGGGAGCGACAGCGTGAACACGCTGGTACTCGAGCGCCTGCGTTACGGCGCGCATCTGCACCGGCTCACGGGCCTGCCGCTCCTGGTCAGCGGCGGCAGTCCCTACGGCGAACCGGTGCCGGAGGCGGAGCTGATGCGGGCTTCCCTGCTGAGCGACTTCCGGATCGAAGCCAAATGGGTGGAAAGCAAATCCGCCACGACCCATGAAAACGCCAAATACACGAAGCCGCTGCTGGCGCAGGCGGGGGTGCGGCGCGTCTATCTTGTCACGCACGCCGGGCACATGCCGCGCGCCCTGTGGTCGTTCGAGAACGAAGGCATCAGCGCCATTCCCGCGCCCATGGGATTCAGCACGCTCAACAAGGAAGACCGCGAAACGCTGGGATATTTTCCGTCCGCCTACGGCCTGCGCCTGAGCAGCAACGCCCTGCGCGAGCGCCTGGGGCTGTTCTGGTATCAGCGCAAGTACGGATCGGCGCCGGTCGCGCCGGAGACGGCGCCCGTTCCCGCGAGATGAGCATCTGAACTACGGGGAAAGATATTTAATGCGGAGTGCGGAATGAAGTCCTTCGGATTTTAATTCCGCATTTCGAACTCCGCATTCCGCATTTTTTCCGTACTAGGCCACGCCGCGCCGCATCGCCGGCGGCTCGGGATTCACCGTTTCCGGCACATCGGCGAACTTCTTCTGTATCTCCAGGATCGCGTCAATGTGGCGCAGCATGACATCCACGCAGGCGGGGTCGAAATGCCGCCCGCGCTCGCTGCGCATCTGCTCCAGCGCGTCCTTGAGGTTCCAGGCATGCTTGTACGGGCGCACCGACAGCAGCGCGTCCAGCTCGTCGGCCACCGCCACGATGCGTCCCACCACCGGTATCGCCTCGCCTGCCAATCCCCGCGGGTAGCCCTGGCCGCCGTATTTCTCGTGGTGCGAATGCGCAATGTCCGCACCCATGCGCAGCAACGGCGAGCTGGAGTCCTTGAGGACGTTATAACCGATGGTGGTGTGCGTCTTCATGACTTCCCATTCCTCGGGCGTGAGCCGGCCGGGCTTGAGCAGGATCTTGTCCGGAATGCCGACCTTGCCGATGTCGTGCATCGGCGCCGCCAGGTAAATCATGTCGCAGAACGCCTCGTCGTGTCCCAGCTCATGCGCTATCAGGCGCGAAATATGCGCCACCCGGTGCATGTGATTGCCGGTCTCCTCGTCACGCGACGTGCTGAGCTGGGAAAGCCTGAAGATGATCTGCTCGTGTTCGCGCTCGAACGCCTGGCGTTCGAGCAGCTCCACGTCGTGCGCCAGGCGCTGCGCCCGTTGCTCGCTCCTCGCGCCGGAGTCGCCCGGGGCCGGAGTCGCCGCCGCGCGGCGCGGTCCCCATGACATGCCCGGCTCCGCCGTCGCACCGTACCGCTGTCCACGCCCGGAAATTTTGCCCGACGGATAGACCAGATTCAGGCGCAGCGACAGCAGGCTGTAGACGCGCGCCTTGAATTCTTCCGCCTCGACCGGCCGTGTCAGAAAATCGTTGGCGCCGCTCAGGAGGGCGCGCTGCCGCAACCCGGGGTCGGGCGCGCCGGTGATCATGATCATGGGAATGCCGCCGAAACCGGGCAGCTTGCGCGCCTCGGTGATGAAGCTGAGGCCGTTCATGCCCGGCATGTGGTAGTCCACCAGGCACAGGTCGGGCTCATTTTCGCGGCACCAGGCAAGCGCCTCGCCGCCGCTGGCGAAACAAACGGTCTGAACGGCATCCATGCCGGGCAATCCCTTGAGCATCCGTGGCAACAACTCGTGATTCTCCCTGTTGTCGTCCAAAAGGAGAACGAGCGGATTCATGCGGGCACCCCGAACGGCTGTTGTTATGCGGGTAAACGGTACAAGTTCTGTGCCAGTTGCCGGCCCGGCCGGGCGCCCGACCGAGCGGCAGGATGCGCCGCAATCCGTCTGTTACCCGGCATTCCGAGGCGTTCATGCCCGGTTACGCCGATGACTGGATTCGCCGTTTCCCTTGATTCGCCTTGAGAATCCGGCTCGCCCCGCGCTGGCATGGCCTTTGCTACTAAATAATCATTGTTCAAACCCCTTAAGGACACGAGGCATTCACACATGACCGCGACTCCCAAAAACCATGACATGCCCGCCATGAAGCCGCAGGTCACGCTCGACCTGAACGGAATGGCTTCGCCCGGACCTCTACCCTCGCTGCGCCGCACTCTGCGCTCGCTGAAGGAAGGCCAGGTGTTGCTGCTGATCAGCGACTATCCGAGCATGGAAAACGATCTTTACGTCTGGGCCAAACAGACGAACAACCAGCTGCTGTTCATCGACCGCAGCCGGTCCAAGGGCTTCGGCTTCTACATCCTGAAAGGCGATCTCTGGCCGGTGGAACGGTCGGTGGATGTCAGCGGCGAACACTGCCCCACGCCGGTGCTGGAGGCCAGCAAGACCATCTCCCAGGTCAAACCCGGCCAGAACATCAAACTCATCAGCGACTGCAAGGCCTCGCCGATCGAGGTCAATACCTGGATCAAAACCACCGGCCACAAGCTGCTCGGCATGACGGAAGATTCGCGCGGTGTGTACCGCTACTACATCAGGAAATAACTGATCCTGCTGCAACGAAGCAAGGCCGGCAAGGATGCCGGCCTTGCTTTTTTTACCTCTAAAACAGCGCGAGCTGCGGCCCGGTCGCCGGTGGGCGGAAACAGCTGCAGTCGAGCTCGCGCTCCACTTCGTTGAAGCCGAGCCGCCGGCAGGCCACGGCAAACCGATCCTCGATGAGATCGGCGACCGCGCCGGTGCCGCGCATGCGCATACCGAACCTCGGATCGTTGTCGCGCCCGCCGCGCGCGCCCTGCACCAGGCTCATGACATGCTCCGCCCGCAGCGGCTCGTGCCGCGCCAGCCACTCGCGGAACAGGTCCTTGACCTCGTGCGGCAGGCGCAACAGCACGTAGCCCGCCCAGTCGGCCCCGGCGGCGCGCGCCTGTTCCAGAATGCTCTCAATGTCTCTGTCATTGAGCGCCGGAATCACCGGCGCCACCATCACACCCACCGGCACCCCGGCCGCGGCGAGATTCTTGATGGCCTCGAGCCGTCGCACCGGCGCGGCCGCGCGCGGCTCCAGACGGCGCGCCAGGGAACGGTCGAGCGTGGTGACGGAGATGAAGGCATGCACCAGTTGCTTGCGCGCCATCGGCGCCAGCAGATCGAGATCGCGCTCGATCAGCGCCGACTTGGTGACGATGGTCAGCGGGTGCTCGCATTCGTATAGCACTTCGAGAATCTGGCGCATGATGCGATAACGCCGCTCGATCGGCTGATAGGGATCGGTGTTGCTACCGAGTGCGATGGGACGGCAACGATATCCCGGCTTCGCCAGCTCGGTGCGCAGCCGCCCGGCGGCATTGGTTTTGGCGAATAATTTCGTCTCGAAATCCAGCCCCGGCGACAGGCCGGCATACGCGTGGCTGGGTCGGGCATAGCAGTACACACACCCATGCTCACATCCACGGTAGGGATTGATGGACTGGTCGAAGGGAATGTCGGGCGAATCGTTGTGCGCGATGATCGTGCGGCACTGCTCGATGCGCACCGTGGTCTTGAGCGGCGCGATCTCCTCCTCCGCGGTCCAGCCGTCATCGTAGGCGCCACGGTTCAGCTTCTCGAACCGGCCTTCCGGGTTCGAGACCGCGCCGCGGCCCTTGGCGGGCCTAGTCCGGGATGTGCTGCCGGTGTCCATCCGGGCGCCAGGCGGGGGCGATGACGTTGGGCATGGTGGAGCGCTCGAGCAGGGTCGCCGGGGCCACGGTGAATTCGCCGTAGCGCAGGTTGATGCGGTCGATGGCACTGAAGCGGCGCGTGTTGCGGTCGTCCCCGGGAAAGAGATCGAGCTGGCCCGAGGCCGGCCGCAAATCCGAAGCGGTAACCTGCACGTGGGTCACGGCCCCGCCGCGCCAGCGGGTACGCAGGAACTGGCGTGCCAGCGCGAACAACCGCGCGCCGTCGGGCGTCCCGTAGGGCAGCACGAACAGCTGGTCCACGGTTTCGCCCGCGACCTCCAGCCGCAACCCCAGGTACAGCTGGCCGGCCTGCATGTCGTAGCGGCGCAGGCGCGCTGCCACCTTTTCGCACATGTGCCGTAAATACACCTCGATGACCGGCGCCGCGCGGGTGTGCGGCGGCAGCACCTTGCCGTGGCCCATGGACTTGGGCGGCGCCACCTCGGGCGCCACCGGGTCAATGTCCTTGCCCTGGCAGGCGAGCCACAGGTATTTGCCGGTCACGCCATAGCGGCGCGCCAGCACCGTCAGGGGCAG
>JBFMBB010000055.1:0-15625 GCA_040755435.1 Pseudomonadota bacterium | reverse complement strand
GGGCGACAACATCAAGATGGTCGTCACCCTGATCAACCCCATCGCCATGGAACAGGGCCTGCGCTTCGCCATCCGCGAAGGCGGCCGTACCGTGGGGGCGGGGGTGGTGGCGAAGGTGATTGAGTAGTTTCGAGTTCAAAGTTCAGGGTTCAAGGAGCTCGAACCCGGTACTCGATACTCGGTACTTTAAGTACTCACGATTTTAGGCCAGTAGCTCAATTGGTAGAGCGGCGGTCTCCAAAACCGCAGGTTGGGGGTTCGAGACCCTCCTGGCCTGCCAATTGACTGGCAGCGAAGGAATTTAGTAGTGACAGCGGACAAACTGAAACTGATACTCGCGGTGCTGATCGTGGCAGGCGGCATCGGGGGTTTCTATTACTTCGGCGACAAACCGGCCCTGATCCAGGTCGCCGTCATCCTGGCGGCGGCCGTGCTGGCGGTGATTGTCGTCGCGCCGACCGCGTTCGGGCGCAGCACCTGGGAGTTCGCCAAGGGCGCGCGCCTCGAGTTGCGCAAGGTGGTGTGGCCGGAACGCAAGGAAACCATGCAGGTGACGCTGATCGTGTTCGTCATGGTGATCCTGGTGGCGGTTTACATGTGGGTGATCGATTGGGGTTTGCACAAGATAGTCAGAGTAGTGACGGGATAGGAGCCGAATTCATGACGATGCGCTGGTATGTCGTGCACACCTATTCCGGCTTCGAGAAGGCCGTGGTGCGCTCGCTCAAGGAGCACATCCGCAACGCCGGCATGGAAGAGAAGTTCGGCGAGATCCTGGTGCCGACGGAAGAGGTCGTCGAGATGAAAAGCGGCCAGAAGCGCACCAGCGAGCGCAAGTTCTTCCCCGGCTACGTGCTGGTGAAGATGGAAATGGACGACGAGACCTGGCACCTGGTGAAGGACGTGCCCAAGGTCAGCGGTTTCATCGGCGGCTCCGGCAGCAAGCCGACGCCGATCACCGACAAGGAGGCCGAGGCGATCCTGCGGCAGGTGCAGGAAGGCGTGGAGAAGCCGCGCCCGAAGTTCTCGTTCATGGCCGGCGAGCAGGTGCGCGTCATCGACGGTCCGTTCCAGGATTTCAACGGCACGGTCGAGGACGTCAACTACGAGAAGAACAAGCTCAAGGTGTCGGTGTCGATCTTCGGACGCCAGACGCCGGTGGAGCTGGAGTTCAGTCAGGTCGAAAAGGCCTGAGTATTTTTGTATCAACCGCGGGGAGCCTGAATCGAGTAAGGCGCCTGGACCCGTAAGGAGTTTACAGTGGCAAAGAAAGTATCGGCGTACATCAAGTTGCAGGTGCCGGCCGGGTCGGCCAATCCGTCCCCGCCGGTGGGTCCGGCGCTCGGCCAGCATGGCCTCAACATCATGGAGTTCTGCAAGCAGTTCAACGCGGCGACCCAGAAGATGGAGAAGGGCATGCCCATCCCGGTCATCATCACCGCGTTCAGCGACAAGAGCTTCACCTTCATCACCAAGACGCCGCCGGCGTCGGTGCTGATCAAGAAGGCGCTCGGGCTCGAGTCCGGCAGCGGCAACGCGCTCAAGGACAAGGTCGGCAAGCTGTCGCGCAAGCAGATCGAGGAGATCGCCAAGATCAAGATGCCCGATCTCAACTGCTACGATCTCAACACCGCGGTGAAGATCATCGCGGGCAGCGCACGCCAGATGGGCGTGGAATGCGAGGGGGTGTGACATGTCAGGCAAACGACTGAAAGCCCAGCTCGCGAAAGTGGACCGGATGAAGAATTATCCGCTCGACGAAGCCCTGAAGATTCTCAAGACGACGGCCAGCGCCAAGTTCGACGAATCGGTGGACGTCGCCATCAATCTCGGCGTCGACGCCAAGAAGTCGGAGCAGAACGTGCGCGGCACCGCGGTCATGCCGCGCGGCACCGGCAAGAAGGTGCGCGTGGCGGTGTTCGCCGAAGGCGCCGCGGCCGAGGCCGCCAAGAAGGCCGGCGCCGACATCATCGGTTTCCAGGACCTGGCGGACACGATCAAGCAGGGCAAGATCGATTTCGATCTCGCCATCGCCACGCCCGAGGCCATGCGCGTGGTCGGCCAGCTCGGCCAGATTCTCGGCCCGCGCGGCCTGATGCCGAACCCGAAGGTCGGCACGGTGACGCCGAACGTGGCCAAGGCGGTCGAGAACGCCAAGGCCGGCCAAGTGCAGTTCCGCACCGACAAGGCCGGGCTGGTGCACTGCGCCATCGGCAAGGCCTCGTTCGAGGCGGACGCGCTCAAGGAGAATTTCCTGTCGCTGATGGCGGCCATCAACAAGGTCAAGCCCGCGACCGCGAAAGGCGTGTTCCTCAAGAAGGTGACGCTATCCACCACGATGGGCCCGGGCATCCGCCTGGACACGTCGGGATTGTAATTAATTGTTGTAACGCGGTTGGCTTGCCAACCGCGTTCATAAGTGACTTTGGGACGCTGCGCGCCGCAGTTTGGCGTGCAGCGAAGTCAAAGACCGCAGGTGCCGAGGCGGGTAGTCGACGCCGGGGCTTAATGGAAACAGCCTGCGCAGACGGTGTGCCCGACACAGGATTACCTCCTGAAAAGGTCGCCGTAAGGAGTGGCCCTCTCCCCTTGCCCTCTCCCGCTGTCGCGGGAGAGGGGGAGTCGGTGAGAGCTTCCTTAATTAACTTGGAGGTGACTCATATGAGTCTGACGTTAGACGAGAAAAAGGCGGTGGTCGCCGAGGTGTCCGGGAAGCTGACGGACGCGCAGGCGGCAATGCTGGCCGAGTATCGTGGACTGACCGTCGCCCAGATGACCACGCTGCGCCGCAAGGCGCATGACGGCAAGGTCTATCTGCGCGTCGTGAAGAACACGCTCGCCCGGCGCGCCGTGGAAGGCACGAGCTTCGAATGCCTCAAGGACCAGATGTCCGGTCCGCTGGCGTTCGCGGTGTCGGCCGACCCCGTGGCGGCAGCCAAGATCCTGAGCGAATTCGCCAAAGACAACGCGGCGCTCAAGATCAAGGCCGGCGCCATGGGCGGCAAGCTCATGTCCCTGGAGCAGATCAAGGCCCTGGCCGTTCTGCCCGGACGCGAGCAATTGCTGGCACAGCTCCTCGGCACCATGCAGGCGCCGGTCCAGAAGTTCGTCCAGACCTTGAACGAGGTCCCGGCGAAGTTCGTGCGGGCCCTGGCTGCCGTGCGCGACGCCAAGGCGAAAGCCGCCTGACCGATCAATATATTTTCAAGACTTTATTTCAGGAGATTGCATCATGGCCGTTTCGAAAGAAGAGATTCTTAATACCATTTCCAGCATGTCGGTGCTGGAGCTCTCCGAGCTGATCAAGGAGATGGAAACCAAGTTCGGCGTTTCCGCTGCCGCCGTTGCCGTGGCCGCTCCGGCCGCCGGCGGCGCCGCCGCGGCCGCCCCGGCCGAGGCCAAGGACGCGTTTGACGTGATCCTGACCGCTTCCGGCGACAACAAGGTGGCGGTCATCAAGGCCGTCCGTGCCGTGACCACCCTGGGCCTGAAGGAAGCCAAGGACCTGGTGGAAGGCGCGCCGCAGACCGTGAAGGAAGCCGTGCCCAAGGCCGACGCCGAGAAGATGAAGAAGGAACTCGAGGCCGCCGGCGCCAAGGTTGAGCTCAAGTAACCTGGTGCAGGTTGGCGGTTCATCCGTTGTCGGCGGGTGAATCTGTGCGCAGTCCACGCGGGCCGCGCCGGCGGTGTAATGCCGCCGGCGCTGCCTCGCGCGTTGTTTTTTCATGTCATTGGTCGTACCGGTCCGTGACGCTGTTTCTCTTATAGGGTATCGAGGAAACATGACCTACTCATTCACCGAGAAGAAACTCATCCGCAAGAACTTTGGCAAGCGCCCTGGCGTCCTGAAGGTTCCGTATCTGCTCGAAATCCAGAAGGAATCCTATCGCCAGTACCTGCAGGCGGAGACGCCGCCGGAGCAGCGCATCGACCAGGGATTGCAGGCCGCCTTCAAGACGGTGTTTCCGATCGAGAGTTACAACGGCAACGCGGCGCTGGAGTTCGTCAGCTACCGCCTCGGCATACCGGCGTTCGACGTCAAGGAATGCCAGCAGCGCGGCCTGATCTACGCCGCGCCGCTGCGCGCGCTGCTGCGTCTCGTCGTCTTTGAAAAGGACGAGGCCACCGGCACCAAGACCGTGCGCGACATCAAGGAGCAGGAAGTGTACATGGGCGAAATCCCGCTCATGACCGACAACGGCACGTTCGTGATCAACGGCACCGAGCGCGTCATCGTCTCGCAGCTGCACCGCTCGCCCGGCGTGTTCTTCGAGCACGATTACGGCAAGACGCATTCGTCCGGCAAGCTGCTGTTCTCGGCGCGCGTCATTCCCTATCGCGGTTCGTGGCTCGATTTCGAGTTCGACCCCAAGGATTACCTGTACGTGCGCATCGACCGCCGCCGCAAGCTGGCGGCCACGATCCTGCTGCGCGCCATCGGCATGTCGACCCAGGAAATCCTGGCGACCTTCTTCGACACCGACACCTTCCACCTGGTGAAGAACGAAATCCGGCTCGACCTGATCCCCAACCGCCTGCGCGGCATGCAGTTCGAGTTCGACGTGAAGACCCCCAAGGGCGAGGTCATCATCGAGGCCAACCGGCGCATTTCCGGACGCCACGTGCGCGAGCTGGAAAAATCCAAGCTGAAGCAACTGACCATCGAGCCGAGCTTCCTCATCGGCCGCTCGCTGGCCGAGGACGTGATTCATCCGCAGACCGGCGAACTGCTGGCGCAGGCCAACGACCTGGTGTCCAAGGACCTGATCGACAAGCTGTTCGAGGCCGGCATCGGCGAGGTCAAGACCATCTACACCAACGACCTCGACCAGGGTTCGTTCATCTCCGACACCCTGCGCCTCGACCCCACGCGCGACGCGCTCGAGGCCCAGATCGAAATCTATCGCATGATGCGTCCCGGCGAGCCGCCCACGCGCGACGCCGCCCAGACGCTGTTCAACAACCTGTTCTTCAGCCCCGACCGCTATGACCTCTCGGCCGTCGGCCGCATGAAGTTCAACCGCCGCGTCGGCCGCGGCTCCGACGAGGGCCCGGGCATCCTGACCCGGGAAGACATCGTCGATGCGATGAAAATCCTGATTGAGCTCAAGAACGGCAAGGGCGAGATCGACGACATCGACCATCTCGGCAACCGCCGCGTGCGCTCCGTGGGCGAGCTGGCGGAAAACCAGTTCCGCGTCGGCCTGGTGCGCGTCGAGCGCGCCGTGAAGGAACGCCTGTCGCTGGCGGAATCGGAAGGCCTGATGCCGCAGGAGCTGATCAACGCCAAGCCGGTGTCCGCCGTCATCAAGGAATTCTTCGGCTCGAGCCAGCTGTCGCAGTTCATGGACCAGACCAATCCGCTGTCCGAGATCACGCACAAGCGCCGCGTCTCGGCCCTCGGACCGGGCGGCCTGACGCGCGAACGCGCCGGCTTCGAGGTGCGCGACGTGCATCCGACGCACTACGGCCGCGTGTGCCCGATCGAGACGCCGGAAGGCCCGAACATCGGCCTCATCAACTCGCTCGCGGTCTACGCCCGCACCAACGAGTACGGCTTCCTCGAGACGCCGTACCGCAAGGTGGTGAACGGCAAGGTGGCGGACGAGGTGCATTACCTCTCGGCCATCGAGGAAAGCAAATTCATGATCGCGCAGGCGAACGCCACGCTCGACAGCCGCGGTCACCTGATCGACGAGCTGGTGTCGTGCCGCTTCAAGAACGAGTTCATGCTGTCCACGCCGGACAAGGTGGAGTACATCGACGTGGCGCCGTCGCAGATCGTGTCGGTGGCGGCCTCGCTGATCCCGTTCCTGGAGCACGACGACGCCAACCGCGCGCTCATGGGCTCGAACATGCAGCGCCAGGCCGTGCCCTGCCTGCAGACCGAGAAGCCGCTGGTCGGCACCGGCATCGAGCGCATCGTGGCCATCGACTCCGGCGCCACCGTGGTGGCGAAGCGCGGCGGCCTGGTGGATTCCGTGGACGCCTCGCGCATCGTCGTGCGCGTCAACGATGAAGAAACGAAACCGGGCGAGGTCGGCGTCGACATCTATAACCTGACCAAGTACACGCGCTCGAACCAGAACACCAACATCAACCAGAAGCCGCTGGTGAAGGTCGGCGACATTATCGCCAGTGGCGACGTACTGGCCGACGGCCAGTCTACCGACATGGGCGAGCTGGCGCTGGGACGCAACATCCTGGTCGCGTTCATGCCCTGGAACGGTTACAACTTCGAGGACTCGATCCTCATCTCCGAGCGCGTGGTGGAGAAGGACTGCTTTACCACCATCCACATCGAGGAGCTGCAGACGGTGGCGCGCGACACCAAGCTCGGCCCCGAGGAAATCACGCGCGACATACCCAACGTGGGCGAAACCGCGCTGGCCAAGCTCGACGAGTCCGGCATCGTCTACATCGGCGCCGAGGTGGACGCCGGCGACATCCTGGTCGGCAAGGTCACGCCCAAGGGCGAGACCCAGCTGACCCCGGAAGAGAAGCTGCTGCGCGCGATCTTCGGCGAGAAGGCCTCGGACGTGAAGGACACCTCGCTGCGCGTGCCCTCCGGCATCTCCGGCACAGTCATCGACGTGCAGGTGTTCACGCGCGAGGGCGTGGAGAAGGACGCGCGCGCCAAGAGCATCGAGGAGTCGGAACTGGCGAGCATCCGCAAGGACCTCGACGACCAGTACCGCATCCTGGAAAACGACGCGTTCGCGCGCCTCGAGCGCCAGCTGATCGGCAAGGTCGCCGACGGCGGCCCGGCGGGCCTGAAGGGCGGCGACAAGATCACCAAGACCTATCTCGACGAGCTGGCGCGCAACAAGTGGTTCGACATCCGCCTCAAGAACGAGGAGGCGTCGCAGGCGCTGGAGCAGATCCGCGGTTACCTGGCCAAGCAGAAGGACCTGTTCGACCAGAAATTCACCGAGAAGAAGGTCAAGCTCACCTCGGGCGACGACCTCGCCCCGGGCGTGCTCAAGATGGTCAAGGTCTACGTCGCGGTGAAGCGCCGCCTGCAGCCCGGCGACAAGATGGCCGGACGCCACGGCAACAAGGGCGTGATCTCGCGCATCGTCGCGGTCGAGGACATGCCCTACACCGCCGACGGCACCCCGGCCGACATCGTGCTCAACCCGCTCGGCGTGCCCTCGCGCATGAACGTGGGCCAGGTGCTGGAAACCCATCTCGGCTGGGCGGCGCACGAGCTGGGCGCCCAGCTCGGCAAGATGCTGGAAGAACAGCGCAAGGCCGAGGAAATCCGCCGCTTCATCGACCGCATCTACAACCACATCGGCAAGAGCGGGCGCAAGGAAGACATCAAGTCGCTGACCGACGACGAGGTCATCGAGCTCGCGCGCAACCTGCGCAAGGGCGTGCCGGTGGCGACGCCGGTGTTCGACGGCGCGGCGGAAGAAGAGATCAAGGAAATGCTGGTGATGGCGGGCCTGCCGCCCTCCGGCCAGACCACGCTGTACGACGGCCGCACCGGCGATGCCTTCGACCGCCCGGTGACGGTTGGCTACATGTACATGCTCAAGCTCAACCACCTGGTGGACGACAAGATGCACGCACGTTCCACCGGCCCGTACTCGCTGGTCACGCAGCAGCCGCTCGGCGGCAAGGCCCAGTTCGGCGGCCAGCGCTTCGGCGAAATGGAAGTGTGGGCGCTCGAGGCCTACGGCGCCTCGTACACGCTGCAGGAAATGCTCACGGTCAAGTCCGACGACGTCATGGGCCGCACCAAGATGTTCGAGAACATCGTCAAGGGCGACCATCGCATGGAACCGGGCATGCCCGAATCCTTCAACGTGCTGGTGAAGGAGATTCGCGCGCTCGGCATCGACATGGAGCTGGAGCTGGACAAAGAGTAAGCCCCGGGCTCGATCAGGCCGGAACCGGAATTTTACGAATACTTAGCGCAACAGTTTGCAGGAGAAGATACCTTGAAAGACCTGTTTAATCTTTTCAAGCAGCCGGGCAAGACCGAAGACTTCGATGCCATCCGCATCGGACTTGCCTCCCCGGAGAAGATCCGCTCGTGGTCGTACGGCGAGGTCAAGAAGCCGGAGACCATCAACTACCGCACGTTCAAGCCGGAACGCGACGGGCTGTTCTGCGCCAAGATCTTCGGGCCGGTCAAGGACTACGAGTGCCTGTGCGGCAAGTACAAGCGCCTCAAGCACCGCGGCGTGATCTGCGAAAAGTGCGGCGTCGAGGTGACGCTGTCGAAGGTGCGCCGCGAGCGCATGGGCCACATCGACCTGGCCTCGCCGGTGGCGCATATCTGGTTCCTCAAGAGCCTGCCGTCCCGCATGGGCCTGATGCTGGACATGACCCTGCGCGACATCGAGCGGGTGCTGTATTTCGAGGCCTATGTCGTGATCGACGCGGGCATGACGCCGCTCGAGCGCGCCTCGCTGCTGTCGGAAGATGCCTATCTCAACGCCATCGAGCAGTACGGTGACGAGTTCGACGCGCGCATGGGCGCCGAGGCCATCCGCGACCTGCTGCGCGCCATCAATCTCGAGGAAGAGGTGACCAAGCTGCGCGCCGAGCTGGCCGACACCACCTCCGAGACCAAGATCAAGAAAATCACCAAGCGCCTCAAGGTGCTCGAGGCCTTCCTCTATTCCGGCAACAAGCCGGAGTGGATGGTGCTGGAAATCCTGCCGGTGCTGCCGCCGGAATTGCGCCCGCTGGTGCCGCTCGACGGCGGCCGCTTCGCGACCTCGGACCTGAACGACCTGTATCGCCGCGTCATCAACCGCAACAACCGCCTGAAGCGCCTGCTCGACCTGAACGCGCCGGACATCATTGTGCGCAACGAGAAGCGCATGCTGCAGGAAGCCGTCGATGCGCTGCTCGACAACGGCCGCCGCGGCCGCGCCATCACCGGCGCCAACAAGCGCCAGCTGAAGTCGCTGGCCGACATGATCAAGGGCAAACAGGGCCGTTTCCGCCAGAACCTGCTGGGCAAGCGCGTCGACTACTCCGGCCGTTCCGTGATCGTGGTCGGTCCGACGCTGAAGCTGCACCAGTGCGGTCTGCCGAAGAAAATGGCGCTGGAGCTGTTCAAGCCGTTCATCTTCAGCAAGCTCGAATCCAAGGGCCTGGCCACCACCATCAAGGCGGCCAAGAAGATGGTCGAACAGGCCGGCCCCGAGGTGTGGGACATCCTGGAAGAGGTGATCCGCGAGCATCCGGTGCTGCTGAACCGCGCGCCGACGCTGCACCGCCTCGGCATCCAGGCCTTCGAGCCGCAGCTGGTCGAGGGCAAGGCGATCAATCTGCACCCGCTGGTGTGCGCGCCGTATAACGCCGACTTCGACGGCGACCAGATGGCGGTGCACATCCCGCTGTCGGTGGAGGCGCAGCTCGAGGCGCGCGCGCTCATGATGTCCACCAACAATATTCTCTCGCCGGCCAACGGCGATCCGATCATCGTGCCGTCGCAGGACATCGTGCTCGGTCTCTATTACATGACGCGCGAGCGCATCAACGCGCTTGGCGAGGGCAAGGCCTTCGCCGACGTGGCCGAGGTGCACCGCGCCTACAACAGCCGCCAGCTGCACCTGCAGGCGAAGATCAAGGTGCGTATCCGCGAGGTGCAGTTCGACGACAAGGGCAAGCCGGTCGAGAGCCGCAAGCTGTACGACACCACCGTGGGCCGGGCGCTGCTGTCGGAGATCCTGCCCGACGGATTGCCGTTCGAGATCATCAACCGCGTGCTCAAGAAGAAGACCATCTCCGAGCTCATCAACGCCTGTTACCGGCGCGTGGGCCTGAAGGAGTCGGTGATCTTCGCCGACCAGCTGATGTACACCGGCTTCGCCTACGCCACGCGCGCGGCGGTGTCCTTCGGCATGGACGACATGATCATTCCGCAGGTGAAGGCCGAGATCATCGGCCAGGCCGAGAGCGAGGTGAAGGCGATCCAGAACCAGTACGCCTCCGGCCTGCTGACCGACGGCGAGCGCTACAACAAGGTGGTGGACATCTGGACCCACACCTCGGAGCGCGTGGCCAAGACCATGATGGACCAGCTCGGCAGCGAGGAAGTGACCGACGCCGAGGGCAAGAAGGCCAAACAGGAATCGTTCAACTCCATCTTCATGATGGCGGATTCCGGCGCGCGCGGTTCCGCCGCCCAGATCCGCCAGCTCGCCGGCATGCGCGGTCTCATGGCCAAGCCCGACGGTTCGATCATCGAGACGCCGATCACGGCGAACTTCCGCGAAGGCCTGAACGTGCTGCAGTACTTCATCTCCACGCACGGCGCGCGCAAGGGTCTGGCCGACACCGCGCTCAAGACCGCGAACTCGGGTTACCTCACGCGCCGCCTGGTGGACGTGTGCCAGGACCTGGTCGTGACCGAGGACGACTGCGGCACCACCGAGGGCGTCGCCAAGTCGGCGCTGGTCGAAGGCGGCGAGGTCGTGATCCCGTTGCGCGACCGCATTCTCGGACGCGTGGTCATCGGCGACATCCGCGACCCGGGCAACGAAAAGAAGGTGTTGATCGCCGACGGTTCGGTGCTGGACGAAAAGGCCGTAGCGCTGCTCGAGGATCGCAACATCGACCAGGTGCTGGTGCGTTCGCCGGTGACCTGCCACACGCGTTACGGCGTGTGCCGCAAGTGCTACGGCCGCGATCTCGGCCGCGGCCACCTGGTCAACCTGGGCGAGTCCGTGGGCGTGATTGCCGCACAGTCGATCGGCGAGCCGGGCACCCAGCTCACCATGCGCACGTTCCACATCGGCGGCGCCGCGTCGCGCGCCGCGGCGGTGTCGCGCATCGAGATCAAGACCACCGGCGTGGTCCGGCTCAAGAACCTCAAGGTGGTGAAGCACGCCAGCGGCAATTACGTCGCGGTGTCGCGTTCCGGCGAACTCATCGTGCAGGACGACCAGGGCCGCAACCGCGAGCGCTACAAGCTGCCGTTCGGCGCCGTGCTGTCGGTGCATGACGGTTCCAAGGTGAAGAGCGGCGCCGTGGTCGCCAACTGGGATCCGCACACGCATCCGATCATCACCGAGGTGGCGGGCAAGGTCACTTTCAGCGATCTGTTCGAGGGCGTCACGGTCAACAAGCAGACCGACGAAATCACCGGCCTGTCCACCTACGTGGTGCTCGACGCCAAGCATCGCGCCGGCACCAAGGACATCCGCCCGGTGATCACGCTGGTGGACGGCAAGGGCAAGCCGGTCAACATCCCGGGAACGGAGATCCCGGCCAAGTACATGCTGCCGCCGGGCGCGATCATCACCGCGGAAGACGGCGCCAAGGTCGGCGTGGGCGACGTGCTCGCGCGCATCCCGCAGGAGTCGCTGAAGACCCGCGACATCACCGGCGGTCTGCCGCGCGTGGCCGAGCTGTTCGAGGCGCGCAAGCCGAAGGATCATGCGATCCTGGCCGAGACCTCGGGCGTCATCTCCTTCGGCAAGGACACCAAGGGCAAGCAGCGTCTCATCATCAACGACAAGGAAGGCGTGGAGCACGAGTACCTGATCCCGAAGGGCCGCCACATCACGGTGTTCGAGGGCGAGACGGTGGAGCAGGGCGACACCATCGTCGAAGGCGCCGCCGTGGCCGCCGACATCCTGCGCCTGCTCGGCGTGGAGCCGCTCACGAATTACATCGTGAACGAAATCCAGGACGTGTACCGCCTGCAGGGCGTGAAGATCAACGACAAGCACATCGAGGTGATCGTGCGCCAGATGCTGCGCAAGGTGCGCATCCTCGAGTCCGGCGACACGCGTTTCCTGCCCGGCGAACAGGCCGAGCGTGCGCGCGTCATCGAGGACAACGAGGCGATGGAGGCGCAGAAGAAAAAGCCGGCCACCTTCGAACCGTTGCTGCTCGGCATCACCAAGGCGTCGCTGTCGACCGAGTCGTTCATCTCCGCGGCCTCGTTCCAGGAGACCACGCGCGTGCTGACGGAAGCCGCCATCACCGGCAAGAAGGACCTGTTGCGCGGCCTCAAGGAAAACGTGATCGTCGGCCGTCTGATCCCGGCCGGCACCGGGCTGGCCTACCATCTGGAACGCCGGCGCACGCGCGGCGAGGCCCGCCAGGAAGCCAAGGAACTCAAGCAATCCCTGAGCGGCACGCTGACGGGCAAGCCCGCGGCGCGCAGCGGCGAAGAGGCGGTGGGAACGTAACCCCCGCCGGGCCGGCCTGGCCGGTATTTTCCGGGAGCAACGGGCGGGGGCGCGCCCGCCGCTTCCCGGAAAATGGCCGAAAATGGCCGGTAAAGGCTTGACACATAAGGGGTGACTCCCTAGAATCGCGCCCCTCAAGAACAGGCCGGTCATCCGCCGGCCTGTCTTTGTTGAAGCCCCTGGGGAATTTCTGTAAGCGCCGTCGCGAGTACGCCGACCGGGCGACTCCGCGGCTTCGGCGCCGCCCGCGCAAGCATATAGGTGGCGACAATCCACGGATTTCCGCAATGGCGGAGGTCCGTGTTTTTCGAATCGAAAGAGCAACTGATAAATGCCGACGATCAATCAATTGGTAGCCAAGGGGCGCAGACGCCTCAAGAGCAAGAGCAAGGTGCCGGCCCTCGAGGCCTGTCCGCAGCGTCGTGGCGTGTGCACGCGCGTGTACACCACCACGCCGAAGAAGCCGAACTCGGCGCTGCGCAAGGTGGCCAAGGTGCGCCTCACCAACGGTTACGAGGTCATCACCTACATCGGTGGCGAAGGCCACAACCTGCAGGAGCACTCGGTGGTGCTGATCCGCGGCGGGCGCGTGAAGGATCTTCCCGGCGTGCGTTATCACACCGTGCGCGGCTCGCTCGACACCGCCGGCGTGGCCGACCGCAAGCAGGGTCGTTCGAAGTACGGCGCCAAGCGCCCGAAGTCGTAAGAGGAATTTATGCCGAGACGCAGAGAGGTACCCAAGCGCGAAGTCACGCCGGATCCGAAATACCGCAGCGAGACCGTCGCCAAGTTCATCAGCGTGGTGATGAAGAGCGGCAAGAAAGCCGCGGCCGAAAAAATCGTATATGGCGCGCTGAACACCATGGCCGAGCGCAGCAAGAAGGACCCGATCGAGATGTTCAATCAGGCCCTGAGCAACGTGAAGCCGCTGGTCGAGGTGAAGAGCCGCCGCGTCGGCGGCGCCACCTACCAGGTGCCGGTGGAGGTGCGCTCCGGACGCCAGACCGCGCTCGCCATGCGCTGGGTGGTCGATGCCGCGCGCACGCGCAGCGGCAAGTCCATGGCGGCGCGCATGGCGGATGAATTGATGGACGCCGCGGACAAGCGCGGCAATGCCGTGAAGAAGCGCGAAGACGTGCATCGCATGGCCGAGGCCAACAAGGCCTTCTCGCATTACCGCTGGTAATCGCGTAACCGTTCTTTATATATAGAGGATTTTGTCGTGGCCCGTACAACACCGATTGAACGCTACCGGAATTTCGGCATCATGGCGCATATCGATGCCGGCAAGACCACGGCCACGGAGCGCATCCTGTTTTACACCGGCGTCTCGCACAAGATCGGCGAGGTGCACGACGGCGCCGCCGTCATGGACTGGATGGAGCAGGAACAGGAGCGCGGCATCACCATCACCTCGGCGGCGACCACCTGCTTCTGGAAGGGCATGGACCAGTCGCGCGCGGAGCACCGCTTCAACATCATCGACACCCCCGGCCACGTCGACTTCACCATCGAAGTCGAACGCTCGCTGCGCGTGCTCGACGGCGCGATCTTCGTGCTGTGCGCCGTGGGCGGCGTGCAGCCGCAGTCCGAAACCGTGTGGCGCCAGGCCAACAAATACAAGGTGCCGCGCATCGCGTTCGTCAACAAGATGGACCGCGCCGGCGCCAATTTCCTCAATGTCGTGTCCCAGCTCAAGGAGCGTCTCGGCGCCAACGCCGTGCCGTTGCAGCTCGCCATCGGCGCCGAGGAAGGCTACAAAGGCGTCGTCGACCTCATCAAGATGCGGGCCATCTACTGGGACGATTCCACCCAGGGCATGAAGTTTGAGGAAAAGGACATTCCGGCCGAGATGCTCGCGGACTGCAAAAAGTACCGCGAACACATGATCGAGGCGGCGGCCGAGGCCAACGAAAAGTTGATGGAAAAATACCTGGGCGGCGAAGAGCTGACCCCGGACGAAATCAAGGCGGGTTTGCGTGAGCGCAACCTGAAGCTGGAGATCGTGCCGGTGCTGTGCGGCAGCGCTTTCAAGAACAAGGGCGTGCAGGCTGCGCTGGACGCGGTCATCGACTTTTTGCCCGCGCCGTCAGATCGCCCCGCGATTAAAGGCCACCTGGACGATAAAGCCGGCAGCGAGGGTGAGCGTCATGCCACCGATGACGAACCGTTTTCCGCGCTGGCGTTCAAGATCGCGACCGACCCGTTTGTCGGCGCGCTGACCTATATCCGCGTGTATTCCGGCGTGCTGACCTCGGGCGACACCGTTTACAACCCGGTCAAGTCCAAGCGCGAGCGCATCGGACGACTGCTGCAGATGCACGCCAACGAACGCAAGGAAATCAAGGAAGTCCGCGCCGGCGATATCGCCGCGTGCGTGGGCCTGAAGGAAGTCACCACGGGCGAAACCCTGTGCGACCCGGACAAGGTGATCACGCTGGAGCGCATGGAATTCCCCGAGCCGGTGATCTCGCAGGCGGTCGAGCCCAAGACCAAGGCCGACCAGGAAAAGATGGGCCTCGCGCTGAATCGCCTGGCCCAGGAAGATCCCTCGTTCCGCGTGCACACCGACGAGGAATCCAGCCAGACCATCATCTCCGGCATGGGCGAGCTGCACCTGGAAATCATCGTGGACCGCATGAAGCGCGAGTTCAGCGTGGAGGCCAACGTCGGCAAGCCGCAGGTGGCCTACCGCGAAACCATCCGCAAACCGGTGGACCAGGAATACCGCTTCGTCAAGCAGTCCGGCGGCCGCGGCCAGTACGGCCACGTCGTCATCAAGTTCGAGCCGCAGGAACACGGCAAGGGCTTCGAGTTCGTGGACGCCATCAAGGGCGGCGTGATCCCGAAGGAATTCATCCCGGCCGTGCGCAAGGGCGTGGACGAGGCCATGCAGCGCGGCGTCAAGTTCGGTTATCCCGTGGTCGACGTGAAGGCGACGCTGCACTTCGGTTCGTACCACGAAGTGGACTCGAACGAAAACGCGTTCAAGATGGCGGCCATCATGTGCTGGAAGGAAGCCGGTCCCAAGGGCGATCCGGTGTTGCTCGAGCCGATCATGGATGTGGAAGTGACCAGCCCCGCGGATTACCTGGGCAACGTCATGGGCGACCTGAACTCGCGCCGCGGCATCATCCTGAGCCAGGAAGACGGTCACGGCAACGTGAAGGTCATCCGCGCCGAGGTGCCGCTGGCGAACATGTTCGGTTATTCGACGAGCCTGCGCTCGGCGACCCAGGGTCGCGCCACCTACACGATGGAATTCAAGAAATACGCTCCGGTGCCGTCGAACGTCGCCGAGTCCGTCATGAAGAAAGCAAGCTAAATAGAGAAAGAGGCATCCCGTGTCCAAGGAAAAATTCTCCCGCACCAAACCGCACCTCAACGTCGGCACCATCGGCCACGTCGACCACGGCAAGACCACGCTCACCGCGGCCCTGACCAAGGTGCTGGCCGCC
>JBFMBB010000054.1:0-15665 GCA_040755435.1 Pseudomonadota bacterium | reverse complement strand
TGGTACGCGCCCTACATCATTTAATGAAATCCCGGGAGCTCAATGCCTGACCGTTCACGCCGCGGCTGTCGGGGCCGAGGAGATACAGATAGGCCGGCGCCAGGGTTTCCGGTGCGGGCAGGGAATCGCGGTCCTCGCCGGGGTAGAGACGCGAGCGCATGCCGGTGCGGACCGCTCCGGGATCGAGGCTGTTGACGCGCACGCGCCCCTCGGCGGCGTGCTCTTCCGCGAGTATTTGCATCATGCCTTCCAGCCCGAAACAGGAAACGCCGTAGGCGCCCCAGTAGGCGCGTCCCTTGCGCCCGACTTCGGACGTGGTGAAGACGATGGAGGCATCCGCGGATTTTTTCAGCAGCGGCAGGCAGGCGCGCGTCAGCAGCCAGGCGGCGTTGAGATTGACCTGCATGACGCGGAACCACATCTCCGGCGTGTAATGTTCCAGCGGCGTGAGCGTGCCGCTCTCGGCGGCGTTGTGCAGCAGGCCGTCGAGGCCGCCGAATTCCTGTTCGATGGTTTGCGCCACCTGCTCGTAATGCGCGGGCGTGGCCGTGGCCAGGTCGAGCGGCAGCATGGCCGGTTGCGGCGCGCCAAGCTGCTCGATCTCGTCGTAGACCTTTTCCAGTTTTTTGGCGGTGCGTCCGAGCAGGATGACGCTGGCCCCGTGCCGGGCGCAGGCGAGTGCCGCGGCGCGCCCGATGCCGTCGCCGGCGCCGGTTATGAGGATGCGGCGCGATTTCAGCAGATCGGGGGCAGGGGTGTAGTGTTCCATGCGGGGACGCGTTTGTTGTAGTTAAAGTAGGGTGTGCTGAGCGACAGCGAAGCGCACCATAGAGGCTGAACTGGCACGCATTGTAGCGTAACCGGCGGCGCCGCACAGTGGCCAAGCCCGGCGGGGATGTTTTATGATGTGACGCGACTCAAGACAGAGAGGACGTCATGAAGAAATTCTTTATCGGCCTGGTGATCGGACTGATCGTTGCTTTCCCGCTGGGGATCAACTTCGGCAAGGACAAACCGCTGCTCAGCAACCCGTTCGCCGCCAAGCCGGACATCGCCGAGAAGGTCAAGGAGCGCACCGGCGAAGTGCTCCAGGAGACCAAAGAGGCGATTCACGATGCCACCAAGCCGCTGCAGAAGTAACCGCGAAGCAGGGTATCAGGCGAAGGTGGCCTTTCCCTCGTCGTTGACGCAGATGCGGTTGCGGCCGGCGTTCTTGGCCAGGTACAGGCGGTTGTCGGCCACGCCCAGCAGCTGATCGATGCTGTCCGCCGGGTCCACCCCGAAGGTGGCGATGCCGATGCTGACCGTAATCGGCACGATCTTGTCGCCGACGATGAACTGCTCGCGCTCGATGGCGGAACGGATGCGCTCCGCCAGCACCGCGGTCCCGAGGCGGTTGGTGTCGGGCAGCAGCAGCGCGAATTCCTCGCCGCCGATGCGCGCCACCGTGTCCTCGGTGCGCGAGAGTTCCAGCAGAATCTGCGCCACCATCATCAGCGCCTCGTCGCCCACCGAGTGTCCGTAGGTGTCGTTGATCTTCTTGAAGTGATCGATGTCGAGCAGGACCACCGACAGGTCCGACACGTAACGCCGCGCCAGCGCCAGCGCCTTGGCGCCGTTCTCGAAGAAGGCGCGCCGGTTCCTGAGCTTGGTCAGCGAATCCGTGGTGGCCTGTTCCGACAGCGCCTTCTTGCTCGCCTCCAGCTCGCGGATGGTCCGGGCCAGCCGGTAATGCACGTTCACGCGCGCCACCATTTCCATTTCGTCGATCGGCTTGGTCACGAAATCGTTGGCGCCGTTGAGGAAGGCCAGGTTGCGGTCGACGTTGTCCTCGGCCGTGGTCATGACGATGACCGGCAGGTTCTTGTAGCGCGCGTCTTCGCTCTTGCGGATCTTCACCAGCAGCTGGTGCCCGCTCATGTTCGGCATGTGGATGTCGGTGATGACGATGGCGATGTCCGGGTTTTGCTCGAGCATGTCCCAGGCCAGCGCGCCGTCCTTCGCGTGCAGCAGGCGATAGCTGTGACCCAGGTATTTGGACAGCAGGGCGGTGGTCGTCTGGGAGTCCTCCACCAGCAGGAGGAGGGGCAGCGGCTCGGCGGTTTTTTTGGCCGGTTCAGGCTTCACGATGTGTCAGGTCAGCAGGCCCGGAATGAGCCGTGTCAGCCAAAATATAGCACGCCCCGGCCCGGCCAGCCGGCCGCTCAGCCCGGCTGAACGTCGCGGACTGCCTTATCAATTCGCTCGGGTTCTGCCAGCGCCTTGTCGGCTCCGCCCACGCCCATCTCGGTGAACTTGCGCGCCCCCGGCAGCAGCTTGGCCTCGAAGGAACCCACGGTCTTGTTGTAATTGTCCACCGTGCTGCTCAGGCTGTTGCCGAGCTTTATGAGGTGTTCGCTGAAGGTCATGAGACGGCCGTAGAGCTCCTCGCCGACGTCGCGAATGTGCTCGGCGTTGGCCGCGAGGCTCTCCTGGCGCCAGCCGTAGGCCACGGCGCGCAGCAGGGCGACGAAACTGGTGGGCGTGGTGAGGATCACTTTCTGCTTCAGCGCCTCCTCGATCAGCTCGCGGTCCATGTCCAGCGCCGCGGTCAGGAACTGCTCGCCGGGAATGAACAGGATCACGAAGTCCGGCGCGTGCTTGAACTGCGTCCAGTAGGCCTTGCTCGACAGCTCGCGGATGCGCTCGCGCACCTTGCGCGCATGATGCTCCAGATGTTTGCGGCGCGTATCTTCATCGGGGGCCTCGACCGCGCTCAGGTAGGCATCGAGCGGCGTCTTCACGTCCACCACGATCTCGCGCCCGCCGGGCATGCGCACGATCATGTCGGGGCGCAACCGGCCATCCTCGGTGCTGGTGTGTTCCTGTTCGTAGAAGTCGCAGTGCTCGACCATGCCGGCCAGCTCGGCGAGGCGCCGCAGCGTCAGCTCGCCCCACTGGCCGCGCACCTCCGGCCGGCGCAGCGCCTGCACCAGGTTGCGCGTCTCGCCCTGCAGCAACTGCTGGGTCTGGACCATGGTTTCGAGATGCTTGGTGAGCGAGCCATAGGCCTGCTTGCGCTCGTTCTCCATCAGGCGGATCTGTTGTTCGGTCTTTTCCAACGCCTCGCGCACCGGCTTGATCAGGTTCTCGACCGCCTTTTCCTTCAATTCGAGGTCGCCTTTCGCTTGCACGTGGAACTGCTTGAGCGATTCCTGCGCCAGTTGCAGGAACGCGGCGTTGTTTTCCTTGAGCGCGCGTTGCGACAACGCGATGAAGTTCTGTTCCAGCCCGGCGAGTCTTTCCTGCGCCGCCTTGCGCTCCAGCTCCAGCGTGGTGGCGAGTTCCGCCATGCGCCTCTGCGTGCGCAGCTGGGCGATGAACCAGCCCAGCCCGCCCGCCAGCAGGATCACGACGGCGACAATAATAAGCGTGACGGCGTTACTCATCCTTGCCCAGCCAGTCGAGAATCTCGCCCGGCGCGCGGATCATGCCGTCCGCGCCCCAGCGCTCCGGGGTTTCATGGCCGTTGATGTACCCGAACAGCGCCACCAGCGTTTTCATGCCGGCGTGCCGGCCGGCGAGGATATCGCGCTCGGCGTCGCCGACGTAAAGGCATTGTTCCGGGCGGCTGCCGGCCGCAGTGCAGGCGTGCAGCATCGGCTCCGGGTGCGGCTTGCGGTTGGCCACGGTGTCGCCGCTGACCACGCAGGCCGGCGCCGGCTCCGGCTTGAGTTGCGCCATCAGCGGATCGGTGAGAAACGCCGGCTTGTTGGTGACCACGCCCCAGTTCATGCCCTGTTGCTTCAGCGCCTGCAGCAACGCCGGAATGCCGTCGAACAGGCGCGTGTGACGGCAGAGATTGTCGGTGTAGAGCGCGAGGAAGCGTTGGCGCAGGCGATCGAAGTCCGGATCGCCTGCCTTCCGGCCGAAACCCAGCGTCACCAGCGCCGAAGCGCCGTGCGACACCTCGGGACGGATGGTGTCATAGGGCAGGGCGGTTTTGCCTTCCTCAACCAGCAGCAGGTTCAGCGCATGCGCTAGGTCCGGCGCGGTGTCGGCCAGCGTGCCGTCGAGGTCGAACAGAACCGTGCGGATTTTAGTCACCGCGCGTAGTGTACGCGATGTAATTGACGTCCACCCCGCGCCCCAGGCGGTACTGGCGCGTCAGCGGGTTGTAGTGCATGCCGATCAGCTCGCGCAACGACAGGCCCGCGTGCCGCGTCCAGCGCTCCAGTTCGGAGGGCTTGATGAATTTCATGTATTCGTGGGTGCCCTTAGGGAGAAGATTTAAAACATATTCTGCTCCAACTATCGCGAACAGCCATGACTTCGGGTTGCGGTTGATGGTGGAGAAGAACACCTTGCCGCCGGGCTTCACCAGACGGGCGCAGGCCGCGATCGTGGACGCCGGGTCGGGCACATGCTCCAGCATCTCCATGCAGGTCACGACGTCGAATGCCTCGGGACGCTCGCGCGCCATGTCCTCGGCGCTGATCTTGCGGTATTCGACCTTCTGCCCGGATTCTTTCAAGTGCAATTTCGCGACCGCGAGCGGGGCCTCGCCCATGTCGATGCCGGTGACGGTGGCGCCATGCGCCGCCATGCTCTCGGCGAGGATGCCGCCGCCGCAGCCGATGTCGAGCACGGTCTTGCCCCGGAGTCCGACGCGATCATTTATATAGTTGAGGCGCAGCGGGTTGATGTCGTGCAGCGGCTTGAACTCGCTGTGCGGGTCCCACCAGCGCGCCGCCAGGGCTTCGAACTTGGCGATTTCTTCGGGATCAACGTTTTGGGCAGTTTGGGACATAGAAACTCAGAAAACGTTTAACAAGCGACACCGGTTCACATGGTCGTCATTCCGGCGAAAGCCGGAATCCAGATATTAATATGATCCTGGATGCCGGCTTTCGCCGGCATGACAGAAAATTTCTTAACCGGCCTTTATCTTACCATGCCACTCGACGGCCTTCTCCCGCAGCCTGGCTTCGTCCATGCCGGTCAGGCGGTGGTTCGCCAGCAGATGTTTGCCGTTGACCCACACGTCCGAGACCTGGTTGCGCGTGGCGGTATAGACGATCTGCGACACCGGGTTGTACACCGGCTGGCTGGAAATGGCGGACAGATCGATCGCGGCGATGTCGGCGGCCTTGCCGGCCGTGAGCGAGCCGGTGCGGGCGTCGATGCCGAGGGCCTTGGCGCCGTTGAGCGTCGCCATGCGCAGCGCGGTGTGCGCCGGAATCGCGGTGGCCTCGCCGCTCGCGCCCTTGGCCAGCAGGGCGGCGATGCGGATTTCCTCCAGCATGTCGAGATTGTTGTTGCTGGCGGCGCCGTCGGTGCCGAGCGCCACATTCACGCCGGCCTGCGTCAGCGCCTGCACCGGGCAGAAACCGCTGGCGAGTTTGAGGTTCGATTCCGGGCAGTGCACCACGCTGACGTTGTCCTGCGCCAATAGTTTGATCTCCTCCGGCAGCAGCTGGGTCATGTGCACCGCGATCAGGCGCGGACCGAGAATGCCGAGCTCGGCCAGCCGCGCCAGCGGGCGCTTGCCGTGCTGTTTCGTCCCGGAATCCACCTCGAACGCGGTCTCATGCACGTGCATGTGGATCGGAATGTCCAGCTCGTCGGCGTACATGCGGATTTTTTCGAACGGCGCGTCGGAGACGGTGTAGGGCGCGTGCGGGGCGAAGGCGGTGCTGATGAGCTCGCTGTTGCGCAGCTCGTCGTGCAGCTTGAGCCCCTTGTGCAGGTATTCGTCGGCGTTCTGCGCCCAGGCGCTGGGGAAGTCGATCATGATCAGCCCGATGCAGGCGCGCATGCCGAGGTCGTGGCACGCGCGCGCGGTGACGTCGGGGAAGAAATACATGTCGCTGAAGCAGGTGGTGCCGCTCTTGATCATCTCGGCCACGGCGAGCTCGGTGCCGTCGCGCACGAAATCGGGACTGACCCACTTCGCCTCCGCCGGCCAGATGTGATTGTTGAGCCAGTCCATGAGCGGCAGGTCGTCCGCCAGCCCGCGGAACAGGCTCATGGCGGCGTGCGTGTGCGCGTTCACCAGGCCGGGGATGACGGCATGGGTTTTGAGATCGACGGTTTCCGTCGCGCGGTATTTCTTGGCGGCATCCTTGGTCGGCAGGACTTCCACGATCTTCCCGCCGTGGATGGCAATGCTGTGGTGGTCCAGCGTCTGTCCGTCGGGCTCGACGGGAATCACCCAGCGGGCGTTTATTAGAGTGTCGATGGTTTGCATGGGGGAGGGGGTTATTTTAGTTGGGGGAGTATAGCGTAAGTTTTGTTCCCTCTCCCCTTGAGGGAGAGGGTTAGGGAGAGGGGTGCTGTCATTCCCGCGGAAGCGGGAATCCAGGTCTCGCTTAACTGCTCCCGGTGGGGCGGCGGTACTCGGCGCGCGCTACGGGGCGGGTTAGCAACACCATTCCAGGCTCCGCTTGACTCAAGGGGCAGGAAGCACAAACATGGCATGGCCTTGATCAAATCAATTAGAGCAATTTGTAAAAAAAAGGGGGCAGGATGGGGAATATTTATGAAAAGACGAATAGCAAGAACAAGGTCTTCTGCCACATTAATCGAAAGACGAAAAAAGGTTATTACTTAATTTTTGAACAAAAGAATAGGCGGAACAGCCAGTACAACTACTGTGAGAAAATTCACTTAATTGGTTTTGAAAAACTACCATCAGGGTTTTACACGAATGACGGGCTTGGACTTACAGCAAGCGGGTTTCTCTTGCTGCAAGAGCTATTTGCCAAATGTAGCAAGAAATTAGAGCTAACTGTCGTTAGTTCCGGAAAAGCAAAATTATATACGCGAAGTAATCCTGCGAAAGTACAGATCCCACATTCAGCACTTTCGACGCTGAACTCAAGGATACGAACCATAAGAAAAATTCGCAATGATGAAAGTCGTGCTGCAGTTCGCCGGTTTTTGTTTACTCAGTTATCCACCCAATTCAGTGAATACAGAAGCGTTACTCCTGAATATACCCCGGGCGTTATCGCTGATGTTTTAAGAAAAAAAGGTCTTTTTACAAAACTTAATCTCGATGATCGAACAAAAGTTGAAGAATTCATTCCTGAATATTTATCGCGAGTTCAAGGGACTTTGCGCGCTAAGGATAAGCTAAAGGTAATCTTCGAGTCTTTAGATGCAGGAAAGAAAATATACCTTGAAAAAATCGTAAAAGAATTCAAACAAAAGCTCGCTCGGAGTGCTCAGAACGAGGCCCTATGGCAAGATTTTTTATCGGAACATATTCTGGTGCTTCGAAATACATATGGGCAGGTTTTGGAAAAAGAAAGTGTGACACTACAAGGAAAGTTCCCAGATTTTTTATTAATTGATCCATACAACTATCTTGATATCTATGAAATTAAGAAACCGGGAACCAATTTACTTAAACATGATAAAAGTCGAAACAATTACTATTGGGATGTAGAACTCACCAAGGCAATTTCTCAGGTTGAGAACTACTTGCATCAAATTCAGCGCAACAGTGATACTTTGGTTAATGATATTCGGAAAGCTAAAGGCATTGAGATTGGTATTGTTAGACCGCGTGGGTACATAATTGCTGGCCTGCGTAAACAGTTAACGTCAGTAAAGATGCAAGATGATTTCCGCATTTTGAATGAATCTCTTAAAAATATTGATGTCCTGCTTTATGATGATCTTTTGAGCAGTTTAGAATCATTCATTAAACGCATAGGCAGTTAGTCTTCATAATTACAACGGGCGGTCATAAAAAGAGATTCTCATGCCAATTTGGAAGCTAACGCCAAAAGATATTAATTCTCGAGACTGGGAAGCAAGCATATATCGGGGAGTAGTCATAATTCGGGCGGAGTCCGAGAGAAGAGCCCGGCAGATTGCCTCAAATACATTTGGAATTGCCACAGAAGTGAAACTTGGCGAAAGGATTGCAATCAATCCTTGGGGTCAGTCATTGCATGTTTCGGCTGCCACGATATTTGATAACAAGTATCATGACAGTGGTAATGAAGGAGTAGTTGGTCCACCAGAAGCGCTGCAATATGTAGATATTCGTGGAAACTAGGGATTAGGCTGAGCTAGCACCATTTATGTATACCCACTTTTATTTTTAAGGAATAAATAGGAGACGGCTTGGTTCTTATTTTTGATCTTATATGGGTAACTTAAATGCGCGGAAAATCTAATAACGGAAAAACAACTATGCGATGGAAGACTTTAGGCGCATTAGCTGTGGGCGCTGCAACTGTTTTAGGAGTCGCTATCGCTGTTACTAACTTTGCCATTAACTATTATCGCGACCAGCCTCGTTTATATGTATCAATTATTGCATATCCACCTGAATATCGATTTAGCACAAATGACAAGTGGTCTGCTGACATTAAAACAACGCCATTCGAAGAGTTTATTGATTTGATGTATTTGTCAATGGGTTCTTCTTTTTTAGAAAAGAATAAATTATTAACGCCAAGGGCTAGTGAATTCATCAAAAGAAAGGGGGAACAGGCTGAAAGTCTTATAGATAATTTGCAAGTTCGTATACCAATCCGCGTATCTATCGCCAATAATGGTCGTCAACCAGCCACAATTGTGTCTGGCAGGCTTATCGTTTACGGATACAAAAATAACAAATCTATATCTCGACAACTTGATAATGTCCGCGAGTTTATAGCACCTAGCAGTGTCATTGATTTAAACGTCTCAAACGTTGAATTCGACAAGCGAAGGTCAATACCAGATATCATTATGTGGAAATTAATGGTGGATGCGATGACTAAAAAGATGGCTTCTTGGGGCTCTGGTGACAATAAATCAGGAAATTTAATTCCAAAAATATTCAGGGGGCTTTCTCAAATAATGGACGTGCCAATTTGGGAGGAAACGCCACTAAAGATTGAAGTGGAACTGACTGATCAATTTGGCACAGTCATAAAAGATTCAACAGTATTACGAGAAAAAATCTCAGCAGATACTGAAAAAATTAATTAACAAAATAGGGAACACGGTTTAAAAGCCAAAAGCCATTATTGGCGGTTTTTGAATATTTGCTGACTGGATTCCGGCTTTCGCCGGAATGACGGCACCCCTCTCCCTAGTTGTTCCCGCCGGGGCGCAAGAAAACCACTTGCGCCCGTTCGGCGGCGTG
Source organism: Pseudomonadota bacterium (assembly GCA_040755435.1). Taxonomy (GTDB): domain Bacteria; phylum Pseudomonadota; class Gammaproteobacteria; order Acidiferrobacterales; family Sulfurifustaceae; genus Sulfuricaulis. The sequence goes on along the minus strand of JBFMBB010000054.1, from coordinate 6,535 downwards.
AATGTCCACTGGACATTCACGACTACTCCGCCTCACCGCCAGCAAGGGAGAGGGGATAACAGGAAAAGCCGCCCAAGGGGCGGCTTTGTTATTTAAACCCTGGATTCCCGCTTCCGCGGGAATGACAGCTTTCAGAAGCAGAGAAAACATTGTGGGGCGATGCACCACCCCACAAGCAGACTACCGATCGTAACTTCCCCCTTACTTCGACTCAGCCTGGACCTCGACGCGGCGATTCTGCGCGCGGCCTTCAGCGGTGTCGTTGCTGGCTATCGGGTTCGACTCGCCCATGCCCGAGAGCACGATGCGATTCTCGGCGACGCCGTTGCTGACCAGGTAGTCCTTGGCGGCCTGGGCGCGGCGCATGGAGAGGTTACGGTTGTATTCCTCGCTGCCGATGCTGTCGGTGTAGCCCGTGACCTGGATGGTCGCGTCTTCCGGCATCGTCTTCAGCTGGGCGACCGCGGCGTCGAGCCGTTGCTTGTCTTCCGCTTTCAGCACCGCCTGATCGAAATCGAACCCGGCTTTCTCGGAGATGTTGATGGGTTCCTTGCGCGGTTCGATGGCGGCGATTTCAGCCGCTGCCGGGGCCGCTGCAGGTTCCGGAGCCGGTGCGGCGGCGACCGGTGGCGGCAGCAGGTTGGCATCGCAGTCCTTGGTTGCCGACTTTGGAGTCCAGATGGAAGTACGCACGCAATTGCCGCTGCTGTCGCGCACCACCACGCCCGAGGCGTCATGCGCGTAGCCGCTGCTCATGAGGTCCGAGGCGGCGAAACTCTGCGGCGCGGCGATGATGCATCCGCCGGATGCCAGTGTGGCCAATAACAGGGATTTCATTTTCATGACAGTTCCTCCTTTTTTTATTCCAATGGAAAACGCCCCACGAGCCTTTCGATTGACTCTCGTCAGGGTGGAGTGACGTTATATTGCCACTTCCGTATGAATAGAACCTTGATTTCGCGCAAAGTTCACGGCCCCGCATATGCGAGACTTGGCGCCATTTTTTCCGGTATGCGTTGTTGATTTTCGCGCTCTCGTTATAATCCCGCATCCACCATGGTTTTATCCCGCGAACAGCCCATCAGCTACGACCGCATCCGCGCGGTGGAATGGGTCGATGACAGTATCCGGCTCATCGACCAGCGCCTGTTGCCGGCGCGCTTGGAGCATCTGTCCATAAAAAATATTGCTGACGCTGCGCGGGCGATTCACGCCATGGTGGTGCGCGGGGCGCCGGCGATCGGGATCACGGCGGCCTATGCCGTGGTGCTGGCGGCGCGCCACAGGTATAAGGAAAACCCCAACGGCTGGCAGAAGACAATCCAGGCGGATCTGGACCTGCTGGCCGAGGCGCGCCCGACGGCGGTCAACCTGCGCTGGGCGGTGGAGCATATGCGCGGCCTGATCAATGCCGGCATGCCGGGCAATCCGGTGATGCGCCTGCTCTCGGAGGCGCAGCGCATCCACGCCGACGACATCGCCGCCAACCGGCGCATGGGTGAGCTGGGCGCGGCGTTGATTGAAAAGGGCAGCGGCGTTTTGACGCACTGCAACACCGGGGCGCTGGCCACGGGCGGTTACGGCACGGCGCTGGGGGTGGTGCGCGCCGGCTTTGCCGCCGGGAAAATCCAGAGCGTGTATGCCGACGAAACACGCCCCTGGCTTCAGGGCGCGCGCCTGACGGCTTGGGAACTGGTGCAGGAAGGGATCCCGGCGACCCTGATCGCTGACAGCGCCGCGACCTGGTTGATGAAGCAGGGCAAGGTGGCGTGGGTGATCGTGGGCGCGGACCGCATCGCCGCCAACGGCGACACCGCCAACAAGATCGGCACCTACATGACGGCGGTGGCGGCGCGCCACCACAGCGTGAAATTCATGGTGGTGGCGCCCACCAGCACCGTGGACCTCAACACCCCCGACGGTTCGGCCATTCCCATCGAGACCCGGGGCGAGGCCGAAGTGCTCGGCTTCGGCGGCACCCGCACCGCCCCGGAGGGCATGCAGGCCTGGAACCCGGCCTTCGACGTTACCCCGGCGGCGTTGATCGATGCCATCGTGACTGAAAAAGGCGTGGTCACGAAGCCCACCCGCGACAAGATGGTCGCGATGATGAAATCCGGTTAAAAACCAGCCTGTTTTAAGCCTGTTTTTGGCGCCTCTCGCACCGTCTCCGCCCCCGGTTTTTAAGTGCAGTCAGGGGGGTAGCCATGCTAGAATTCGGCGCTTCCACGATCCCGAAACAGGCTGAAAAAATAACTACTTATCAGTTACTTATCAATAAGTTATCCACGATAGAGTAACTGATTTCTTATGGAACAATTCGCCAAGGAAACCATTCCGGTCAATCTCGAAGACGAGATGCGCCGCTCCTATCTCGATTACGCCATGAGCGTGATCGTGGGTCGGGCGCTGCCGGACGTGCGCGACGGCCTCAAGCCGGTGCACCGGCGCGTGCTGTTCGCCATGCACGAGCTCGGCAACGACTGGAACAAGGCCTACAAGAAATCCGCGCGCGTGGTCGGTGACGTCATCGGTAAATACCACCCCCACGGCGACACCGCGGTCTACGACACCATCGTGCGCATGGCGCAGGACTTCTCCATGCGCTACCCCATCATCGACGGCCAGGGCAACTTCGGCTCGGTGGACGGCGACGCCCCGGCGGCCATGCGCTACACCGAAATCCGCATGGCCCGCATCGCGCACGAGATGCTGGCCGACCTCGACAAGGAGACCGTCGACTACGCCCCCAACTACGACGGCTCGGAGCACGAGCCGGTGGTGCTGCCGACCAAGCTGCCGAACCTGCTGGTCAACGGCTCATCGGGCATCGCCGTGGGCATGGCCACCAACATCCCGCCGCACAACCTGAACGAGGTCATCAATGCCTGCGTGGCGCTGATCGACAAGCCGGATTCGACCATCGATGACCTGATGCAGCACATCCCCGGCCCGGATTTCCCGACCGCGGGCATCATCAACGGCGTCGAGGGCATCCACGAGGCCTATCGCACCGGGCGCGGGCGAGTGTACGTGCGCGCGCGGGTGGAGATCGAAACCGACGAGAAACGAGGACGCCAGTCCATCATCGTCACCGAGCTGCCGTACCAGGTGAACAAGGCGCTGCTGCTGGAACGGATCGCGGAACTGGTGCACGACGGCAAGATCGAGGACATCGCCGAGCTGCGCGACGAGTCGGACAAGTCCGGCATGCGCATGGTGATCGACCTCAAGCGCGGCGCGGTCGCCGACGTGATCCTGAACAACCTGTACGAACACACGGCGATGCAGAGCGTGTTCGGCATCAACGCGGTGGCGCTGGTCAACGGCCAGCCGCGCCTGCTCAACCTCAAGGAACTGATCGAGGCCTTCCTGCGCCACCGGCGCGAGGTGGTCACGCGGCGTTCGATCTACGACCTGCGCAAGTCGCGCGAGCGCGCGCATATCCTCGAAGGCCTGGCGGTCGCGCTGGAAAGCATCGACGAGATGATCGCGCTCATCAAGGCCGCCAAGGACCCGGACGAAGCGAAGGTAAAAATGCTGGCGCGCACCTGGCCGGCGAAGCTGGTGACGAAAATGCTCGCGGCCGGCGACGCCGACCTGAGCCGGCCGGAAGGACTGGACAAGGCCTTCGGTCTGACGCCGAAAGGCTATCGCCTGACGGAGACGCAGGCGCAGGCGATTCTCGATCTGCGTTTGCACCGCCTGACCGGACTGGAACAGGAGAAGCTGCGCAGCGAATACGGCGACATTCTCAAGACCATCGCCGACCTGCTCGAGATTCTCGGCAACCCCGGGCGCCTGATGAAAGTCATCCGCGACGAACTGACCGCGATCCGCGAGCAGTACGGCGACAAGCGCCGCACCGAGATCGTGCAGAGCCGCGTGAGCCTGTCGATGGAAGATCTGATCGCCGACGAGGACGTGGTGGTGACGCTGTCGCACGCCGGTTACATCAAGTCGCAGCCGCTCGCGGCCTACCGCGCGCAGCGCCGCGGCGGGCGCGGCAAGACCGCGACCAGCATGAAGGAAGAGGATTTCGTCGACAAGCTGCTGATCGCCAACACCCACGCCACGATCCTGTGCTTCACCAGCCTGGGCAAGGTGTACTGGAAGAAGGTGTACGAAATTCCGCAGGCCGGGCGCGGCGCGCGCGGCAAGCCGATCGTGAATTTGCTGTCGCTCGACGAGGGCGAGCAGGTCAGCGCCATCCTGCCGGTGAAGGACTTCGACAAGGGCGGATACGTGTTCATGGCCACTTCCGACGGCACGGTCAAGAAAACCGAGCTGGTCGAGTTTACGCGTCCGCGTTCCACCGGCATCCGCGCCATCGAGCTCGAGGACGGCAACCACCTGATCGGCGTCGGCCTGACCGACGGCAAGTGCGACATCCTGCTGTTCTCGGATGCCGGCAAGGTGGTGCGCTTCTCCGAGGAGGACGTGCGCGCCATGGGCCGCAGCGCCAAGGGCGTGCGCGGCATCCTGCTGCAAAAGGATCAGACGGTGATGTCGCTGATCATCGCCTGCCCGGACCAGGCGGGCAAGGCCATGACGGTGCTGACGGCGACGAAGAACGGCTACGGCAAGCGCACGCCGCTCGAGGATTACCCCAAACACCGCCGCGGCGGGCAGGGCGTGATCTCGATCCAGGTGAACGAGCGCAACGGTTCCGTGGTCAGCGCCTGCGTGGTCGGCGAGGACGACCAGGCGATGCTGATCACCAGCGGCGGAACTCTTATACGCACGCGCGTGAAGGAAATCTCCACCGTCGGCCGCAACACCCAGGGCGTGCGCCTCATCGGAACGGAAGAGGGCGAGCATCTCGCCGGCCTCGAGCGCGTGGCGGAGTCGGAAGATGAGGAATAGTTTTTATTACGAATGGCCACAGAGATCACAGAGAACACAGAGTTTGAAAATTTTTCCCCTATCTCTGTGACCTCTGTGCGCTCTGTGGCAAATATCTTACTTAAGAAGGTGTGATTCGATGACGAGAGTATTCAATTTCAGCGCGGGCCCGGCGGTGTTGCCGGAGGAAGTCCTGCGGCAGGCGCAGGCGGAACTGCTCGATTGGCACGGCAGCGGCATGTCGGTGATGGAGATGAGCCATCGCGGCAAGGAATTCATCGCCATCGCCGAGAAGGCCGAGTCCGACCTGCGCGAGCTGATGAACATCCCGGCGAACTACAAGGTGCTGTTCCTGCAGGGCGGCGCCTCGGCGCAGTTCGCCATGGTGCCGATGAACCTGCTGCGCGGGAAGAAATCCGCCGACTACGTCAACACCGGCGAGTGGTCGAAGAAGGCCATCAAGGAAGCCAAAAAATTCGGTGGCGTGAACGTGGTCGCGACCGCGGAAGCAAGCAACTTCAGCACCGTGCCGCCGCAGAAAGACTGGAAACTCGATCCGGATGCGGCCTACCTGCACTACACGCCCAATGAAACCATTGGCGGCGTGGAGTTCAGCTTCGTGCCGCAGACCGGCAACGTGCCGCTGGTGGCGGACATGTCCTCGACCATCCTGTCGCGTCCGGTGGATGTGACGCAATACGGAATGATCTATGCCGGCGCGCAGAAGAACATCGGTCCCGCCGGACTGACCATCGTGATCGTGCGCGAGGACCTCATTGGACATGCGCCGGCCGGCACGCCCTCGATGTTCGATTACAAGATCCACGCCGAGAACGGCTCGATGTACAACACCCCGCCGACCTATGCCTGGTATATCGCCGGGCTGGTGTTCGAGTGGCTCAAGAAGAGGGGCGGACTCCAGGCCATGGCCGACATCAACCGGCGCAAGGCTGAAAAACTCTACGCGTTCATCGACGGCAGCGGCGGGTTCTACAAAAACCCGGTGGAAAAGCACAGCCGTTCGTGGATGAACGTGCCGTTCACGCTCAAGAGCGAGGCGCTCGACGAACCCTTCCTCAAGGGTGCCAAGGCCGCGGGGCTGGTGCAGCTCAAGGGCCACCGCTCGGTCGGCGGCATGCGCGCCAGCATTTACAATGCCATGCCCGAGGCGGGCATTGATGCATTGATAGGTTACATGCGGGATTTCATGGGCAAGAACGGGTGAACGGCCGGCAGGCCGGGGTTTTAATAACTGTAGGTTGGGTTGAGCGCAGCGAAACCCAACGAACCGACTGCTGTTGGGTTTCGGCGCAAGCGCCTCAACCCAACCTACATTTAAGTATTTGCGGAAACAAGACTGACACATGTTCAAAATACTGACGCTCAACAACATCTCCCCGCTAGGGCTGGCGCGCCTGCCCAAGGAGCAGTTCCAGGTTTCCACCGACATGAAGGAGCCGGACGGCATCCTGCTGCGCTCGTTCAAGATGCACGACATGGAAATCCCGAAGTCGCTCAAGGCCGTCGGCCGCGCCGGCGCGGGCGTGAACAACATCCCGGTTGAAAAACTGACGAAGATGGGCATTCCGGTGTTCAACGCGCCCGGCGCCAACGCCAACGCGGTGAAAGAACTGGTGCTGGCCGGCATGCTGCTCGCTTGCCGCCATATCCCCGCGTCCTGGGAATTCGC
>JBFMBB010000053.1:0-15704 GCA_040755435.1 Pseudomonadota bacterium | reverse complement strand
GGTCTCGCGCCGCATGTTCCCGGGCTACGAGGTGCACGCCGTCACCAATGGCGTGCACCCGTCCACCTGGACCGCGAAGCCCTTGGCCGATCTCTATGACCGCCACCTGCCCGCCTGGCGGCACGAACCCGAACAACTCGTGCGCGCCGACTGCTGTATCCCCGATGCCCCGTTATGGGAGGCACACACGCGGGCGAAGGCTACGCTCATCGAAGCGGTGCGTGCGCGCACCGGCATCGCGCTCCATCCCAAGGTGCCGATCCTCGGGTTCGCCCGGCGCATGACGGCATACAAGCGCCCGGACCTCCTGTTCGCCGACCTCGAGCGGTTGAAGAGCATCGCGCGCGAGCGCTCGTTCCAGGTCGTGCTCGCCGGCAAGGCGCACCCGCGCGACGAGGGCGGCAAGCGGCTGATCGAGGAACTGCACGCGCGCGCCCGCGCGCTGGCGGGAACGATCGCGGTGTCCTACCTCCCGGACTACGACATGGCCACGGCGCAGGCGCTGGTCGCTGGCGTGGACGTGTGGGTCAACACGCCGTTGCGTCCGTTGGAGGCCTCCGGCACCAGCGGCATGAAGGCCGCGTTCAACGGGATCCCCAACCTCTCGGTGCTCGACGGCTGGTGGGTCGAGGGCTGCATCGAGGGTGTCACCGGTTGGGCGATCGGTAACGCGACGGGCGCGGACGACGGCGATGCACACGCTCTCTACGACAAGCTCGAGCAGGTGGTGCTGCCGCTCTATTACGGCTACAGCAACGACCCCGGCGGCTGGATCAAGGTGATGAAGGGCGCAATCAGCAAGAACGCGTCGTACTTCAACAGCCACCGCATGATGCGACGTTACGTGACCGAGGCGTACATCCGATAACCCCGGGCCACGAAGCAAGCCGGCTGCTCGCTGACCGCCCGCGCCGCCGGCGAGATATCGGAAAAGGAATATGGAGAGCGCAAGATGAAGCTCGAGTGCGACGCCAAACCGCGCGAGTAACGGCGTGCGAGCGTCAAGGCCAATGTGAACGAGGAGGTGGGTTATGGAATGGTTGCAGCAGAACTGGTTCTGGGTCGTGATTTTCGTGGCGTTCTTCGCCATGCATCTGTTCGGCCACGGCGGGCACGGGGGCCGCGGAGGCCATGGCGGTCACGGCGGCTGCGGCGGAGGTAATGAGCCGCACCGGCCATCGGACAAGGATGAGCAGGATAGGGACAAGCCGCAAGGTCATCAACACTGAGGAGGAACCGTCATGCTGAATATCAAGATCGTTTCCTGGGCGCTCGGGCTGTGGGGCGCGGTGACCTTCGTCGTGTGCGTGCTCTACGGCCTGATCACACCGCAGAGCCTGCACATGCACGCGTTTCTCGAACAGGTGCTGCCGGCGTTCAAGTGGCTAACGTGGTGGGGTTTCCTGCTCGGGCTCATCGAGAGTTTTCTCTACGGCGTCTACGCGGGGATCGTGTTCGTGCCGATCTACAACTTTCTCAAGCGGCGCTGGGGTAACGCCCAGTCGTAGTCGTAGCCGGTTCCGGATTGGTTGTCCTCGGAGCCAATGACATCCCTGAAGAGCGACAACCGCAACCTGACGACTACTGGAGGTGGAACATGGCAATCGATCCCGTATGCAAAATGAACGTGGCGCCGGACAAGGCGGCGGCCAAGGTGGACTATGCCGGGCAGTCGTACTACTTCTGCTCGGACGCCTGCCACAAGGCGTTTAGCACCGACCCGCAGAAATACGCGGGCGGCGCGTCGCCCGGCGCCCACGGGCACGGTGGGCATCAACACGGGCATAAGTAGCAACCGCCGAATGGGTGTCCGTGACGATGACGTTATCCGGATTGCCGGCGCCGGGCCAGCGGGCCTGGCGGCGGCCATCGCGCTGGCGCGCGCCGGGCGGCGCGTGCTCGTGCACGAGGCGCAGCGCGAGGTCGGCTACCGCTTCCAGGGCGACCTGCAGGGACTGGAGAACTGGACAATGGAGCGCGACGTGCTCGATGAGATGGGCGAGATGGGGCTGACGACGGCGTTTGCGCATCGTGCCTGCCGCGAAGGCATCGCCTTCGACGCCTGGGGGCAGGCCTATCCGGTGCGCAGCCGCGCGCCGCTCTTCTATATGGTGGAGCGCGGTCCGGGGCCCGGCAGCCTCGACACCGCCCTGTTCGAACAGGCGCGCGCACTCGGCGCGGAGGTGCGCTTCGGCAGCCGGCTCGAAGAGCTGGCGGGGCCGGGCATTCTGGCCGTGGGACCGAAGGCCGCGGATGCCATCGCCGTCGGCTATCACTTCGACACCGACATGGACGACGGCTTCTGGACGATCTGCGACGAGGCCCTCGCCCCACAGGGCTATGCCTACCTGCTGGTGATGAACGGGCGCGGCACGGTGAAGAGCTGCATGTACACCGGCTTCAAGCAGGAGGCGCTCTACGTCCAACGCACGGTGGCGGCGTTCGAGCGGCTGGCGGGCCTCAAGATGGAAAACGCCCGGCCACACGGCGGCGTCGGCAATTTCCACATCCCCGTCTCGGCCTGGTCCGGGCGCCACCCGGTGGCGGGCGAGCAGGCCGGCTTCCAGGACACGCTCTGGGGCTTCGGCATGCGGCTCGCGATCCACTCCGGCGTGCTCGCGGCGCGCAGCCTCATGGACGGCGGCGACTACGAGGTTCGCTGGCGCAAAGAGCTTGGTCCCTGGTTGCGTACCTCGCTGGTCAATCGCGCGCTCTACGGGCTGCTCGGCAATGCCGGCTACCGCTGGGCGCTGCGCCGGCAGGCGGGGCGTGATGCGCGTGAATTCCTGCGCCGGTTGTACTGGCCCTCGCTCGCCAAGCGCCTGCTCGCACCCTGGGCTAGGTGGCGTTATCGCAGCCGGCGTCGGGATACGAGCTGCGATCACATCAACTGCGAATGCATTTGGTGCCGTTGCGTCGTGCCGCGTTGAGAGGAGACAGTGAGGCGAGACGGGATTTGATATGAGTGAGTCATGCACGAACTGCTGGTAACAATAAGGAGACCACATGGACTTGTCCTTAGCTGACAATGCCGGCGCAAGACGAGCGGAGCGCATCGTGGAGCGCGTATTCCGGGATTATTCCGGCAGCATGGCGGTGCGTATGTGGGACGGCCGCACCCTGGCCTTCGGGCGCGGCGCGCCCGAGTTCACACTCGTTTTTCGAGACCCCCGTCCGTTCCGCGAGCTGATTCTGTATCGTGATCTGCTGCGGCTAGCCGAGGCCTACTTCCGTGGGAAGATAGGCATCGAAGGGGATTTCTATGGCGCGCTGCGGCTCAAGGACCATCTGCGGTCGCTGCGCCTGTCCGTTACTGAGAAGGCCAGCTTCCTGTTCTGGCCGCTCACTCTCGGGGATTCGTCCGATGTAGACGCGGCTACGACCGCGCCAAGCTGGCGCACATCTCTGTTCGCCCGCCTTACGGGCGCGCATTCCAAGGCGCGCGACCGCCAGGCGATCGCCTACCACTACGACGTGTCCAATGCCTTCTACCAGCTATGGCTGGATGAGCAGATGATCTATTCCTGCGCTTATTTCGAGGACGCGGGCGAAAGCCTCGACCAGGCCCAGCGCCACAAGCTCGATCACCTCTGCCGCAAGCTGCGACTCAAGCCCGGCGAGCGCCTGCTCGACATCGGTTGCGGCTGGGGCGCGTTGATCCGCTGGGCCGCGCGGCATTATGGCGTGCTTGCCCACGGCATCACCCTCAGCCGCAATCAGTACGAACACTGCCGGCGCCAGATCGCCGCGGAAGGATTGCAGAGCCGGGTCAGCGTGGAGCTCAAGGATTACCGTGACGTGGAGGGCGCGGGCGTCTATGACAAGATCGTCAGCGTCGGCATGTTTGAACACGTCGGCGTCAAGAATTTCCCCATCTACTTCGGCGCGGCCCAGCGCCTGCTGAAACCGGGCGGGCTGTTCCTGAACCATGGCATCACCCAGGAGACAGAAGGGTGGAACAAAAAGAGCCTCTCGACGGCATTCATCAACCGCTACGTCTTCCCCGACGGCGAATTGGACACGGTGAGCAACGTGCAACGCGCCATGGAGCGGTCCCGCTTCGAGATCCTCGACGTGGAGGCGTTGCGGCCCCATTACGCCATGACCTTGCGGCATTGGGTGCAGCGCCTGGAAAACCGTCAGCAAGAGGCATTGCAGCACGTCTCCGCACCGACCTACCGGATTTGGCACTTTTACATGGCGGCCTGCGCCCAGTTATTCGAGGAGGGCGGCGTCGGCGTCTACCAGATACTGGCCGCGCACCGGGCCAAGGGCTCGAATCCGGTTCCCTTGACGCGGCGGGATCTCTATCGCTAGGGCGTGACTTCAACCGCGTGCAGTTCCGGGGAGTTGTGGTGAGTGAAGATGTATCGACAAACATTGATCGGAGGACACGACACATGAAACAGAGCAACGAGGTTATATCCAGTGGGTTTTCGCCGGGGCGGGGCGCTCGCTGCGGGACGACAGCTAAAGGACAGCGCACCCCGGAGCGGCCGCAACAGGGCACCGGCAGCGGGCTTGCGGCAAACGACAAGCGCTGTCGCCTGATCGCCGAGGCGGCGTACTATCGCGCACAGGCGCGTGGTTTTGCGCCGGGGCAGGAGATCGAGGACTGGCTGCAGCCGGAGGCGGAGATCGATCGGATGTTCCGCGACGCCTGAGCTGCGACCGCCGAGTGAAACGTGAGGTGAGCCATATCACCGGCACGCTCCAGCCCGAGGGGTTCGAGGGCGTGCCGCCAGTCACGATGGCAAGGAGGTAATACCATGAGCCTGAACCGACGCGATTTCCTTAATATTACCGTGGCCGCCGGCGCGGTCGCCGCGACCGGTCCCGGCCTGCGCTTGATCGAGCTTGCCCGGGCGCGCTCCCCCGAAGAGGCCGCGAGTAACCTGAACCGCTGGGGCCTGCTGATCGACGTCGATCAGTGCGTGGACGGCTGCACCGCCTGTGTCGAGGCTTGCTTCGTGGAAAACGGCGTCTACGGTCACGGGCGGCCGGCGACCGACGCGCAGTGGATCCGCAAGGTCACCGTCAAGGACAGGCAGACCGGTTTCACCCAGGCGTTCCCGGTGATGTGCCAGCACTGCGAGTATCCGCCATGCGTGGACGTCTGTCCCACTGGCGCTTCCTTCCGGCGCGCCGACGGCATCGTGCTCGTGGACAAGCACACCTGCATCGGCTGCCGCTACTGCATGATGGCCTGCCCGTACAAGGCGCGTTCGTTCATCCACGAGGACACCCACGACCAGAAGCCGTACGCGCCGCGCGGCAAGGGCACGGTCGAGTCGTGCACGCTGTGCGTGCATAGCGTCGACACCGACCGCATCCCCGCCTGCGCCGAGGCCTGCAAGAAACAGGGCCACGAGGCCATTCTGTTCGGGGATCTGAAGGACCCGGGCAGCGAGATCCGCAAGCGCCTCACGGCACGGCCTTCCACCCAGCTCCGGCCGGATCTGAACCTGAACACCGGTGTGCGCTACCAAGGCCTCTGACGCAAACGGAGCGATCCATGGAAAAGAAAGAACAGTTTTCCCTCTGGTACTTCCTGATCGCATTCCTGGCGATCATGGCGATCCAGAATTTCCTGTTCCCGCCGCACGCCGAGAACCTCGCCTACAACGAGTTCAAGGCGCTGCTCAAGGCCGGCAAGCTCGACAACGTCGCGCTCGGCGAGCGCGCCATCAGCGGCACGCTCAAGTCCGACGGGCTCGAGGGCCTGCTGCCCAGGGAGAAGCTTGAGGAGCTCAAGCGCGCCGGCGAGGGCAAGGAGCACCGCTTCGTGACGGTGCGCGTGGACGATCCGGCCCTGGTCGCGGAACTCGATGCGGCCAAGGTGCGTTACGCCGGTCAGATCGAGAGCAAATGGTTCTCGACGCTGCTGTCCTGGATCGTGCCGGCGGTCATCTTCGTGGCGATCTGGATGCTGCTCATGAAACGCATAGGTGGCGCGGCCGGCGGGATGCTCGAGATCGGCAAGAGCAAGGCCAAGGTGTACATGGAGAAGCAGACCGGCGTGACCTTCGACGATGTCGCCGGCGTGGACGAAGCCAAGGAGGAACTGAAGGAGATCATCGAGTTCCTGAAGAACCCGCAGGCGTACGGCAAGCTCGGTGCGCGCATGCCGAAGGGCGTGCTGCTGGTCGGTCCGCCCGGTACCGGCAAGACGCTGCTCGCGCGCGCGGTGGCGGGCGAGGCGAGTGTGCCGTTCTTCTCGATCAGCGGCTCGGAGTTCGTCGAGATGTTCGTGGGCGTGGGCGCGGCGCGGGTGCGCGATCTGTTCGAGCAGGCGCGCAAGCGGGCCCCGGCGATCATCTTCATCGACGAGCTCGACGCGCTCGGCCGCGCCCGCGGCGCCTATCCGCTCGCCGGTGGCCACGACGAGAAGGAGCAGACGCTGAACCAGTTGCTCTCCGAAATGGACGGCTTCGATCCGGGCGCCGGGCTGGTGCTGCTCGCCGCCACCAACCGTCCCGAAATTCTTGATCCGGCATTGCTCAGGGCCGGGCGCTTCGACCGGCAGGTGCTGGTGGACCGGCCGGACCGCCTCGGGCGTGTCGCCATCCTCAAAGTCCATATGAAGAAGGCGCATCTCGCGGCGGACGTGGATACGGAGCAGGTCGCCGCGCTTACGCCTGGCTTCACCGGCGCCGATCTCGCCAATCTGGTGAACGAGGCGGCGCTGCTCGCCACGCGCCGCGGCGCCGAGGCCGTCGCCATGGACGACTTCACGCGCGCCATCGAGCGCATCGTTGCCGGTCTCGAAAAGAAGAACCGGCTGCTCAATCCGAAGGAGCGCGAGGTCGTGGCCTTCCACGAGATGGGCCATGCGTTCGTGGCGCTGTCGCTGCCCGGCACCGACCCGGTGCACAAGGTCTCAATCATCCCGCGCGGCATCGGCGCGCTCGGCTACACCATCCAGCGCCCGACCGAGGACCGCTACCTCATGACGCGCGCGGAACTGGAGAACAAGATGGCGGTGCTGCTCGGCGGGCGCGCCGCGGAGCAGCTCGTGTTCGAGCATCTCTCGACCGGCGCGGCCGACGATCTCGCCAAGGTGACCGACATCGCGCGCGCCATGGTCATGCGCTACGGCATGCACGCGAAGCTCGGGCACGTCGCCTACGAGGCCGAGCGCCCGGCCTTCCTGCAGGTGCCCGGGATGCCGCCGGCCACGCGCGACTACAGCGAGGACACGGCGCGCGAGATCGACAACGCGGTGCGCGAGCTGGTGCAGGGAGCGTTCGAGAAGGCGCTCACGATCCTGCGCGCCCAGCGCGAGACGCTCGACCGTGGCGCGCGTGAGCTGCTCGCCAGGGAAACGCTCGGCGAAGAGGATCTCCGCCGCTTGCGGTTACCGACGACGGAAAACATCGCGGCGGCGGCAGCCATCGAGAGGAGACCGGCATGAAAACCAGCGTTATAGACATCGGCGGATTGTTTTCCGCGCTGAGCGCCCGCGGCGTGGAGAAGCAGCTCGCGAAGCTCCCGGGTGTGCGCAGGGTCGAGGTCAACTACGTCGCCGGCAGCGCGACCGTGGTTTATGACGAGGCTGTCACCGACCTTAAGGCCATCAAGGCTCATGTGCATGAGTGCGGCTATCACTGCGCGGGCGAGCGTCTGCCCAAACACGTCTGCGTGCCAGAGGACCCACCGGCCGAGGCCGCCGCCATGGCGCCTGCTGTCCACGCCGGACACATGCATGAACATGCCGCCCATGCCGGGCACGAGATGCCTGCCGAACATGCCGCGTCGGTGGACAAGGCGCACGCGATGGCACACGAGATGGGCCATGGCGCCGGCATGGACATGCACGCCATGGCACGCGACATGCGCAACCGCTTCTGGATTGCGCTGGCTTTTACCATTCCGGTTTTCGTGTATTCACCGATGGGCGGAATGTTTACGCCGCCGGCGCCGCCGTTCGGGCTTCCACTCAACATCTGGCTGTTCCTGCTGGCGAGCGCGGCGGTGATCTACCCGGTCTGGCCGTTCGCGATCGCGGCGTGGCGCGCGCTCAAGAACGGCGTGCTCAACATGGCGGTGCTGGTGATGCTCTCGGTCGGTACCGGCTACGTCTTCAGCGTCGGTGCGACCTTTTTCTTCGAGGGCGTGCAGTTCTACGAGGCGGTGGCGGTGCTGCTGGTGTTCATCCTGCTCGGTCACTGGCTCGAGATGCGCGCCCGCGCCGGCGCCTCCGAGGCGATCCGCGCGCTGCTCGACCTCGCCCCGCCCATGGCCACGGTCATCCGCGACGGCAAGGAGGTCGAGCTGCCGACCGCCGAGGTGGTGGCAGGCGACACGGTGCTGATCCGCCCGGGCAACAAGATACCGGTGGACGGCGAGGTGCTGGAAGGCGAGTCGCAGGTGGACGAGTCCATGCTCACTGGCGAGTCGATGCCGGTCGGCAAAAAATCCGGCGATACGGTCATCGGTGCGACTATTAATAAGAGTGGCAGCTTCCGCTACCGCGCCACCAAGGTCGGCGCGGATACGGCTCTGGCGCAGATCGTGAAGCTGGTGCAGGAGGCGCAGAACTCCAAGGCCCCGGCGCAACTGCTCGCCGACCGCGCCTCGCAGTGGCTGGTGCTGATCGCCGTGGTGATAGGGCTTGTGACCTTCGCGGCGTGGTTCTGGTGGGTTGGCCAGCCGCTGCTCTTTGCGCTTACGCTTACTATTACGGTATTCGTCATCGCCTGCCCGGATGCCCTTGGGTTGGCCACGCCGATGGCGGTCATGGTCGGCACCGGCCTCGGCGCCATGAACGGCATCCTGTTCAAAAATGCCGCGGCTCTCGAAGACGCGACCAAGCTCGACGTCATCATCTTCGACAAGACCGGCACGCTCACCCTGGGCCAGCCCGAGGTGGTCGAGATCGTGGCGGCGTCGGGCACGGGCGCGGACACCGCGCTCGCCCTCGCTGCCGCGGTTGAGCAGGGCTCTGACCACCCCTTGGCACAGGCGATTTTGCGGCGCGCTGTCGGCCTCACCGCCGAAAAAGCGAGTGGCTTCGTCAATATCGAGGGCAAGGGGGCGCGGGCCGAAGTGGCCGGTCGCACGGTGTTCCTCGGCAACCGCCGGCTGATGGACGAGCAGCGGATTGACATGTCCGATCTGGCGGAGAAGGCGAAGGAACTTCAGGGCGGCGGGCGGACGGTGGTGCACGTCGCGCACGGCGGCAAACTCGTGGGGCTTATCGCCATCGCCGACGCGGTACGCCCGAGCTCCGCGGCCACGGTTGCGGCGCTCAAGCGGCGCGGCGTGCAGGTGGCGATGCTCACCGGCGACAATCGCGGCACCGCCGAGCGCATCGCCGGCATGCTAGGCATCGACATCGTGCTGGCTGACGTATTGCCGGGGCAGAAGACTGACAAGGTGAAGGAGCTGCAGGCCGGCGGCAAGAAGGTCGGCATGGTCGGCGACGGCGTCAACGACGCGCCGGCACTGACCCAGGCTGACGTCGGCTTCGCCATCGGCGCCGGCACCGACGTCGCCATGGAGAGCGCCGACGTGGTGCTGATGAAGAGCGATCCGTTCGACGTGGTCGGTGCGATTACGTTGTCACGCGCCACGCTCACCAAGATGCACCAGAATCTGTGGTGGGCGGTGGCCTACAACGTGATTGCCTTCCCAGTGGCGGCCGGCGTGTTTTACCCGTTCGTCATCAGTCCCGAGGTCGCGGCGCTCGCCATGTCCGGCAGCTCGGCGCTGGTGGCGGTGAATGCGCTGTTGCTCAAGCGCACGCGGCTCGAGGGCATACACAGCCCGATGGTGGTGTCGTGAGGGGGCGCGAAATGGCGGAACCGCCAACGTTGGGCGTTATACGGGAGCAGGCCAATGCTTGAACAATTCATCCTCGCGCCGCGCATCGCCTATTTCTCGATGGAGATCGCGCTGCGCAACGAGATTCCGACATACGCCGGCGGTCTCGGCGTGCTGGCCGGCGACACCATGCGCTCGGCCGCGGATCTGGCCCTGCCGATGGTGGCGGTAAGCCTGGTGAGCCGCGCCGGCTATTTCCGCCAGGAAATCGGTCCCCAGGGCCGGCAGATCGAGCGGCCGGCATCCTGGGATCCGGAGCGCTGCGCGCGCCCCCTCGATGCCAAGATCGCCGTGCCGATCGAGGGCCGGGTAGTGTGGATTGGTGCGTGGCTGTACACGCTCGAAGGCCAGATGGGTGGCCTCCAGCCAGTGTTACTGGTGGTGCTGCCACTCTACTACGGATACGCGCAGGAACCCGGCGGCTGGATCAAGGTGATGAAAGGCACGATCAGCAAAAACGCGTCGTATTTCAACAGCCACCGCATGATGCGCCGCTACGCTACCGAGGCTTATCTGCGTTGAGTCGAGGATACGCAATGTCGATACCGGTTCGCAACCGCAGGCGCACGAGTGAACGCGCTGGCACAGCGAAGAGGCTACCATGACCGTGTCGGGAAAGCGCCTCGTGGTGATGGATAAGAGCATCGGTACGACCGGGAAGCACTTCAAGGCCATGACGCTGCGTTTGGCAAGTTGTCATGGCTGACGCGATGAACGAAATCGCGGAACACCGTATGCACACGATCGCCACCAGGCCATTCGACGATCAGCGGCCCGGCACCTCGGGCCTGCGCAAGAAGGTGGCGGTGTTTCAACAGTCGCATTACCTGGAGAATTTCGTCCAGTCGGTGTTCGACACTCTGGTGTTGCCGCCGGATAGCGTACTGGTGCTGGGCGGAGACGGCCGTTACTACAATCGCGAGGCGCTGCAAATCATCCTCAAGATGGCGGCGGCGAACGGGATCGGGCGTGTGCTCGTGGGCCGGGACGGAATTCTGTCCACGCCGGCGGCCTCGTGCGTAATCCGCGGGCGCCACGCGGCCGGCGGCATCATCCTTTCGGCCAGCCACAATCCAGGCGGGCCGCGGGGCGACTTCGGCGTCAAGGTCAACGGCGCCAACGGCGGGCCGGCGCCTTCGACGCTCACCGAGGCGATCCACGCGCGCAGCCGCACGCTGCCGGCTTACCGGATTGTGGATGCACCCGATGTGGCGTTGGATGGGCTGGGCGAATCGAGATTGGGCGAGATGACGATCGAGGTCATCGACCCGGTAGCCGATTACGCGGCCTTGATGGAATCGCTGTTCGATTTTGTCGCGATACGGGCACTCTTCGCGAGCGGGTTCCGTCTTTGTTACGACGCCATGCACGCGGTCACCGGTCCTTACGCCAGGGAAATTCTGGAGCGGCGCTTGGGCGCGTCCGCGGGCAGCGTGATTCATGGCGAACCGCGGACCGACTTCGGCGGCGAGCCGCCCGATCCCAACCTGGTTCATGCCCATGAGCTGGTGCGGATCATGCGCGGACCCGGTGCACCCGACTTCGCTGCCGCCTGCGACGGCGACGGCGATCGCAACATGATTCTGGGGCGGCGGTTCTTCGTCACGCCGTCCGACAGTCTCGCGGTGCTCGCGGCCAACGCGCGGCTCGCGCCGGGCTATGTCGCGGGCCTCAAAGGCGTCGCCCGCTCCATGCCCACGAGCCGGGCGCTCGACCGCGTGGCGCAGCAGCTCGGCATTCCCTGTTATGAGACGCCGACCGGCTGGAAGTTCTTCGGCAATCTCCTGGACGCGGAAGAAATCACGCTGTGCGGGGAAGAAAGCTTCGGCACCGGTTCGAGCCACCTGCGTGAGAAGGACGGGCTGTGGGCGGTGCTGTTCTGGTTGAATCTCCTCGCGACACGGCGCCAACCGGTGGAAATCATGGTTCACGATCATTGGCGAACATACGGACGCCACTTCTACACGCGCCACGATTACGAAGGACTGGATCCGGTGGTGGCGCGCTGTCTCATGAAGCAGCTGCGCGAGCGGCTCGGTCGCCTTCGGGGCCAGCGCCTTGGGTCCCGTCGCGTGCGTGAGGGCGATGATTTTCAGTATACCGATCCGGTCGACGGCAGTGTTGCTTCCGGGCAGGGCCTGCGCCTGTTTTTCGAGGACGGGGCGCGCATCGTGTTCCGCCTCTCCGGTACCGGTACCGAGGGCGCGACACTGCGCATTTACCTGGAAGCCTTCGAGCCTGACCCGGCGCGGCACTACCTGGATCCACAGCAGGTGCTGGCCGGGCTGATCAGTGTGGCGCACGACGTTACGCAGCTGCGGCAGCGCATCGGCCGCAGTGCACCTACGGTCATTACCTGAGTTGGCGCTGGAGGAGCAGTGAAGAAGGACGAAACCACCTCAATGCCGGAAGTGCAAGTATGAATGTTGTGGACGATGATACGACCCGCGGATGGAGCATCAGGTTTTTCCTATTGCTGGCCGCCGCGTTCACGATTGCGGTGGGCTACGGGGTGATCCTGCCGGTGTTGCCGTTTTTTCTGGAACGTCTGACGGCGGAGGGTGGTCGCTTCTCGGTATCGTGGCATACGGGGATGTTAACTGGCGTGTACATGTTCGCGCGGTTCGTGTTTGCGCCCATGTGGGGGTACATCTCGGACCGACTCGGGCGCCGGCCGGTGATCCTGCTTGGGCTCGCCGGTTTCAGTGCGACCATGGTGCTGTTCGGGCTGGCAGGCAATCTGGCGATTGCCTATTTCGCCCGCGCGCTGGGCGGGCTGTTCTCCGCGGCTGTGCTGCCGGTAACCTTGGCCTACGTCGGCGATACCAATGCGCTCGCGCAGCGGGCGCGCGGTTTTGCGTGGTTGAGCGCGGCCAATGCCTTCGGGTCTTTGACCGGGCCGGCGCTGGCTGGTTGGCTGTCCAATGCGCGCCTGCCCACCGCCATAGCAGGGAATATGTCGCCGGCCGAGAGCTTCGCGCTGCCGTTCTTGGCGGCGGCCATCATGGGCGGGATCGTCTGGTTGGGAATTTATTTTCTGTTTTCCAAGGCGGTGCCGGCGCCACGCGTTGAGGATACCAGCACATCAGCGCCGAGCAATCAGGCCTTGACCGGGCTACTGATATTGACGCTGCTCGTCACGTTCGGTCACGGCAGCTTCATGGTCGTTATCGCCTTGCTGGGCCAGCAGATATTGAATCTCGCTCCGTCCGACATCGGCATCATGTTCATGGAGTGCAGCTTGGTGATGATCGCTGTGCAGGTATTGATCTTTTTGCCCCTGGTCAAACGCCTCGGCCGCCATCTGCTGGCGCCGGCATTCATGGCCATGGCTGTGGGTGTGGGGTTGATTCCTTACACGGCGAACTATTCGGTCCTGCTGGTTCTGGTGGGACTGACCGCCGTGGCCTCCGGGCTGCTGATCCCGGCGTTGACCTATTTGATTTCATTCGCCGGTGGTTTGCAGCAGGGCGTCGCCTTGGGTCGGCAGACCTCCGTCGCCAGCCTCGGTCAGGCGCTGGGCTCGGCGGTGGCCGGTGTGTTGTTCGGGCTCATGATGCCGGCGCCGTTCTGGCTCACCGCCGGGTTACTCGTGATCAGCGCGGGGATTGCGCTGATCACGATGAGTCGAGTGTTGTTCAGGGGATGAAATGAAGTTTTAAGAAAATTCTAATGCTGGTAAATATCATTAGATTCCTCATGAAGTTAATTGACATAAATCACACACAATGAAGAATGTTATTTTTGATAAGCCGGATAACAACAGTCGGGAGAGGCATTCAGGGAAGTTTTTGCCATCCGGCATTGCAGCAACGTGGCAGAGAGAAACATCGGCAATACACAAGACCCATTATTGATCTTTCAACCCAGGAGGAAATTCATGAAATGGCATCATGTCGTCAGGGTTATTGCGGCATGGCTTTTATTCAGTTTGGCCTGTTCAGCAGGCGCCGCAACGCGCAATTACACCCTTTACATCACTGCGGGGACGTTGACGATTAACGGGAGTGGCGGTACTTCAATGCCCGCCTGGGGCTATACGGAAGTCGCGGGTACCCCGAAGTTTCCCGGACCGGCGTTGACCGCCAACGAAGGCGATACGGTCAATATTACGGTCATCAACAACCACACCATCAACCACAATTTTCTCGTCAACGGCATAACGACGGACACCACCGCCATTGCCCCGGGAGGCAACCGTGTTTACTCCTTCACGGCCAGTACGGCGGGCACTTATCTCTACTACGACACGCTCAATAACAACATCAATCGAGAGATGGGGCTATACGGCATGCTCTGGGTCGGACCGGCCGATGGCAGCGCCAAGGCCTGGACCAACGGCCCATCGTACAGCTTCCAGCGTTTGTGGGTGCTGGGTGAAGTGGACAAGCCGCGTTGGAACGATGTCGCGGGTAGTGGCGGGACCGTCAACACCTCGGTGTACAAGCCGAATTATTTTCTTATCAACGGTCAGGGTGGATTCGATGGCATGCACAACACTGCCACGACGATTGACGGCGGCGTGGGGCAAACCGCGCTGGTGCGGATTGTCAACGGCGGGCAGTTCGCGCAGTCGTTGCATTTCCACGGCAACCACGTGCAGGTGCTGACGATCAACGGCGTGCGCCAGAGCTCTCCGTATAAACAGGTGGATGTGATTAATATCCCCCCGCTCGGAAAAGCCGACGCGCTGTTTCCCCTGAACCAGCTTGGCGAGTATCCGATGCACAATCACACGGCCCAGATGGAAACCGCCAATGGCGTGTACCTGAACGGTGTCGCCACCATGATCATCATGCGCTAACGCACGGAGGAGAAATCAAGCCATGAATATTTCATCAATGATCAAGGCCGGCATTGCCGGCATGCTGGTGCTGTTTGCCAGCGTTGTGTTCAGCACGGTGCATGCCGTCAACATCAATCTTACCCGTTGCGTGACCACCCTGAACAAGACCATGAGTGACGGCCAGACCGTCACCTTCTGGGTCTTCGGCACGGGCGGCATGATGTGTGGGGGAGGAACGTTGCCGGGTGCGGTGGTAGAGGTAGGTGTTTATCCATCGGGCGTCAGCACCACGGACACGCTCAATCTCACGCTCAACATGATGATGGCCCCGCAGGAGGCTGCGCCGTATAACGGCCACACCATCCATCTGCACGGGGCGGACGTGACCACGGCCGAAGACGGTGTACCCGAGACCGGGGCGCCGGTGAACGGTGACACTTATACGTGGACGCCAACACGCGACATGGCCGGTAGCTATATGTACCACTGTCACGTGCACACGGTGAAACATCTGGAGATGGGCATGTACGGGGCGCTGATCGTGCGGCCCAAGAACGCCGGCGGTACTTTCCTCAACCAGCTGATGCACAACACGGCGACAGCGTATAACTACGTGCAGAACTATGTGCTGGGCACGGTGGACCCGGCATATCACACTGCCACCGGCGACTCGACCGTGTTCGCAGACTATAACCCGCGTTACTTTCTGATTGCCGGCAACGAGGGCAGGACCACCTCGACGCCTGCGATCAGCCTGACCGCGGCGCGGAACAGCAAGGTGGCGCTGCGGCTGATCGGGCTACATTCGGCGAACAGCACCTTCGCCGTCAAAGACGGATCCGGCAACGCCAAGTCATTCATGGTGTACACGCAGGACGGGCGCGAACTATCCACGCCGCAGACGGTGACGAGTCTCGATGTGACGCCGGGACAACGCTTCGACATCATCTTCACCACGCCGTCCACTGCGGGTACCTGGTATCCGCAGGTGATATACAAAGATCTGCGCAATAACACGGCTGACACGAATGGAACGGTCTATGGCCGGGTGACGTTCTAGGTTCTTCGCAGCAGCAGTCATGGACGGGCCGCT
>JBFMBB010000052.1:0-15908 GCA_040755435.1 Pseudomonadota bacterium | reverse complement strand
GCCTCCCGCGACAACCAACAACCCCAGGGAAAATCCCCGGAGAAGGAGACCATGAACTACATTGCGCGTCCGGCGTGGCTGAATCAGTGGTGGCAGATCGGCGTCATGATCCTGATGCCGGTGGTGTTCGTGCTGGCCCTGCTCAAGGGCAACCAGTATTTCTCGCCCGAGAACCTGCGGGTGGTGCAGGTGGTGATCGTGGCGGTGTTCGTTTATCTCATCGCCGTGGTGATTTACCGGCGCTATTCCTGGGCCTACAAGATCGACAACGAGACCATCGAGAGCCGCGAGGGGTTGATCGCGCGCAAGGTGAAATCCATCCGCATCCAGGACCTGCGCAACATCAATGTGAACCAGTCGCTGATGGATCGGATCATGGGCGTGGGGGACGTGGAGTTCTCCAGCGCCGGTGGCAGCGGCATCGAGGTGGTGTTCCGCGGCGTGGACAAGCCGCTGGAGGTCAAGGCCCTGGCCCAGCGTCTGCAGGGCAAAGGCCCGGGTACCGGAAGCAACGCGGACTGATCTCGGTAAAAAGCCCTGTCACCCGGCACGGCCGCAGTGACAGGGCTGGTGTTGCGAGCTGTCCGCGCCTCAGCGCGCGTAGCCCCAGCTGTCCTTCAGGTAGGCATCGAGGCCGGCGTACTCGCCCTTGCTGGCATAGGCCAGGCCCTGTTCGGCACCGTAGGCGGAAACCAGGCGCGCGATGGCGGGCGAGCCGTCCTTGGACAGCAGTGCCGCGGCGATCAGCGCCTGGTCCTGGGGCGTGATGCGCGGGCCGGCCGAGAAAGCCTGGTTCGGCAGCGACTTGGTCGAGTACACCACGCGCACGACGTTTTGATAGTTGGAGAATTTCATCAGGTTCGCCACCGGCACGATGGCGGCGTTGCATTTCTTGTCGAACGCCAAGCCCTCGTAGGCCCGGGTCCAGCCGAGGCTGTTGATGATCAGCGGCTGGCGCGCCGGGTTATCGAACTGCTCCAGCACCGCGAGCGTGCCGAGGTTGGGCGGGTCCATGCTGCAGATGCGCTGTCCGGCGAGCTGTTTGAGCTCGGTGACGCGCGCGTTCTCCTTGCGCACCACCACGGCGAAGGCGTGTTCGCCGGCAAGCTTCACCAGCGTGTTGTGGCGCAGATGCGAGATGCGCCAGCTGTTGAAGTGCGGGCCGTCGAACACGAGATCATAACTGCCGCGCTGCATCTCGGTCTGGTAGGTGAGCCAGTCCTTCGAGTAACGGTACACGATGGGCTTGTTGATGATGCGCGAGAGGTACTCGGCGATCGGCTGGTAGGTCCGCAGCGCTTCCTCCTCGGTCTCGCGCGGCGGCGCGCTGAACACCAGCACGTTGTCGGCGCCGGCCGGCAGGCCGCGCGCCACGCCTTCCAGCGACGGCTTGTTGAGATTGACCGTCGCTTCCGGCGGCGCGAACGAGGTCTTGCGCGCGCCCGGTGCCTGGTCCGCGGCGCTGGCGTCGCTGGCGGACAGCAGCGCACCCAGGGAAACCGCGACCGCGGCGTTTATGATGGTTTTTCCGAATCCAGACACGATACCTCCTTGCACGAACCTGTTGATGTTTCCTGAACGGGATTACCGGTAATGCACGCGCAACTCAGTAGTAGCCCCATTCGTTGCGAAGATAGACCGCCAGACCCTGGTACTCCTGGTTGCTGGCGAGGGAAAAGCCGTCACCGACCTTGTAGGCGGCGCGCAGTTTCTCGGTCGGCGCGGCGGCGTCCGGCGACGCCAGCGCCTGCGCCAGCTTCATCTGGTCTTCCAGCGACACGCGCGGGCCGGCGGAGAACGCCTGGTTCGGCATGGCGGCGGTCTTGAAGATCACCTTGGCGAGGTTGGCCTTGTCGACCTTCTTCAGGTTCGCCATGGGCAGCACGCCGCCGGCGCATTTGCCCGAGATCACACCGTTGTAGATGTTCTCCCATCCGTTGGTGCTGATGATGACGGGCTGGCGCGACGGGTTGTCGAACTGGCTGAGCAGCACCAGCGTGCCGAGATTCGGTGGCGCGTGGGTGCAGAAACTGCGGCCCGCCATCTGCGAAACAGTCTGGAACGCCGTCTTGTCCTTGCGCACGATGACCGCGAATTCATGGCGCTCGGGAATCTTGACCAGGATGTTGTGGCTCAGCTTCTCCAGGCGATAGCTGTTGAAGTGCGGGCCGTCGAAAATGATGTCGTAGCTGCCCTTCAGCATCTCGGTGCGGTACACGCCCCAGGTTCCCGGGTGCTGGTAACGGACCTTCTTGCCGATGGCTTGGCTCAGGTACTCCGCCACGGGTTTATAGATCTCGACGCCGGTGTCCGGCGATTCGCGCGGCGGCGCGGTGAACACCAGCGCTTCCTGTTCCGCGACGATGCGTTCCGGGAGCGTGTTCTTCGCGGGCGCGGGAGCGGCGGGGGTGAATACGACTTTCTTGATGGCGGCGGCGATGGCCTGCATCGGCGCCGGTTTGTCGCCGGAGGATTCAGCGGCCAGGGTCGGCGAGAAAACGACCGAAAGCGCAACCAGTGAAACTATCACGGTGGACTTGATACTCATGACAACTCTCCTTGTTGCACCCGGTTCCCCGCTGCTTGAACGCTGGTCGCCTGTTCCAGAAACACGGGACAGCCGCGCGCTCTTTGTTATAGAAGGTGAGCCTAGCGTGGGTTTCCGCCAATTCCAGTGACCATTTTCGCCAGGCGCCTTGGGCCGACAGGCGGCCGGAATGTTTGCGCGAGCGGTCGTGCAGCGGCCCGGACCGCGGCTTAACTGAACCTTGTCGCCCGGGAAATGCCGCCATGAGGCGCGCATAATTTTGATTTTGATTCCGATCAGGGAAGTTGATGCCAGCCACGCGCCTGCCTTCTGAGTCTGCCGCCCCGGAACCTTCCCTGTCCTCGCTGTTCTGGATTTTCTTCCGCATCGCCTGTACCAGTTTCGGCGGCTTCATGGCCATGATCTCGGTGGTCGAGAACGTGGTGGTGGAGCGCAGGAAATTGCTCACGCACCAGGCCATGCTCGACGGCATTTCACTCGCCTCGATGCTGCCCGGCCCGGTCGCGGTCAACGTCTGCACCTACGTGGGTTACCGGCTGCGCGGACGCGCCGGCGCCGCCGTTGCCGCGGTGGCTGCGATCCTGCCGGCCTTTGTATTGGTGGTGGTTCTGTCCGCCGCCTATTTCCGCTGGGGCCAGATCCCGGCGGTGAGCAAGCTGTTCATGGGTTTCATTCCTGCGGTGACGGCCGTGATCGTAGCGGCCGCCTGGAACATGAGCCGCAAATCGCTCACCGGCCTGCGCGAGGAGGCCATCGCCATCGCCGCCTTCGCCGCCCTGCTCGGCATCGGCGGTTTCTACAGCACCCTCGGCATCATCCTGGGCGGCGGCGTCATCGGCTGGCTGCTGTTCCGGACGGGCGCGGGCCCGGCCACGCCGTCGGATAAAAAACCGGCCGCCCCGGGAGCGCCGCTCAACGTCAACGCCCTGCTGCTGGGCACCGCGCCCATGGTGCAGATACCGTGGTGGAGCGTCGACCCCGCGATTCTCATGAAGCTGGGCGCCGTATTCGCCGGCATGAGCGTCATGCTCTTTGGCGGCGGTTACGTGTTCATCCCCATGATCCAGGAAATCGTGGTGACCAACCAGAAGTGGGTCACGACACAGGAATTCGTCGACGGCATCGCGCTCGGGCAGATCACGCCCGGCCCGATCCTGGTGAGCGCGGCCTTCATCGGGCTCAAGGTCGCGGGGCTGGCCGGCGCCACGGTCGCCACCGCCGCCATCTTCGCGCCGCCGGCGGTGCTCATGGTGCTGGCCTCCAACGCCTTCGACCGCCTGCAACGCGCCGGTGCCATCCAGGCGGCGTTGCGCGGCGTGCGCCCGGCGGTGATCGGCATGATCTTCGCCGCCGCCGTGACGGTGGGGCAGACCGCGGTGCCGGTGTGGCATTCGGTGGCGATCTTCGGGGTCGCGCTGTACGCGCTGATACGGTTTCGCGTCGAGGCGGTGTGGGTCATCCCGGCCGCCGGCGCGGCGGGCTGGTGGCTGTACTGAGTCGGTGAGAAAGGAGCGCCACGGTCGGGCGCGTGAGGCAACGTGATCCAGGAGCATTGTCCATGAACATCTTCATGATCGGAACCCAGCGCTCGGGCTCGAACCTGCTGCGCCTGATGCTGAACGAGCTGCCGCGCATCGCCGCGCCGCATCCGCCGCATATCCTGCAGCGCCTGATGCCGCTGGTGCCGAACTATGGCGATCTCGAGAAACGCGAGAATTTCGCGCAGCTGGTGGACGACGTGTGCCGCCTGGTCGAGCTCAACCCGGTGCCGTGGGAGGGCGTGACGCTCAACCGTCTCGACATCCAGTTGCGCTGCCGCCGGCATACGCTGATGGCGGTGTACGAGCAGGTCTACAACGCCATGGCCCGGGCTTGGGAGGCGCGCAGTTGGTGCTGCAAGAGCATGGCCAACATCCAGTACCTGCCGCAGATCGAGGAGCATTTCCGCAGCCCGCGCTACATCTACCTGTATCGCGACGGGCGCGACGTGGCCTGCTCGTTCCGCAAGGCGGTGGTGGGCGAGAAGCATTTCTACCATATCGCGCAGGAGTGGGCCGCGGCGCAGCGACTCGCGCTCGGCATGCGCGAGCGTATCGGGCCGAGCCGTTTCATCAGCATCAGCTACGAGTCGCTGACCAGCGAGCCGGAGCTCACCATGCGCCTGCTGTGCAAGTTCCTGGGCGTGCGCTTCAACCGCAAGATGCTGGAGTTCTACAAATCCGACGAGGCCAGGCGCGCGGCCGAGTCGAGCGACCTGTGGGGCAACGTGGCCAAGCCGATCATGGCCGACAACACCCGCAAGTTCCTGCGCGACGCAAGCCAGGAGGACATCCGAATTTTCGAATCCGTGGCGGGCGACGTGCTCAGCGCCCTCGGTTACGACTGCATGTACGTTCCGGAGGGCGCCAGGCCGGCTTTCAGCAAGGAGGAGATCCGCCATTTCGAGGCGGAGAACCGGCGGCTCAAGGACGAGGTGTTGCAACGCACCAGCGCCGACGACCTCAAGCGTCGCGACCGCCAGGCGGGTTTGATACAGGAGATCCGCGCCCGCGGCCAGATGGCGCCGCCGTCCGTGCGCGCCATCGCCTGATTAATTGATTTTGAACCGCCAAGGCGCCAAGGTCGCCAAGAAAAGCAATTTCAAATTTAAAAACTTGGCGTTCTTGGCGTCTTGGCGGTTAATCTCTTTTTTAAGTTAAATCGAGGTCCTTGAGCTTGCGCGTGAGGGTGTTGCGCCCCCAGCCCAGCTTCTTGGCCGCGTCCTGCTTGCGGCCGCCGGCGTGCTTGAGCGCGGCCTCGATCAGGATGCGCTCGAAGCTGTCGTTGATGCCCTTGAAGATCTCGTCCTCGCCGCGCGCCAGGCGCTGTTCCACCGTGTTCTTGAGCTGGTCTTCCCAGTCTGCGCCGTGCGCGCTTGCGGTATCGGCCGTCAGCAGTTCCGGCGGCAAATCCTCCACGCGCACCGTCTGCCCCGGGGCCATGACGGTCAGCCAGCGGCAGGTGTTTTCCAGCTGCCGCACGTTGCCCGGCCAGGGCAGGCGGCTCAAAAATTCCTCCGCCGCCGGCGCCAGCTGTTTCGCCTCCACCCCGAGCTCGGTCGCGGATTTCTTCAGGAAGTAGCCGGCCAGCGTCGGGATGTCCTCGCGCCGCTCGCGCAGCGGCGGCAAATGGATGCGGATCACGTTCAGGCGATGGAACAGGTCCTCGCGGAACTTGCCGTCCTTCACCCGGCTCTCCAGGTCCTGGTTGGTGGCGGCGATGATGCGCACGTTGGTCTCCACCTGCTCGTGCCCGCCGACGCGGTAGAACTTGCCGTCCTGAAGCACGCGCAGCAGGCGCGTCTGCAGGCCCGGCGGCATGTCGCCGATCTCGTCCAGGAACAGCGTGCCTTCGTTGGCCTGCTCGAAGCGGCCCTTGCGCTGGTGGGTGGCGCCGGTGAAGGCGCCTTTCTCGTGGCCGAACAGTTCGGATTCGAGCAACTCGCTCGGGATCGCGGCGATGTTGATCGCGACGAAGGCCTTGTCGGCGCGCGGGCTGTGGTTGTGCAGGGCGCGCGCCACCAGCTCCTTGCCGGTGCCGGATTCGCCGTTGATGAGCACGCTCAGGTGCGAGCCCGACAGCCGCCCGATGGCGCGGAACACCTCCTGCATCGAGGCCGCCGAGCCGATGATCTCCGGGGTCGGTTCGCCGACCGGCGCCGTCACCTTCTGCCGCCGGCGGTGTTCGATGGCGCGGCGCGTGAGACGCACGGCCTCGTCCACGTCGAAGGGTTTGGGCAGGTACTCGAACGCCCCGCCTCGGTAGGATTCGACCGCGCTTTCCAGGTCGGTATGCGCGGTGATGATGATCACCGGGATCTCGGGCGTTTTGGCGTGGATGGTCTTGAGCAGCTCCAACCCGCTGATGCCGGGCATGCGGATGTCGGAGATCACCACGTCGGGTCGCTGGCGCTCCAGCAGTTCGGCGATTTCATTCGCCGAGTCGAAGGTCTTCACCGTCATGTCCGCCTGGGTCAGGGCCTTTTCCAGCACCCAGCGGATGGAGCGGTCGTCGTCGATGACCCACACGATATCCTGTCTAGCCATGTCCGTTCTCCAATGGCAGGTAAATGCTGAACACGGTATGCCCCGGGCGGCTGTGGCATTCGATCAGGCCGCCATGCTTGGCGACAATGTCCTGGGCGATGGACAGCCCCAGGCCGGTGCCGCCGGCCTTGCCGGTCACCATCGGGTAGAAAATATGCTCCTGGATTTCCTCGGGGATGCCGGGACCGCTGTCCTCGATGTCGGCGCGCAGCACCAGGCGGTGGCGCTTCTGGCCGATGGTGAAGCTGCGCTCGATGCCGGTGCGCAGGCGGATCGTGCCCTGGTGCTGGATGGCCTCGGCCGAGTTGCGCACGATGTTGAGCACCGCCTGGATCAGCTGTTCGGGCTCGCCCTCGAATTCCGGCAGGCTCGGATCGTAGTCGCGTTCGAGCGTGAGGCCGACCGGCACCTCCACCAGCATGAGCTTGCGCACGTGCTCCAGGATCGCGTGGATGTTGACCGGCTGCTTCTTCAGCGGCTTGTGCGGTCCCATCATGCGGTCCACCAGGTTCCGCAGGCGGTCGGCCTCGTGGATGATGATGCGGGTGTATTCCTTGAGCGCCTTGTCCGGCAGCTCGCGTTCCAGCAGCTGCGCCGCGCCGCGCAGGCCGCCGAGCGGGTTCTTGATCTCGTGCGCCAGGCCGCGCATCACCGCGCGGTTGGCCGCCTGACGCTCCAGCATGTTTTCGTCGCGCGCCAGGCGCAGCAGCCGGTCCACTTGCGTGAGTTCCACCACCAGCGCGTCCGGACCGGCGTCGGTCAGCGGCGTCACCGTGCAATCCACGGTGATGGTGCGGTGGCCCGGCAGCTTCAGCGGCACGCCGCGGGCGGTGATGGGATGACGGCTTTCCAGTGTCTGGCTCAGCGTCCGGGTCGCCAGGCGGGCATGCGGCAGCAGTTCCGCCAGTTTCTGTCCCACCGCCTTTTTGGCGCTGATCTCGAACAGCATCTCGCCCGCCGGGTTGATGCTGGTGAGGCGCAGATCGGCATCGAACGTCAGCACTGCTGTCGTCAGGTTGTCGAGAATCCGCGGGGATGATCCTGTCGGCATGGGCCACCTGTGAGGCGCTGTCTGGGCTGGGGCAGCATGTTTCACGACACTAAAATTCCTTATAAATAAATAACTTACAAATATCCCTGATCGCAGCATCTATCATGCACCATTTTGGTGCAAGATGATATATCCATCTCCGGTCCCCAAAAACAATCGCCCCCTGGACGGGGGCGATTGCAGGTTTACCACACGGACCGGCGCCCCTTAGACGCTGTAGTACATGTCGAACTCAATAGGATGCGTGGTCATGCGGAAGCGCGTGACGTCCTGCATCTTGAGATCGATATAGGCGTCGATGACGTCATCGGTGAAAACGCCGCCGGCCTTGAGGAAGGCGCGATCCTTGTCGAGCGCCTCGAGCGCCTGGTCGAGCGCATGGCACACGGTCGGGATCTTTTTGGCCTCTTCCGCCGGCAGGTCATACAGGTCCTTGTCCATGGCTTCGCCCGGATGGATCTTGTTCATGATGCCATCGAGGCCCGCCATCATCATGGCGGCAAACGCGAGGTAGGGGTTGCTGCCGGCATCCGGGAAGCGCACCTCGATGCGCCGGCCCTTGGGGTTCGGCACGTACGGGATGCGGATCGAGGCGGAGCGGTTGCGCGCCGAGTAGGCCAGCATCACCGGCGCTTCGAAGCCCGGCACCAGGCGCTTGTAGCTGTTGGTGAGCGGGTTGGTGATGGCGTTGAGCGCGCGTGCGTGCTTGATGATGCCGCCGATGTAGTACAGCGCGGTCTGGCTCAAGCCGCCGTACTCGTTGCCGGAGAACAGGTTCTTGCCGTCTTTGGCGAGCGACTGGTGCACGTGCATGCCGGAGCCGTTGTCACCGACGATGGGCTTGGGCATGAAGGTCGCGGTCTTGCCGTAGCTGTGCGCCACGTTGTGCACGCAGTATTTGTAGATCTGCAGCTCGTCGGCCTTCTTCACCAGGGTGTTGAACAGCATGCCGATTTCGTTCTGGCCGGCGGTCGCCACTTCGTGGTGATGGGTTTCGATCTTGAGGCCCATCTCTTCCATGGCGAGGCACATGGCGGAGCGGATGTCCTGCTGCGAGTCGACCGGCGGGACCGGGAAGTAGCCGCCCTTCACGGTCGGGCGATGGCCCAGGTTGCCGCCTTCGTACACCTTCTCGGTGTTCCAGGAGGCTTCCTCGGAATCAATCTTCACGAAGCAGCCGCTGATGTCGGCGCCCCAGCGGATGTCGTCGAAAATGAAGAATTCGGCCTCGGGACCGAAGAAGGCGGTGTCGGCCACGCCGGTGCTCTTGAGGTAGGCCTCGGCACGCTTGGCCAGCGAACGCGGGCAGCGCTCGTAACCCTGCATGGTGGAAGGCTCCACCACGTCACAGCGGAGTATAAGAGTAGGCTCCTCCATAAACGGGTCCATGACCGCGGTGTCGGCGGCCGGCATCAGGATCATGTCGGATTCCTGGATGCCCTTCCAGCCGGAGATCGAGGAGCCGTCGAACATCTTGCCGTGCTCGAAGGTGTCGGCTTCGATCGTGTGCGCCGGAACCGAGACGTGCTGTTCCTTGCCTTTGGTGTCGGTGAAGCGAAAGTCAACGAACTTGACCTTCTGGTCTTTGATCATCTTGAGAACATCTGCGCCGGACGACATGGTTTCCTCCTGGGAAAGGTAAGTGTGCTGCGAGCACAGCTAAAAAATTGAGATCGTATTTTTGCACTATTTGTGCCATTAAAATGTGTAAATAAAATCAATTATTTAATTACTTGCCTCCGCCAAAAATGCCATTTTATGCACTATATTGGTGCAAATATTATAACTATTGCACCAATACAGTGCGTTTATTCTGCGTAACTTAGTGATATCGCACGTTTACGGTGCGAATCTGCTTGTCATGTTGAACAGCCTCGGTCAATCGCCGGGCCAGTGCTTGGGCGGCGGAAATATCCGTCACGACTGACAGCGGCAGCAGCAGTTCGATATCGATGTGCCCGTCGAGGTAATGCAGTGTGACCTGCTCGATGCGGGACGCCTCGGCGATGGCCTGAAAGTAACCGTCGAGGCGTTTCAGCACCTCGTCGCGCAGCGGCAGGCCCTCGCAACTGGGGCCTTCCACGTCTTCTTCGGTGTCGATGTGCACCATGACATCGGCCAGCGGGGCGATCTCCTTGACCAGCTTGGCGCGCACCGCCTCGCTGATCTGGTGGCCCTCGGACACGCTCACGTGATCGTCCACGATGATGTGCACGTCGGCCAGCGCCTGCCCGCCCACGCGCCGCGTGCGCAGCAGGTGCAGCGCCTTGACCCCGCTGACCGAAAGGATGGTCTTGCGGATGGCATCCAGGTGTTCGGCCGCGAGCCCGGTGTCCACCAGCTCGCCCAGCGACTGCCAGCTGAGCTGCGCGCCGACCTTGATGATCATGGCCGCCACCACGATGGCGGCGATGGCGTCAAACCAGGCGATGCCCATCAGGCTGCCGCCGATGCCCACGGCCACAACCAGCGAGGACAGGGCGTCGGAGCGGTGGTGCCAGGCGCTGGCGCGCAGCATGTTCGAGCCGAAGCGGTTGGCGGTGGCGATGGTGTAACGGTACATGGCCTCCTTGGCCGCGAGCGTGCCGAGCGCGACCCACAGCGTCAGCGTGCTCGGCGTCACCAGGGCGCCGGCGGCCATGAGCTTCATGCCGGCGCGCGCGGCGATGCCGAGGGCGACGCCGATCAGGACGATGCCGAGGATCAGGGTGACAGCGGTTTCGATGCGCTCGTGCCCGTAGGGGTGCTCCTCGTCGGCGCCCTTGCGCCCGTGCTTGAGCGCGAAGATGACCAGCAGGTCGGCGAGCGTGTCCGACAGGGTGTGCATGCCGTCGGCCACCAGCGCCTGCGAATGCCCGAGGATGCCGATAATGACCTGCGCCGTGGTGAGCAGGAAATTGGCGGTGATGTTGACGATCGCCACGCGCAGGCTCGCGGCGTAGCGCGTCGGGCTGGAGGTGTCGAAATGGCCGTGTTCGCCGGGGCCGCTCATGGGGCGACTCTCACCTTGATGACGACCTCGTTGCCCTCCCGGCGCGTTTCCAGCACCTCGTGCCCGTGTACCCGGCACCACGCGGGGATATCGTGCAGCGCCCCGGGGTCGGTGGCCTGCACCTCCAGGGTGTCCCCCGGCTGCAATTCCGCGATCCGGTTCTGGGTGCGGATCACCGGCATGGGGCAGAACAGGTAGCGCGCGTCCAGCACGAAATGGCTCATGTCTTTATTCAGAGATACCACTCGGACGGGATGTCATTGGCCGGCATTGGCGCGACCGTGATTTCACGGCTGTGGCCGGCGGTATCGGTGATGGTCAGGGTCACGGTTTCGGCCTCGCGGCCCTTGCCGAAGCGCGCGGTCAGGCGCGCCGCGAGTTCGAGGTCGGCATCGCTCGCAGTGCCGTCGATCAGCACCAGCGGTCCCTCGTGGCTGGTGGCGTAGAGGTGCGTGAAGCGCTTGCGATAGCCGTTGAGAAAATTGTTCTCGCCCTCGTCGCGTCCGACGATGAGTTTGAAATGTGGGCGCGGGCGCAGGTGCCGGCCGACCTTGAGCAGCATGATGTCGTCCAGCTCGTACTGCTTGCTGCCGCGCGTGGCCCACAGGTCGGAGAGCTTGTGCGAGTACTGCTCGTTGGTGAGGAAGCAGCAGCCGCCGGCCGGCTGGGCGTAATCCGTGAAGCCGTAGTGCGCCGCCAGTCGCATCTGCGGCTTGCGGCTGCGGCCGTTGAAGTCGAGCAGCTTGCCGCGGTCCACCCAGCCCTCGCGCTCCGGCAGGGTCTCGGGCAGGAGCCTGGCGCACAGCGGGCGCAGCAGGCGGTCGAAGGCGCCGGACTCGCGCGCCACCACCGGCATGGTATCGCGCCGCTGGCTCATCGGACGCTGGCCCAGCACCTCGCCGGTGATGATGAAGTCGAAGGCGTTTTTTTCCATCCACTCGCGCGCCTTGCGCACCATGAAGCCCTTGCAGTCGAGGCAGGGATTGAGGTTGGCGCCGTAGCCGTGCTTGGGGTTGATGACGACCTGCTTGTACTCCTCGATGACCTCGATGATGTGCAGCTTGATGCCGAGTTGTTCCGCGGTCCACAGGGCGTTGTTGCGTTTCGGTTTGGCGTGCTCGTGGTTGCGGATCGCGTGCGTGTGGCCCTCGACGCAGAAGCCGGTATAGAAGTTGATGCCCTCGACGTGGATGCCCTGTTCCAGGATGACCTTGGCGGCGAGCATGGAATCGAGCCCGCCCGAGATCAGCGCTACGGCCTTGCGCGGCGTGGCCGCGGCCGGAGCCGGATCGGGGACAGGCACCGCTGCGGATCTGGGGGTGGACATGGGGAGCACCGTCAACGATTTCCGGGGGTGCACATACTAGCCCAAACCGCCGGATCGGGCACGTTTTGCCGGCGGGTGGCGGGCAAAAAAACGGGCCCTTGCGGGCCCATTTTCGGTACCGGCCTGCGTGGGCCGGCTCTCTCCTCCGTGGTGATCCAGGCGGGACCTGAAGCACGCGCGGCACAGTAACCAAATCCCGCGCTCCTGTCCATCCCGCCCGGCGCTGACGGGCGGCGAATTCCCGGGTCCGGGCCGGGAGGCACCGATGCTAGAATAGGCCGCATTGTTGTCACGGATAAATCCTCCCGCATGTTCTGGAAACGGCGTCGCAGCAAGCGCGGCCTGAAGGCTTACGTGCAACGCTCCGCGCGCGTGCTGCGCTGGACGTTCCGCGCGTTTTTGTTGCTGCTGATTCTCGACCTGGTCTATCTCGGCCTGACCTGGCCGGACTGGAAGAAGATCGCCAACGGACCGGTCCCGAAGTCGGCCTTCATGCGCGAGTACGAAAGACAGCGGGCCGACAACAAGGACTGGCCGAAGCTGCGCTGGCAGCCGGTGGCGTTCGCGAATTTCCCCAAGCACCTGCAACGCGCGGTGATCCTGGCCGAGGACAGCCGTTTCTACGAACACAGCGGCTTCGACCTGATCGCCTTCAAGGAGGCGATGGATTACAACCTGCGCGAGGGCCGCTTCGTCTTCGGCGCCAGCACCATCTCGCAGCAGACGGTGAAGAATCTGTTTCTGACGCCCTCGCGCAATCCCCTGCGCAAGTGGCACGAACTGATCCTGACCTGGGGCATGGAGCGCAGTCTCGGCAAGCGCCGCATCCTCGAGATCTACCTGAACGTGGTGGAGTTGGGGCGCGGGATTTACGGCGTGCAGGCGGCGTCGCAGGCGTATTGGGGCATCGGCGCCGATCAATTGTCGCCGCAGCAGGCGGCGGAACTGGTGGCCACGCTCCCCAGCCCGGTGAAGAACAACCCCGCCACCCAGACGCGCCAGTTCGAACGGCGCTCGAAAAAACTTTTGGCCCTGCTCGAGCGTTACCCAGGCGATGCCGCCGAGGCGGTGCGCGAGCGTCCCTTCGAGCTGTTCCTGCCGCCGCCGGAGAACGGCGCCGAAACGGTTCCGGAAGCGGAGCACGAGCTGTGGCCGGCCGAGCGGCCGCCGGCGCAAGGCGGCGACCAACCGCCGCCGGAAGCCGGCGATGAAGCGCCTCCGCCGGACAGCGAGCGCGCCTATCCGCCGGTGGAAGAGCGCTCGATCCGGTCCGATTCCCTCTGAGACGCGCGGTGTACCCCGGCACTCGGCGGGGTATAATCGCCGGCCAAACCAGCCGGACGTCTCGCAAAAAAATCATGGCCAGACGAACGAAGTAGGGCGACATTTTGACCTTCCAGGAACTGATCTTCACGCTGTCCCGCTACTGGGCCCGCCAGGGCTGCGTTGTCTTGCAGCCGTACGACATGGAAATGGGCGCGGGCACGTTCCATACCGCCACTTTCCTGCGCGCGCTCGGTCCGGAGCCGTGGAAGGCCGCGTACGTGCAGCCTTCGCGCCGTCCCAAGGACGGCCGCTACGGCGAGAACCCCAACCGCCTGCAGCACTACTACCAGTTCCAGGTGGTATTGAAGCCCTCGCCGGACGACATCCAGGACCTGTATCTCGACTCACTGCGCGCGATCGGCATCGACACGAAGAAACACGACATCCGCTTCGTCGAGGACGACTGGGAATCGCCCACGCTCGGTGCCTGGGGCCTGGGCTGGGAGGTGTGGCTCGACGGCATGGAGGTCACGCAATTCACCTATTTCCAGGAGGTCGGCTCGCTGCCCTGCAAGCCGGTGCTGGGCGAGATCACCTACGGCCTCGAGCGCCTCGCCATGTATTTGCAGGGGGTGGAGAACGTGTTCGACCTGGTGTGGACCGGGGGCACGAGCTACGGCGACGTGTACCACCAGAACGAGGTCGAGCAGTCGAAATACAATTTCGAACATTCCAACGTTAACTGGCTGTTCCAGCAGTTTAACGATTACGAGTCAGAGGCCAAACGCCTGATGGAGTCCGGCCTGCCGCTGCCCGGCTTCGAGATGGTGATGAAGTGCTCGCATGCCTTCAACCTGCTGGACGCGCGCGGCGCCATCTCCACCACCGAGCGCGCCGCCTACATCGGGCGCGTGCGCGCCCTGGCGCGACTGGTGGCGCAGAGCTATTACGACTCGCGCGAGCGCCTCGGTTTCCCGCTGCTCAAGCAGAAAAAGGCGAAGGCATGACCGCGCCGCTGCTGGTGGAATTGCTGACGGAGGAACTTCCGCCCAAGGCGCTGGCGCGTCTCATGGAGACCTTCAGCCGCCATCTGTTCGAAGGCCTCAAGGACAAGAATTTTCTCGCCGCTGCGGCCGAACCGAAGGCCTACGCCACGCCACGCCGCCTCGCGGTGCTGATCCCGCAGGTGCTCGACAAGCAGCCGGACCGCCAGGTCGAGCGCAAGGGACCGGCGGTGGCGAGTGCGCTCGATGCCTCGGGCCGGCCGACGCCGGCGCTGATCGGCTTCGCCAAGTCCTGTGGCGTGGAGCTGGCGAAACTGGAAAAGCGCGCCGGCGACAAGGGCGAATATTTCGTTTACAGCTTCAAACAGAAAGGCGAGCCGCTCAAGCAGCATCTGGCGAGCCTCGTCGAGGCGGCGCTCAAGAAACTGCCCATTCCCAAGCTCATGCGCTGGGGCGCGGGCGAGGCCCAGTTCGTGCGCCCGGTGCACGGCGTGATCCTGCTGCATGGCAACAAGGTCGTTCCGGGCGCGGTGCTGGGTTTGAAGAGCGGCAACAAGACCCTGGGCCACCGCTTTCTCAGCAAGGGTCCGGTCACGATCAAACAGGCCAAGGATTATGAAAAAACCCTGAAAAAGCCAGGCATGGTCATCGCCGCTTTCGACGCTCGCCGCGAGGCCATCGTGAAGGCGCTCGACGCCGCCGCGAAAAAACTCGGCGCCGGCTGGGATCTCGGCAAGGGTGCCGATCTGGTGGACGAGGTGACCAGCCTGGTGGAATTCCCGGTGGTGCTCGCGGGCGGCTTCGACCCGGCCTTCCTCGAGGTGCCGAAGGAATGCCTCATCATCAGCATGCAGCAGCACCAGAAATATTTCCCGCTCGCCGACAAGGAAGGCAAGCTGCTGCCGAAATTTTTGTTCGTGAGCAACATGCAGGCGGCCAACCCGAAGGAGATCGTCCACGGCAACGAGCGCGTGCTGCGCGCGCGCCTTTCGGACGCGCGTTTCTTCTACGATCAGGACCGGAAGCTCAGGCTGGCCGAACGCCTGCCGCGGCTGGCCAATATCGTCTATCACAACAAGCTTGGCAGCCAGCTGGAGCGCGTGCAGCGGCTGGAAAAGCTCGCCGGCAAGATCGCGCAACTGCTCAAGGCCGACCGGGCGCACGCCGAGCGCGCGGCGCAACTGTGCAAGGCCGATCTGGTCACCGAAATGGTGGGCGAGTTCCCGGAGTTGCAGGGCATCATGGGGCGCTACTACGCCAAGCACGACCACGAGCCCACGGTGGTGGCGGACGCGATCGAGCAGCATTACTGGCCGCGCACCGCCGGCGGCGAGCTGCCGCAGCAGCCCGTGGCGATATGTGCGGCGCTGGCGGACAAGCTCGACACGCTGGTCGGTATCTACGGCATCGGCCTGGTGCCGACCGGCGAGAAGGACCCCTTCGGCCTGCGGCGCGCGGCGCTGGGCGTGGTGCGCATCCTGGTGGAGAAGTCGCTCGCGCTCGACGTGAAAGATTTGCTGACTAGCGCGCGCAGCCAGTTTCCGAACGGCGTCATTGCTGATTCCGTGGTGCAGGACCTGCACGGCTTCATGCTCGAACGCCTCAAGCCTTATCTCAAGGAAAAGGGCTTCGAGG
>JBFMBB010000051.1:0-16389 GCA_040755435.1 Pseudomonadota bacterium | reverse complement strand
TGACATGAAAGTCATCGCGGTTGCCAACCAGAAGGGCGGTTGCGGCAAGACCACCACCGCCATCAATCTCGCTGCTTGTCTCGGGAAAAAGGAACAGCGGGTACTGCTGCTCGACCTGGATCCCCAGGGCCACTGTTCGCTCGGGTTCGGGGTGTTCAACGAGGACGCGCGCGATCTCTACGATGTCCTGACGGGCGAGGTCGTGCTCGAGGACATCATCCTGCCGGATGTATTCACCGGCGTGGACGTGGTGCCGGCCACCAAAACCTTGCAGGCCGCGGAGAACCTGCCGGTGCGCCGGGATGAACGCGACCGGCTGCTGGCAAAACATCTGGCGCCGCTGCGCGACCGCTACGATTACGTCGTCATCGACTGCCCGCCCTCGATGGGACTGCTCTGCTTCAACGCGCTGGCGGCGGCCGACCTGGTGCTGATCCCGATCGAGATGAGCCTGTTCGGCATGCACGGCATCGACCGCATGTACGAGGTCATCCGCGGGCTGCGTGAGCGCCACGGGCGTGACATCCCGGTGCGCGTGCTGCCGACGCTGGTCGACAGCCGCACGCGCCTGTGCCGGCAATTCCTGCGCGAGATCGGCGAGCGTTTCGCCGACGACGTGCTGCCGGTGATGGTGCAGTTCACGGTGCGCCTGAAGGAAGCCACGCGCCAGGGCATGCCGGTCGTTGCCTACGACCCCACGTCCACCGTCGCCGTTCAGTACGGGCGCCTCGCGAACGAGGCGATGTCCCTGTTGCAGGACGACAAGGTTGCGACAGGCGACGTGGCTGAGCCCGGTGTTGGACTGCCCGACCCCGTTGTCGTGGAGCAGGGCCTTGTGGCGAACGTGACGCCGCCGATGCCGCTGAGCCAGGCCACGGCAGGCGGCACAGGTGAACTCAGACCTCGCGTTGGGGCCATGAAGCGTGTCTTCGAAGAGGCGCGCTCACGGCTGGGCCGGCAGGCAGGACTGCAGAAGGTGGTGCTGCGTTTCTATGACTTCGCCGGCCGCGACGTGAAGCTCGCCGGCAGCTTCAACGACTGGCGCCCGGACCAGGGC
This sequence comes from Pseudomonadota bacterium, assembly GCA_040755435.1. Taxonomy (GTDB): domain Bacteria; phylum Pseudomonadota; class Gammaproteobacteria; order Acidiferrobacterales; family Sulfurifustaceae; genus Sulfuricaulis. The sequence continues at coordinate 15,332 of JBFMBB010000051.1, read as the reverse complement.
GTGGTCACGCGCACCGAGAACAACGTGATTGAGAAAATCGTGATGCTGATGCCGGGGACTTATCAGTATCGCCTGATCGTCGACGGCGTGTGGCAGGAGGACCCCTCCAACCCGGAGCAGGTGCCGAATTACTCGGGAGGATACAACTCGGTGTTGCAGGTCGAGGAGGAACGCGAAACCGAGCACGCCTGACGCCGGCGCGCCCGCGCGCAGCCTCACCCCGCTTTTTTCAGCCGGCAGGGCCGGCCATGGCGTTTTGCCGGGGCGTCGCCCCCGGTACAATCCGCCCCGCAGTTGGTACATCCCATCAACCATTCACCGCCGATTCCGGCAGGAAGCTTTCGCATGACCGATTTATCCGCAGCCAACGCGCGTTTTGGCCTGTCCGGCCGCATTACCTTCAAGCAGATTGCCGGCGGGCTGGCGGTCATGGAGGTGGCCAATACCCACGGTCATGCCACGATCGCCCTGCAGGGCGGGCACGTCATGAACTGGCACCCGAAATCGCAGGCGGAGCCGGTGGTATGGCTGTCGCGCTTCGCCAAATTCGCGCCCGGCAAATCCATCCGCGGCGGCGTGCCGGTGTGCTGGCCGTGGTTCGGGCCGCACGCGACCGATTCCACGCTGCCGGCGCACGGCTTCGCCCGCACCGTGCCGTGGGAAGTGACGGCCACGCGCGAGCTCGACAACGGCGCGACCGAAATCGCGCTGGCGCTGGTCGAAACCGAGCAGACGCGCGCCATGTGGCCGCATCGCGCCGATGCTTCCCTGCGGGTGACCGTCGGCGCCGCGCTCGAAATCGCGCTGACCACGCACAACCGCGACGATCACGCGCTCGTCATCGGCGAGGCGCTGCACACCTATTTCCAGATCGGCGATATCGCCGACATCCGCATCCGCGGACTGGAGGGCTGCGACTATCTCGACAAGGCCGGCGGCGGCAGCGCGCGCCGGCGCCAGGACGGGCCGGTGGTTTTTACCGAAGAGACCGACCGGATTTATCTGAACACCGAGGCCGAGTGCGTGATCGAGGACGCGCGCCTCAAGCGGCGCATCCGGGTGGCGAAATCCGGCAGCCGTTCGACCGTGGTGTGGAATCCCTGGACCGCGAAGGCCGACAAGATGGGCGATTTCGGTCCCGACGGCTGGCGCGGCATGGTCTGCGTCGAGAGCGCCAACGCGGCGGAGAACGTCGTGAGCATCGCGCCCGGCGCCACGCATCGTCTGGCGGTGCGTTACGCCGTCGAGGCCCTGCCCTGATACGAGGCGGCGAGCGCCGGCGCCAAAGACGGATTCAATGTAGTGGCAATCGCATCGCACGTCGGAAAACACGCGCCAATGCTGGACTAGTAAATTTTCTTGGCGTATCGAATATTGTGAATTGCGCACCGGTTCCGGGCTTAGTATCGTACCGGCGTCCGTACCCTAGTGCCCGACCATCCGGATTGGCCCAGATCCCATGACGCAATCTTCCTCCGGCCGCATTGAGACCAGGAACACCACCTGCTACATGTGCGCCTGCCGCTGCGGCATCCGCGTCACGCTCAAGGACGGCGAGATCAGGTACATCGAGGGCAACCCCGATCATCCCATCAACAAGGGCGTGATTTGCGCCAAGGGTGCCTCGGGCATCATGAAGCAGCACTCGCCGGCGCGCCTGACCAAACCGCTGCGGCGCAAGCCCGGCAGCGAGCGCGGCGCCAACGAATTCGAGGCGATCTCCTGGGACGAGGCCTTCGCCCTGCTGGAGGAGCGCCTCGCGAAAATCCGCGCCACCGATCCGAAAAAATTCGCCCTGTTCACCGGGCGCGACCAGATGCAGGCGCTCACCGGCCTGTTCGCCAAGCAGTTCGGCACGCCGAACTATGCCGCGCACGGCGGCTTCTGCTCGGTCAACATGGCGGCCGGCATGATCTACACCATCGGCGGCTCGTTCTGGGAGTTCGGCGGGCCGGATCTCGATCGCGCCAAGCTGTTCGTGATGATCGGCACCGCCGAGGATCATCACTCGAATCCGCTCAAGATCGCCATCTCCAAGTTCAAGCGCAACGGCGGCAAATTCATCTCGGTGAATCCGGTGCGCACCGGCTACTCGGCGATCGCCGACGAGTGGGTGCCGATCAAGCCCGGTACCGACGGGGCGCTGTTCCTGGCGCTGATTCACGTGCTCATCAAGCAGGGCCTGTACGACCGCGATTTTCTGGTGAACTACACCAATTCCGCGCAGCTGGTGAACATGGACAGGAACTCGAGCGAGTACGGCATGTTCGTGCGCGCCGAGGTGCCGGTGGAAGAGGGCTGTTTCGATCCGCAGAACAAGCTGTGGTGGGACCGACATGCCGGCAAGGCCGTGGTCACGCATACCGCCGGCGTCGATCCGTTCCTGCGCGGCGAGTTCACGCTGCCGGACGGTACCCCGGTCAAGCCGGCGTTCCAGTTGCTGGTGGAGCGCGTCAAGGACTACACGCCGGAATGGGCCAGCGCCATCACCGGCATCCCGGTCGAGACCATCACGCGCCTGGCCAACGAGATGGGCGTGACCGCGCGCGACCAGAAGATCGAGCTGCCCATCGCCTGGACCGACATCTGGGGCAAGGATCATGAGGTGGTCACCGGCAACCCGGTGGCGTTCCACGCCATGCGCGGGCTGGCGGCGCACTCGAACGGCTTTCACACCATCCGCGCGCTGTCGATATTGATGTCCGTCCTCGGCACCATCGACCGCCCGGGCGGTTTCCGCCACAAGGCCCCGTTCCCGCGCCCGATCCCGCCCTGCGCCAAGACGCCGAAGGGACCGGAAGGCGTGCGCCCCGGCAAGCCGCTGGACGGGATGGCGCTCGGCTGGCCGGCCGACCCGGACGATCTGTTCGTCGAGCCGGACGGCACGCCGGTGCGCATCGACAAGGCCTTTTCCTGGGAATATCCGCTGTCGGTGCACGGCCTGATGCACAACGTCATCACCAATGCCTGGCGCGGCGACCCGTACCCGATCGACACGCTGCTGATCTTCATGGCCAACATGGCGTGGAACTCGACCATGAACACGGTCGAGGTGCGCAAGATGCTTAACGACAAGGACGAGAACGGCGAGTTCAAGATCCCGTTCGTCGTCGTGTGCGACGCGTTCCAGTCGGAGATGGTGAGCTACGCCGACCTGGTGCTGCCGGACACCACCTACCTCGAGCGCCACGACGTGATGAGCATGCTCGACCGGCCGATCTCGGAGTTCGACGGCCCGGTGGACTCGGTGCGCATCCCGGTGGTACCGCCCAAGGGCGAGTGCAAGCCGTTCCAGGAAGTGCTGATCGAACTCGGCTCGCGCCTCAAGCTGCCGGCGTTCGTGGATACGCGCGGACAGCGCAAGTTCAAGAACTACCCGGACTTCATCATCAACTACGAGATCGAGCCGGGCGCCGGCATCGGCTTCCTCGCCGGCTGGCGCGGCAAGGGCGGCGAGAAGTTCATGAAGGGCGAGCCGAATCCGAACCAGTGGGAGATGTACGCGAAAAACAATTGCGTGTACCACCACGAACTGCCCAAGTCGTTCCAGTACATGCGCAACTGGAACAAGGGCTACCTTGAATGGGCGCAGCGGCACCGCCTGACGCGCTATGCCGAGCCGATCCTGATCCACATCTACTCGGACGTGTTGCAGCAGTTCCGGTTGGCGGCGCAGGGCAAGACCCAGGGCAAACAGCCGCCGCAACATTTGCGCAAGCGTATCGAGACCTATTTCGACCCGCTGCCGTTCTACTACGAGCCGCTGGAGGGCCAGCTCACCGACAAGCGCAAATACCCGCTCAACGCGGTGACGCAGCGGCCGATGGCGATGTATCACTCCTGGGATTCGCAGAACGCCTGGCTGCGCCAGATCCACACGCACAATTACCTGTTCGTGAACCCGAAAACCGCCGCCACGCAGGGCATCGCGGACGGCGACTGGGTGTGGGTCGAGTCGCCGTGGGGCAAGGTGCGCGGCATGTGCCGCTACAGCGAGGCCACCGAGCCCGGCACGGTCTGGACCTGGAACGCCATCGGCAAGCAGCCGGGCGCGTGGAATCTCGAACCGCGCGCCAACGAGGCGCGCAAGGGCTTCCTGCTGAATCACCTGATTTCCGAGGAACTGCCGCGGCAGCCGGAGGGCGAACATCTGTCCAATTCCGATCCGGTCACCGGCCAGGCCGGCTGGTACGACGTGCGCGTGCGCCTGTACAAGGCCGATGCGGCGGAAGATAAACTCAGCTGGCCGCGGTTCGAGGAGTTGAAGCCGGTGCCCGGTGCGCCGCCGCGCAAGCAGAACTGGCTGGCCTACGTGGCCGGCAAGATCATGGGGAGCTAGTCACGTATGAGCCAGCTCGCACTCGTCATCGATCTCAACGTCTGCGTGGGTTGCCATGCCTGCGTCACCAGTTGCAAGGAATGGAACACCTCGGGTGCGGCCGGCTACATGTCCGACGACCGCCCCTACGGCGAGGATCCGACCGGCACTTTCTTCAACCGCGTGCAGACCTTCGAGGTCGGCGAGTTCCCGAACACCGAGACCGTGCATTTCCCGAAATCCTGCCTGCACTGCGAGGACCCGCCGTGCGTGCCGGTGTGCCCCACCGGTGCCAGCTACAAGCGCCCGGAAGACGGCATCGTGCTGGTCGATTACGACAAGTGCATCGGCTGCAAGTACTGCTCGTGGGCCTGCCCCTACGGCGTGCGCGAGATCGACGAGCACCAGAAGGTCATGAAGAAGTGCACCCTGTGCGTGGACCGCATTTACGACACGACGCTGCCCGAGGCGGAGCGCAAGCCGGCCTGCGTGCTGGCCTGCCCGACCAGCGCGCGCCTCTTCGGCGACGTGCACGACCCCGATTCGCAGGTGTCGATCGCGATCAGCGAGAACGGCGGCTATGCGCTGATGCCGGAGTGGGGCACCAAGCCGGCCAACCATTATCTGCCGCGGCGCAAGACGCGCATCAAGATCCATCCGGACGAACTGGTGCGCGCCGATAATCCGCTCAAGAAGGAGGGCGTGCAGCCCAAGCCGGATTTCCGCGAGCCGTCGCTGGATGACGTTACCAGCTGGTGATTGGCGTGAACGCCAATCACCAGCGGTTTCTAGTTTCAAGTTTCTGGTTTCAGGTTAAACCCCCGGAGCCTTTCTTGGAACATGAAACCAGAAACCAGAGACTAGAAACCAGAAACCGAGGTTTATAGATGCACCCCGCTTTTTCCGTGATCTTCCTGACGACTTTGATCGGCACCGGTCAGGGCCTGTTTCTGGCCCTGTGCACTGCGCAGGTTTATGCCACGATCGGGTTGTTGCCGGCGCAGCCGAAAATTTTTTACGTGGCCGGCAGCGCCATCGCGCTGGCGTTGCTGGTCGCCGGTTTGATCGCCTCGTTCTTCCATCTCGGCCACCCGGAACGCGCCTGGCGCTCGGCGGCGCGCTGGCGCACCTCCTGGCTGTCGCGCGAGGTGATCGTGCTGCCGGCGCTGATGGGCGCGGTCGCGGCCTACGGCCTGGTGCATCATTACGGCTGGGATTTGAGCCTCATCGGAATCGATACCGCGATCGAAGGCGATCTGGCGCTGGTCATCGGCGCCGCCGGCGCACTGCTGGCGTTCCTGCTGTTCCTGTGCACCGGCATGATCTACGCCTGCATCAAGTTCCTGCAGGAGTGGGCGACGTGGCTGACGGTGGTGAATTACACCCTGTTCGGACTGGCCTCGGGCTTCCTGCTGGCAACTGCCTACGCCGCGTATTGGGACGCGCCGGCGCTGATGTACTTCTACGGCGCCTGGGCCATGGCCACCACGCTGACCGTGCTGGTGACGCGCGTCGCCTCACTGATCCGCAACCGCCGCCTCAAGCACCGATCGTCGATCCAGACCGCCATCGGCGTGCGCCACGCGCGCATCGTCCAGAAGTCGCAGGGGTTCATGGGCGGATCGTTCAATACGCGTGAATTTTTCCACGGCGCCACGCGCCGGCTGTACCGCTCGATCAAATGGATCTTCCTGGTGCTGGTGTTTCCGGTGCCGCTGGCGCTGCTGTTCGCCGGCATGGTCCAGAGCAATGCCTTGTTGATCGGCGCCGCCTTCGTGGTGCAGTACCTGGGTCTGCTGGCGGAGCGCTGGTTCTTCTTCGCCCAGGCCAATCACCCCCAGAATCTCTATTACCAGACCATTTCCTGAACCGGTGGCGCCGGGGTTCAGCAGGGCTTCGACTCCCTGTCATTACCCCCGAATCCTAAAGTTGATTGATTTAGTCTGTTATTATGGGATAATTGCGCTGCCCAAAATTTCTTTTGAAGGTAAGTACAGCTATGCAAATTCCGCCACGTGATGGTGATGGTTATCTGATGGATCGCGACGTCTGGACGCCGGAAATCGCGCGCGCCATGGCCGAGGTCGACGGCGTCGCGCTCGACGAGGTGAAGTGGTCCCATATCCTGAAGGCCCGCGATTATTACGAAGAGTTCGGCGTGGTCCCGCCGATCCGCAAATTCGCCAAGTACATCGAGGAGGATCAGCAGGGCCTGTTCAAGCTCTGGATGACCGGCCCGATGAAACCGATCACCAAGTACGGCGGCTTGCCGAAACCGACTGGTTGCGTCTGACCGGATTGCGTTAATCCATTGAAACAAAAAACCCGCCAAAAGGCGGGTTTTTTGATGAGTTTATAAGACCTGCTTCCTAGCTGGAGGAACTGGTCGATGCGGCAGGTTTGCGTCCGCGTGGGCTCCAGATGGATTGTCCCGTCAGCCCACGGGTATTCAGCTGTTCGGCGCACTGCGTGGCATAGGCGAGCACGTCCTTGCGCGATCCGCTGCGATGCCCGGTGATGGTGGAACGGCCGCTTTCCAGCACATAGCGATACCAGTCCTGGCCCTGCCCGCCGTCCGGGGCGTCGGTTTTTTCGACGCGCGCCACTTTGAACGGGCGCGGCATGGAAGGGGAGGGGCGGCTGGTTTTTGCGCTGGCGGTGGTGTCGGTCATTGTCTGGGCCAAAGTCGTATACCGCGATGCAGCCGCGGATGGGGTTAGTCCGAATAAATAAATCAGGGAAAAAACACCAAAAACCGGTCGTCAGAACTGACGGTTACGACCGGAAAGGCATTGTATCACAATGATTTCCCCGATGGGACCCCTGGGGGACGGATTTTCCCGGGGAATCCGTTCCGAAGCCGCCGTTGGCAGGCGGTAAAACGCCGGAAACGGGGCTTTCCGGCCGGGAATCCGGGCCGATCCGCCGCTCAAAGCTCGCGCAGAACGGACAGCGGGGAGCGGCTGACCACGCGGCGGGTACCGAGGTAACCGGCCAGCCCGATCAGCAAGCCGCCGGCCAGCGGCGCCAGGATCCATACCGGCCATTTGAAATGGTACTCGAGCTCGAAGGCGCGCGTGTACAGCGCCCAGGCAATGAGTTCGGTGCCGATCGCCGCCAGCACGCCGGCCAGCGCGCCGAGCACGGCGAATTCGGCGAAGTGCGCGGCGCGCAACTGCCGGCGCCCGGCGCCGAAGGTGCGCAGCAGCGCACCTTCGTGGAAGCGCTCGTCGAGGCTCGTGGCCAGCGCCGCGAACAGCACCGCGAAGCCGGCGGCGAGCACGAACAGCAGCACCAGTTCCACGGCGGCCGTGACCTGCGCCAGGATGGTGCGAACCTGCGCCAGTACCTGGTCCATTTCCAGCACCGTCACCGCCGGGAAGCTGCGCACCAGCGAAGTCAGCAGCGGTTTCTGTTCCGGCGCCAGGTGGAAGCTGGTGAGATAGGTGGCGGGCAGGTCGTCGAGCGCCCCCGGCGGGAAGATCATGTAGAAGTTGGGATGGAACGAATCCCACTGCACCGAACGGATGCTGGCAACCCGGGCGCGCCGTTCGCTGCCGCCGATCGAGAAGGTCAGTTCGTCGCCGGTACCGATGCCGAGTTTCTGCGCGAGTTTCTCTTCGACCGATACCGGGTTGGCGACGGCCGCGTCGTTCCACCAGGCCCCGTGCACCACGCGGTTGTCGGACGGCAGCGTCGCGCTCCAGGTGAGATTGAGTTCGCGCCGGATCGCCTCGTTGCCATCTTCTTCCTTGGTGACCGCCTGCGTCACCGGCCTGCCGTTGATTTCGGTGAGGCGGCCGCGCACCATCGGATAAAGATCGCTCGCCGGAATCCGGTGCTGCGCGAAGAAGCCCTGCGTGGCGGCGACGTCCTGCGGCAGGATGTTGAAGGCGAAATGATTCGGCACGTCCGGCGGCAACTGCGTCTGCCAGGTGTTCAGCAGGTCGGTGCGCAGCAGCGCGATCACCGCCATGGCCATGAGCACGAGGCCGAAGGCGAGGATCTGGCCGATGCTGGTGCGCGCGCGGCGCCACAGGTTATTCATGCCGAAGCGCCAGGCCACGCCGACGCGCCGGTGCGCGCGCCGGCTCAGCGCCAGCAATCCTCCGGCGAAGGCCGCCAGCGCGGCGGCGGCCGCGAGGCTGCCGGCCAGCACCGCGGCCGTCAGCAACAGGCTGCCGGTGAAACGCCACATCAGGATCAGGATCGCCATCGCCGCGAAACCGTAAACCAGCCAGGCCGAGGGTGGCAGCGGCGCCAGTTCACGGCGTATCACCCGCAGCGGTGGAACCTGCCGCAGGCGCAGCAAGGGCGGCAGCGCGAAGCCCGTCAGCGCCAGCAGGCCGGTGAAAAATCCGAAGCCTGCTGGTGCGAGTCCCGCCGCCGGCAGGCGCAGCGGATACACCTCCCGCAGCAGATAAAATACCGCTTCCTGGGTGAGCCAGCCGAGCGCGCAGCCGGCGGTGCTAGCGATCAGCCCGAGCAGCAGGAATTGCGGAGCGAACAACGCCACCAGTTCGCGTTGCGTGGCGCCGAGGCAGCGCAGCATGGCGGCGGTGTCGTAGTGGCGCTCGCTGTAGCGGCGCGCGCCCATGGCGATGGCGACGCCGGCAAGCAGCACCGCCAGCAGGCTGGTGAGCCCGAGATAACGCTCGGCGCGCCCCAGCGCGCGCCCGATGGAGCTGCCGCCGTCGCGCACGTTGAACAGCCGGTGATGCGGTCCGAGACGGGTCTTGAGCCATTCCTGGTAGCGCGCCAGATCGGTATCGCTGCCGGCAAAGAGGTAACTGTAAGTCACGCGGCTGCCCGGCTGGACCACCCCGGTGGCGGCGACGTCGTCGCGGTGCATCAGCACGCGTGGCGCCATGGTGAAGAAGCTGCCGCCGCGTCCCGGCTCGTAGGTGAGCACGCGCGCGACGGTGAAGGCGGCGTTGCCGATTTCGATGCGCGCCCCGGGTGACAGATCGAGTGCCTGCCACACGCGCGTTTCCGCCCACACCGTGCCGGGCGCGGGCATGTCTCCGGTGTCGGCTTCCGGCGCGTACGGCACGGCCGCCGTGCGCAGCGTCCCGCGCAGCGGATAGCCCGGCGCGGCGGCCTTGACGCTGGTGAGCTGCAATTTGTCGCCGTGCACCACCACGCTCGCGAAATCGAGGGTTTCGACATGGCGCAGGCCGTGTTCCGTGGCGGCCGCGAGCCAGTCCGCCGGCACCGGCTCGGCGCCGGTCAGGCGCAGGTCCGCGCCCAGCAGGTCGGCCGACTGCCAGGTCATGGCGCGGTTCAGGCGGTCGCTGAAAAAACCGATCGCGGTCACGGCGCCGACGGCGATCACCAGCGCCGCGGCCAGCAGGCGCAACTCGCCGGCGTGCCAGTCGCGCGCCAGCAGGCGCCAGGCCAGGCGCATATGTCGCGGGCCGCGCATCGTCAGCGGTCCTGCACGATGCGGCCGGCATCCAGATGGATGTGGCGCTCGCAACGCGTGGCCAGGCTTTCGTCGTGCGTCACCAGCACCAGCGTGGTACGGTGTTCGCGGTTGAGATCGAACAGCAGGTCGATGATGCGCGCGCCGGTGGCGCTGTCGAGATTGCCGGTGGGTTCGTCGGCGAAGAGTATCGCGGGCTTCACGGCGAACGCGCGCGCCATGGCCACGCGCTGCTGTTCGCCGCCGGAAAGCTGGCGCGGGTAATGCGTCAGCCGTTCGCCGAGGCCGACGCGCGTGAGCAGTCCGCGCGCGCCGTCTTCCGCGTCGGCGGCGCCGGCGAGCTCGAGCGGCAGCATGACGTTTTCCAGCGCGGTCAGGCCGGGCAGCAGCTGGAAATTCTGGAACACGAAGCCGACGCGCCCGGCGCGCACGCGCGCGCGGCCGTCCTCGTCGAGTCTGTCGAGGCGCTCGCCGGCAAGACTCACCTCGCCTTCGGTGGGCGAGTCGAGTCCGGCCAGCAGCCCGAGCAGGGTGGATTTGCCGGAGCCGGACACGCCGACGATGGCCACGCGCTCGCCGGCCTTGATCTCGAGGTTCACACCCGACAAGATGTCGAGCGAGCCTTCGGCGGTGCTGACCCGTTTTGAAAGTCCGGTGGCGGAGACAATGTGTCCATTCAGGTGTTCAGGCATGCGTCGTATCTTGCTGGTTGTGCTGTTGTTGGTCGGATTATTGCCCGTGTCCGCCGCGGCGCGCACGCTGCTGGTGGTCGGCGACAGCCTGAGCGCGGCCTATGGCATGGAAGTCTCTTCCGGCTGGGTGGCCCTGCTCGGCCAGCGCCTGGAGCGGGACAAGCCCGGTTACCGCGTCGTCAACGCCAGCATCAGCGGCGACACCACGGCCAGCGGCCTGGCGCGCCTGCCGCGGCTGCTGGCGGCACACCAGCCCGCGGTGGTCATCATCGAACTCGGCGGCAACGATGGCCTGCGCGGACTTTCGCTGGAGCAGATGAAACATAATATCAATGCCATGATCGCGAAGGCCAAGGCCCGCCGCGCGCGGGTGCTGCTGGTCGGGGTCGAGCTTCCGCCCAACTATGGCAAAAGCTATACCGAAAGGTTCCGGGCTATCTATCGCGAAATCGCGGGCGAGCACAAAGTGCCGCTGGTACCGTCACTGCTCGAGGGCGTTGCCACGAACGATGACCTGATGCAACCGGACCGGATTCATGCCAGTGATGCAGCGCAGTTGCGCCTGCTGGAAAACGTCTGGCCGCATTTGCGGCCCCTGCTCTGAAGCGCGGTCCCGCCGGAATCCGACTTTTTCGCTCGACTTGGCAAAAACCGCTGAAATCCGGGCGTTTGGGCCGCCAAACCCTTCTCCGGCCACGGCCTCGTGCACGGTCCCGGCCGATGGAAAATCCCGCCAAACCAACTATATATGAAGTGTCATTCAACGGTTTCTCAAATTCCACTACGGAAGACATCTATGCGCAAAAAAATACTGGGGTTGTTGTGTATCGGTCTGGCCTGGCAGGCCCTGCCTGCCGGCGCCGCCGGAATCGAGGGAGTGTCCGTCAGCGGCTTCCTGACCGTGGGCGCGACCTATGCCGACAAGCAGTTGGTTGGGGGTACCGCACCGACCGAGGCCGTATCGCAGGACGGCACCATTGAAAACACGCCCGGCTTCACCGCCGATTCGCGTCTGGGATTGCAGATCTCGGCCAAGGTGAACGAGGACATTTCCATCACCGGACAATTACTGGCCAAGGCGCGCGAGGAGAACTCCAACGTCGAGGCCGACTGGGCTTTCATCAATTACCGCCTGAGCGAGCAGTTCACCACCCGCGCCGGCAAGATCAAGTTCCCGACCTTCTTGATTTCGGACTATTACGAAGTCGGTTACGCCTACCCGTGGATCCGTCCGCCGCAGGAGGTGTACAGCTCCAACCCGATCACCACCATCAACGGCGTGGACCTGCTGGCGCGCTTCCGCTTCGGCGATATGTCGCTGCTGGTGCAGCCGTACTACGGCGTGAGCCGCGGGGCCCAGGCGCTGGTGCCGCAGGAGGCGGTGACCAACACGAACTATAGCCTTTGTTTCAATGGCCAAACCCCCGGCTCATTCTATACCTGTCCTCCGGGCACGATTTTGTACACCGACTTCACGGCCGATGCCCTGCGCGGCATTAACGTAAGCCTCAGCTCCGACATCTTTACCATCCGTGCCGGAACGCTGAAAACCAAGGTCAATGTCCCCGGCTTCGGGGTATTCCAGGATGACGTAAAATTCTCCAGCGCTGGCGCGAGCATGGATTGGCACAATGTGGTGCTCTATACCGAGTACTTCGAGCGCGAGATCAACGGAAGGGCGAATTCAGCCTTTCCCAACCAGAAGGGCTCGTACACCACGCTGGGTTACCGCATCGGCAAGTGGCTGCCGCATTTCACCACAGCGCGGATCAAGGACAACGAGAATCCGGTCGGCGGAATGTTCGATGGTACTCCGCTCGATCAGAAGTCCAAGACGCTGGGCCTGCGCTACGAGGTCGGCAGCGGTGCCGCCCTCAAGTTCGAGGTGCAGGAGGTGACTCCCAAGGAAGGAACACGCGGCCTGCTCATAGATGAGCCGATTAATGCCCCCAAGGATCCGGGCGATGACGTGATGATCTACGGCATTTCGCTGGACGTCGTGTTCTAGGAGAATCACCCATGAAAACATTAAAACAAGTGCGGGCGACGCTGTTCCTGCTGGTTCTCTGGGCGGTGTCCGTGCCGGCCCACGCGGCCCTGGCGATCATCGTGCATCCGAGCAACGGCCTGTCGGGCATCACGGCCGACGAGGCCGCGGACATCTATCTGGCCAAGGCCGGCGTGTTCGCCAACGGCAAGCGCGCCATCCCGGTGGACCAGGCCGCCAACAGCCCGGCGCGCAAGAAGTTCTACGGCGCGGTGATCAAGAAGGACGACTCCGCGCTCAAGGTGTACTGGTCGAAGCTGATGTTCACCGGCAAGGCCAACCCGCCGCGTGAGCTGGTCGACGACGCCGCGGTGAAAAGCTGGGTCGCGGGCAACCCCGACGCGATCGGTTACGTCGACGGCAAGTTCGTCGACAGCAGCGTCAAGGTGCTGCTGATCATTCCCTGAGTGCCGCTGAATCTGCGTTAAAAAACCCGGCTATGCCCATATTGCCGCACCCGCAAGGCTTCCGGATCGCTTCCGATATCTGTTTGGAATTAACGAGTTGTATCCATGGTCCGGGCCCGGCGATTGATTCGGCGCGGCCGGTCCCGCAGAATGAATAAAAACACGACATAACCGGATGCCGATCCGGAACCGGTGGACGCCGAAGGCGCGCACAGAAGCGCCGCGCAGGTCCGCCGCAACGAGGGTGAGGAGCCAAGCTGACCATGTATGAATCCTTTTATGGACTGAAGGAAAAGCCGTTTTCCCTGCTGCCCGACCCGGCCTTTCTGTATCTCAGCCGGCAGCACGAGATGGCCGGCACGCTGCTGGAGTACAGCCTGGAAAACCAGGCCGGCTTCTGCGTCATCACCGGCAAGGCGGGCACCGGCAAAACCACGCTGCTGCGCCGGCTGCTGAACCAGATCGGCGCCGACGTCTCGATCGGCCTGATCACCAACACCCATCACTCCTTCGGCGAGCTGCTGCGCTGGATCCTGCATGCCTTCGATCTCGACGACGGCGCCGGCAACCGCGCCCGGCAACACCAGCTTTTCGTCGATTACCTGATCGGGCAGTACGCGAAGAACCGGCGCACCATGCTGATCATCGACGAGGCGCAGAACATGTCGGCCGAGGCGCTGGAAGAGCTGCGCATGCTGTCCAACATCAATTCCGAGAAGGACCTGCTGTTGCAGGTGATCCTGGTCGGCCAACCGCCGTTGCGCGACATTTTGCGGCGCCCGGAGCTGGAGCAGTTCGCGCAGCGGGTGGCGGTGGATTACCACCTCGAGGGCCTGAGCAGCGAGGAGACGCGCGGCTATATCCGTCATCGCCTGCGGGTGGCGGGCGGCGAGCACGAATTGTTCACCGACGATGCCTGCGAAGCGGTGTTCGTCCACAGTGGCGGCATACCACGGCTGATCAACCTCCTGTGCGACTTGGCGCTGGTCTACGCCTATGCGGGGCAGGCGGCGGTTGTCACCGGTGAGCTCATTGAACAAATTGTCAATGACCGTGCACAGCATGGCGCGTTGCCGGTGTTTTCCGCGGCCGCGGAAACGCGGGTGGTGCCGCGTTTGTCGCTGAAACAGACACCGACAGCGACGGCGGAAAGCATGCCGGAGGCCGTGGCGATGCATGGCGTGCGCCATGCCGCCTCGGCAAGGCTTGTCGGCGAAACAAACTTGGTGACGGCGCCGGAAGCAAAAGCCGGCGAGTCGGGACCGAGACCGGATGGCGACAGGACGCGCGTGCACGCCATCAAAAGCGTGCCGGCGGGGGAACGGCAGCAGCCCGATGCGATTCCGGAACCGGCCGCAGCCACGATGCCACCGGACATGGCGCCGCCCGCAGAGACCGCGGCGCGCTCCGGCGAAATCGCGCCTGTCTCTGTCGCGTCGCGCGAGGATCACGGCAGTGAAAGCATGCCGGCCGGTTTGCCAGTGCCGTCTCCGGTGCAACCGCTGCGCATGGCCGCCGCCGGCGGACGCATCAGGGTTTGGCGTTATGCCGCCGCGGTCGCCATCGTTTGTCTTGTTTCCACTGCCGCATTTGCCTGGTATTTCCTTGACCGGTCAGACCTGACATCGGCTGCTCCCGGCAGCAAGTCACCGGCGCGGACCACGACCGCGGTCGGTACAGCCGGGCAGATGTCCGCGAACGCCGCGCCGGCAAACACATTGACTCCGGCGGTCGCGCCGGCGCCAGCCACCGCACCGGCGCCAACGACGGTGGCGGCCTCTGCCGTTCCCGGCAAGGATGCTGCCGAGGAGGAGGCAAGGCTGAAGCAGATCCAGCGTGAGCGTGATGCGGCGCTGGCGGTGGCCGAGGCTGCGGCGCGCGAGCGGGAATCGATGCGTCAGGCTGCCCTGGTGCGTGAACGCGCCCTGGCCGCGGAACACGAGGCGGCACTGGCGCGCGAGCGGGAACGGGCGGCGCGGCTCACGCGGGCCGCGGAAATGGCGGTATTGCAGGCGCATGAGGCGGAGCTGGCCGCGGAGACGAAGGCGAAAACCGCAGAACCCGCGGCGCCTGTGTCAGGAGTGAATTCAGGGGAAGCGCCGGCAAGCAAGGCAGTGGCTGGCGACCTTGCGCGCCGGGATGCCGTATCCACCGCAGCTGCCGAAGCTGGCGCCAGCGAAGCCGCTGCCTTCAGCGCCAATCCCTGCAAAGGCCCGTCGGCCAGATTTCTCTCGACCTGCGAGCAGTAATAGTGGCCGGCAGCGGCCTCAGGCTACTGGCAGATAGAGGTGAATTTGGCCGTGGGCGTGTTGCACGGGTTGGCGCGGAATTCTTCCGTGCTCTTCTCGGCGCTTTTTGCGGTCGATTCCTTCGAGGCGTCCTTAGGCGGGCTGGACGCTACCTCTTTTGCCGCCGGTGCGGGCGTGACGGCCTTGGCGGCTTT
>JBFMBB010000050.1:0-16402 GCA_040755435.1 Pseudomonadota bacterium | reverse complement strand
GTGGTCGAGGCCGCCGGCGGGCGCGTGACCGATCTCGAGCGCCGGCCGCTGGCCTACAACAAATCCTCGCTGCTGAATCCCTCGTTCATGGTGAGCGGCGCCGGCGATTACGACTGGTACCGCCATCTCCCGGCCCTGAAATAACCGCTTTT
This sequence comes from Pseudomonadota bacterium, assembly GCA_040755435.1. GTDB lineage: Bacteria > Pseudomonadota > Gammaproteobacteria > Acidiferrobacterales > Sulfurifustaceae > Sulfuricaulis. The sequence continues at coordinate 16,250 of JBFMBB010000050.1, read as the reverse complement.
GCCCGCCACCGCGCCCGACCCGCTCCATCTCTGTCTCGATCAGGGCGGGCACGCCAGCCGCGCGCTGGTGTTCGACCGGCGGGGCGTGTGGCAGGCCGGCGCGCTGCGCGAAGTCGCGGTGCGCGAACCGCGGTCGGGCTGGGTGGAACAGGATCCGGAAGAGCTTGTCGCTTCGCTGCAAGCGGCCATAGCCGAAACCATCGGCGCGCTCGGCGCGCGCGCAGCAAATATCGTCGCCGCCGGCATCGCCACGCAACGCGCCAGCCTGGTCTGCTGGGACCGCCAAACCGGCGCGGCGCTGTCGCCCGTCATCAGCTGGCAGGACCGGCGCGCGCATGCGTGGCTCCGGCAGTTCTCCGCTCACACCCGTGAAGTTCATCGGCGCACCGGGCTGATACTGTCGCCGCATTACGGCGCCTCCAAGATGCGCTGGTGTCTCGACCACCTGCCGGCGGTGGCCGCGGCCCGGCGCGAAGGGCGCCTCGTCATGGGACCGCTCGCGAGTTTCCTGCTGTTCCGTCTGCTGGAAGAGAAACCTCTCCTGGCTGATCCCGCCAATGCCGCGCGCACGCTGCTGTGGAACCTGCGCACGCGGGACTGGGATGCGTGGCTGCTGGGGCTGTTCGGGATCCCGCCGGAGACGCTGCCGCATTGCGTGCCGACACGCCATGCCTTCGGCACGCTGATCGCGAACGAACATCGCCTGCCGCTCACTATCGCTACCGGCGATCAGTCGGCGGCGCTGTTCGGATTGGGCGCACCGTCGCCGGACACGGTTTATGTCAACATCGGGACCGGTGCCTTCGTGCAGCGCGCGGTCGCGCAAGCGCCCGATGTTCCGGGCCTGCTGGGAAGCATGGTGTATCGCGACGCGGAGCGCGCCCTGTACGTGCTGGAAGGCACCGTCAACGGCGCCGGCGCGGCGCTGCGCTGGGCGGAGCGGGAGTGGAGACTGGAAAACCTCGAGGCGCAACTGCCCGAGTGGCTCGCGCGCGACGGCGATGTTCCACTGTTCCTCAACGGCGTCGCCGGCCTCGGCGCGCCGTACTGGGTGGCGGATTTTCCCTCGCGCCTGATCGGTGACGGCGAGCCGTGGCAGCAGGCCTGCGCCGTGGCCGAATCCATCGTGTTCCTGCTGCAAGCGAATCTGGAACGAATGCAGCCATTGCCGCCGGCGCCGCAGCGGCTGTTTGTCAGCGGCGGTCTGGCGCAGCTGGATGGTTTGTGCCGGCGGTTGGCGGATCTGAGCGGCTTGCCGGTTTATCGCCCGACGGAGTACGAGGCCACGGCGCGCGGGACGGCATATCTGCTCGCCGGTTATCCCCGGGACTGGCCGAAGCAAATAGCGCGCGACTCGTTCCCGCCACGGCCGGATTCCGCGTTCATTCAGCGATATACATCCTGGTGCCGGGAAATGCGCCTGGCACTGGACGCGACAGCATCCGGACAGTGACTGCCGCCGGGGCTTGTTCGCTACAGTTGTTCAGACTAAATTGAGCCGGGCTGCGGGGCAATCCGGGTGCTGATTCCGGTGCCGCGGGCAGGAGGAGATGTTTCAGTCAATAGACACAACTAGGAGATAGAGATGGAATCACAGAACAAGACGGCTCAGAATCACAACTTTTTCCGCGCGTTGTTTGCCGCGATCTTGACCACCGGCACGGCGTGCATTGCCGACTCCGCCCTGGCCGAGGGCTGGTACGTCGGTGCCTCATCCGCAAAAGTGGAGGACAGGAACTGGTGCGACAGGAATCTCGGGGCCTGCGATGACAAGGACAGCGGATGGAAGGTCTTCGTTGGCAACCAGCTCAACCGGTTCGTGGGTTTCGAGTTTGGTTACAACGATCTTGGACAGATGACCGATACCGGCGTAACCACCGAATCCGATGGTTTTGTTGTATCTCTCGTAGGCATGATCCCGGTGGGGGACATGTTCAGCATCACTGGACGCGTGGGTACTTTCCATTGGAACAGCGAAATCAGCAGCTCCAACCCGGCACTGGCTGGCGACAGGAAAAGCACCAATCTCACGGTGGGTATCGGTGCGAATGTGGCCATGGGCAGGCGTTTTTCCCTGCGCGTTGAGTGGGAGCACTACGACGTCAACGAAGACGACATCAGTCTGCTTTCGGCGGGTGTAGCCTACAGTTTCGGGAAATGAGGTGACCGGCTTTCCCTTGAGGAATGAGCGGGGGCCGGTTCAGGGCCGTGGTTTATCTTGCGGCTGGTAATTTTCCATTTTCCTCGGCCAGCACCCGATCCTTCGGACCCGGGGGTGGGCTATACACCACCAGCGCCGCGGCCGGTTCCGGCCCGCGGTTGATGTAGGCGTGTACCACGTTGCGCTCAATATGAATGACATCGCCGGCCTTAACGGGCCGCGTCTCCTTGCCGATGCGCATTTCGCCGGCGCCGCGCAACAGAAAAACCGTGATGTCGCTGTCGATATGCCGGTGCAGCGGTTCGCGGTCGCGTACCTGCACCAGGATGTTTGAGGAACGCTCGTTGCGAAATAGCGGAACGACCTTGATGTTTTCATCCGGCGCCGGCTTGTTCTGTTCCAGCAATTGACCTAGCTGTTTCGTGTCGTATTGCCCCGCCACTTTTCCGTCCGGGCCGATCCAGTCGGCAGCATGCGCTGCGTGAAAACCGCCGGCGACCAGGAATATCGAAAGCAGGAATGGCATCGGTTTCATGCAAAACTCCTCATGGCCGTTCAAAGGTCAGCGAGGCCCACAGGCTTCGCCAATCGTAGCCGGAAAAGAAGGACGCCGGGATCATGTGCACCGAGGTCACCAGCCAGGTGCCGGAACGTGGCAGGGTGAATTCCGCGCGGCCATTGTCATCGGTGCGCGCCTTGAGCTTGGCCAGCGGTTCGGCCTTGTTGAAGGCCACCACCAGCGCACCGGAAAGCGGTTTGCCCTGGTACAACAGTCGCAGGCGCAGCGCGGGCGTGCGGTAGGGGCTGGTTTCGGCCACGAGTTCGAGCGGAAAACCGAGCACGCGGTCGGCTTCCTCTCCGGCCGTGCCCACCGCAATGAGCGATTTGGCGCAGCGGAAATAGCTCTCCCCGATTTTGTTTCCGGGTTTGTGGCGCCGCTGATGCGGGGCCAGGTTGCGCTCGAGGCCTTCCTTTAATAGATACTGTTCAAACTCCTGGGCGGTGTCGAAGGTGACGGAATCCGGTTTGGTGCGCAGCCCGATGACGTACAGCCCGGGCGCGGCCGGCGTCACCGTGCCAGCCGGCTCGTCGCCCAGCACCCCGGGAACGGCTTGGGTGCCGGCCGGGCCGGCGACGACGTAGCGCTCGAATTTCTGGGGAAAATAGGGCACGGAATCGCCCTTGAAGTCCTGGCCCACGAACAGGTTCAGTCCCACGGCGGTTCCCGGTTTCGGCCGGAACGCCTGCGGCTCGATCCAGAAATCGTGCGCCGCGGCCGTGCCGGTCATGAACAGGAAAGCGCCGATGAGCAGGCGGCGGGAAATTCGCATAAACTGCGCGCGGAATTTTATCGTCACAGGCAGGTCCATGAATCCGTATCGAGCGGCAGCTTAGCACAAGACCCCCGGCTGCTGTTTCGTCGCAAACCGCAAAACACAAAAGACAAAAGACAAAAGACAGGACATGTCCCGACCCCCGATTTTTCTGATGGCCCTGCTGATGCTGGTCGCCGCCCACGTCGCGCAGGCCCATGAAATCCGTCCCGCGATCGCGACCGTGAATTTCAGCGCCGACCGCTACGACATCGAGCTCAGCGCCAACATGGAGGCGGTGATCGCGGGCGTGAGCCCGCGGCACCAGGACACCGACGAATCGCCCAACGCGCAGACCTACAACCAGCTGCGCGAATTGCCGCCCGCGGAACTCGAAAAGAAAATCCGCGAGTTCCTGCCGCGCTATTTTGAAGGAATCGAAATCCGTTTCGACAATGCGCGCATCATGCCGGATCTGTGCTCGATCAACGTGCCGGAGGTCGGCGATACTGCACGGGCGCGGCTGACGCTGTTGCGTTTGTGCGGCGCCATCCCGCCGGGCGCGCGCGCCTTCCACTGGGCCTATGCCGCGGACTTCGGCGAAAGCATCCTGCGCCTGCCGGCCGTGTCCGGCAGCGAGCCGGTGGCGTTGTGGCTGAAGGATGGAGAAAAGAGCGAGCCGTATGTTCTGGGCGTCGGTCTGGAGCAGAAAACCCGGCTGGAAGTCGCGGCGCAATACACCGTGCTCGGCTTCACCCATATCCTGCCCAAGGGCCTGGATCACATTCTGTTCGTGCTCGGGCTGTTCCTGCTGAGCACGCGCTGGAAACCGCTGCTGGTGCAGGTGACCGCGTTCACGCTGGCGCACACCATCACGCTCGGCCTGAGCATCTATGGCATTGTCTCGCTTTCGCCCGCGATCGTGGAGCCGCTGATCGCGGCCTCCATCGCCTACGTGGCGATCGAAAATCTGGTCACGGCGGAGCTCAAGCCGTGGCGCGCGTTCGTGGTCTTCGGCTTCGGCCTGCTGCACGGGCTCGGCTTCGCCGGCGTGCTGCACGAGATCGGCCTGCCGCGCTCGGAGTTTCTCGCGGCGCTGCTCAGCTTCAACGTCGGCGTGGAGCTGGGCCAGCTGGCGGTGATCACCGCGGCCTGGCTGCTGATCGGCCTGTGGTGGAAGACGAAACCCTGGTACCGCGCGCGGCTGGTGCAGCCGCTGTCGGCGCTGATCGCCGCGGTCGGGGTCTACTGGACGATTGAACGGATTATCGGCTGAGTGGCCTCAGCCGGTACGCTGCCCGGAAGAGTCGGAGGCCGCCTGATCGTGGCCATTGTGGCGGCGCGACTCCGCGATCCGCCGTTCGTTGCCGCGCCACAGGAAGCGGCGCAGGCGCCGTTCCTGGCGCGTGCGGTACATGCATTCGCGCACGGTGATGGGGCTGCCTTTCAGCTCTTTCCTGTCGAGATTGATGATGGCCTCGTAGGCGGCCTGTTCCGGCACCACGTACACATGGCCGTAGCCGAGCGGCAGGCCGGTGTCGGTGTCGCGCATGATGATGGCATTGATGGTGGTGCCGTAGCCGGCGAACAGCCGGCGCAGGTCGTCCGCCGTGACGGCCGCGGAGAGATTCCCCACGAAGATATTCATCGATACCGCCCCCTCCGTCTGACCTGATGCTCTAAGTTTTTGCGCATTTTGTGGAAGATGCGCATGGCTGGCAAGGCGGCGATTTTTCCGGAATCAAAAAGGCTTTTGTGCCAAGGACTTCGCGCTGGAAGTCCACGCGGTTTGCCAACCGCTGCTGAAGCGTTTCAGGCGCGACGGGTGCGGCAGGCTGTCACGGGGAAAGTCCCAGCTGCGCGGTGTCGGCGACCGGCGTGCGCGCCGGCAGGGATTTGCGCAGCCGGCGCATGACCCAGGCGGCGGTGGCGCGGTAGCCGGTGAGCTTGCCGCCGTAGATGCTGACGAGGCGCGGCGCCTCCGCGTCGTCCGGATGCAGCACGGTTTCGCGCGAACGGTGAAACACCGTGCCGGGCCCCTGCGGCAGCACGCGCAGGCCGGCGAAACTGTCGAGCAGCCGACCATGATGATGCGGGAAATAATGTTGCAGCGTTTCCTGCAGGTAGGAAATTTCCTGCGGCAGCACGCGCACGCTGCCGGGGTCGCCGCTGAACGCGGTTTCCGTGGTGCCGACCAGGGTTTGTCCCTTCCATGGCATGACGAACACGGCGCGGCCGTCGCCGGGGGCCTCGACATAATAGATGCCGTGCCGGGTCTCGCCCTCGATCAGGATATGCGCGCCCTGGATCAGTTCCACCGTCAGCACCGGCGGGCGCGGCGTGACGCGGTCGAGCACCGTGTTGACCCACGGGCCGGCGGCGTTCACCAGCGTCAGCGCCCGGCAGGTTTGCTCCCCGTCGCGATCGAGATATTGCACCTTGTAGCCGTTACCGCTGCGCACGGCCGACAGAAAATTCGCCGGGCAGCGCAGTTCCGCGCCGAGCGCCTGCGCCGAGCGCATCACCGCCCGGGTCAGCAGGGCGTCGTCGGTCTGGGCGTCTTCGTAGCGGAACACCGCGCGCAGCCCGCGGGTGTCGAGTCCGTCGAGGCGCTCCCAGTCCGCGCGCGGCACGGATTCGAAACACGTATCGCGGGTGAGACCGCCGAGCACGGCATACAGCGACAGCCCGGCGCGGATCATCCACGGCGCGCGGCGGGTGGTGGCATAAACCGGAATGTAGAACGGCATGCGCCGCACCAGCCCGGGCGCGATGCGCAGGAGGATTTCGCGCTCGCGCAGCGATTCGCGCACCAGCCCGAACTGCGCGCTTTCGAGATAACGCAGGCCGCCGTGGATCAGTTTGCTGGAGCGGCTGGAGGTGCCATGGGCGAGTTCCTGCCGTTCCAGCAGCAGCGCCGAATGCCCCGCCGCGGCCGCGGCCTGGGCCACGCCGACGCCATGAATGCCGCCGCCGACGATGACGACATCGTAGGTAGTCGCGGTCATCCGGACGGCGCGAGGCGGGAAAATTCCTGCAACATCTCGCCGACCGCGAAGGTCTCGATGAAGTCCACCCCGCGCGCCGCCAGGTCCAGCGCCAGCGCGGCGTCCGCGACCTCGAACACCACGAGCTGCATGCCGGGAATGCCAAGCTGGCCGGTGCGCGGCAGGCCGTCGACATCGCAAAAAAGGAACGCCGGAGCGATTTCGGCGACGAGCTCCTGCCGGTGTTCGTCCCAGCGGTCGACGACGGCGCCGAGGCGGGGCCAGCCATGTTGGCGCGCCGCCAGCAGCGCCTCGAGCGAATAGGAAATCAGCACGCACCGGTCGAGCGCCGGTTTCAGCGAGCGCCGCACCAGCGTCAGCAGGCTCTCGACGCCGAAACGCTCGAGGCTCGAGCGCTTGAGTTCGACGAAGGCGGTCACCTCCGGATGGCGTATCAGCAGGTGACCGAGTTCGGCCAGGCGGGTGACATGCACGTCCTTGAAACGCTCGCCGAAACGGTCGCGTTCCGCGACCCGCAGGTGCCACAGCTCCTCGTAGTGGAGGTCGTGGACCTTGCCGGGCACGCCGCACAGGCGCATCAGGTCGCGGTCGTGGAACAGCAACGGCACGCGGTCGCGCGAAAGTTGTACGTCCACCTCCACGAAGCGCGCGCCGGCGGCGATGGCGGCCTCGAGTCCGATGAGCGTGTTTTCCGGGTAGTGCCGGGGGTAGCCGCGGTGCGCCACCAGCTGCGGAATGAGCATAAGCGCAACTGTAGCACCCTTGGATGACCGCGCGGCGCGCCGGTCGGCGCGGCGGTCAGCCGTGCCCGCGGCCAGGGCTTGAGACCGGGACTGGATGGGCTAAGTTTTGGATGAGACTCATTGCAGGAGCACCCATGAAAAACCGTTTTGTCCCCGTTCTGGCCAGCGTGATGCTGGCTGCGTCCGCGTCCGTGGTTCGGGCCGATGTCGGCGTCAATCTCAAGGCCGGCACCCTCGGTCTTGGCGTGGAGCTGACCAGATCCTTCGGCGAAAAATTCAGCGTCGGGCTGGGGTTCAATTCCTACGACATCGAAACGACCGACAGCGCGAGCGACATCGATTATGACTTCGATTTCGAGCTTCAATCGGTGGCGCTGCTGGCAAATTATCATCCCTTCGGCGGTGGTTTCCGTGTCACCGGCGGCGCGCTGTACAACCAGAACGAATTGAAACTGACAGGCAGGCCCACCGGCAGCACTTACGTCATCAACGGCCAGACCTATACCGCCTCGCAGGTGGGAACGCTGAACGGCACGCTGGTGTTCGACAAGACTGCGCCATATCTGGGCCTCGGCTGGGGCAACCGCCCGGGCAGTCGCGTCGGCGTAGCGTTCGACATCGGCGCCCTGTATCAGGGCTCGCCCGGCCTGTCCCTGAGCGCCACCGGGGCATTGAGCGATCCCGCCTTGGCGGCCGACCTGGAACGGGAGCGTCGCAGCGCCGAAGAGGACCTGAGCGATTTCAAGTGGTATCCGGTGGTTTCGCTCGGGGTGTATTTCCATTTCTGAACCGGGTCGCGCCCTGACCTGACAACACGCCGGCATATGCCGGCGTGTTTTTTTAGCGCCGTCACGCCGCGCCTGATCTAGAATGGCGCCGATGAGCACGCATGGCGTCAAAATCCGTCTCGGCATCAGCAGCTGCCTGCTGGGACAGAAGGTGCGTTTTGATGGCAACCACAAGCTCGACAGTTTTCTGAGCGGGACGCTCGGACAGTTTTTCGAATGGGTCCCGGTCTGTCCCGAGGTCGCCATCGGTTTGGGCATACCCCGCCCGCCGATCCGGCTGGTGGGCAGCGCCACCGCGCCGCGCGCCGTCGGCGTGAAGGACGCCTCGATCGATGTCACCGACAAGCTCGCCGCCTACGGCCGGCAGCAGGCGCGCAAACTCGATGACCTGAGCGGCTACGTGTTCAAGAGCCGCTCGCCGAGTTGCGGCATGGAGCGCGTCAAGGTGTATCAGCACGCCGGGGTGCCGGCCAAAAGCGGCCGAGGGATTTACGCCGATGCCTTTCTCGCCGGACAGCCCTGGCTCCCGGCCGAGGAGGAGGGCCGTCTCAGCGATCCGCGCCTGCGCGAGAATTTCATCGAGCGCGTGTTCGTCTACCGGCGCTGGCAGGAACTCATGGCGCAGGGGTTGAGCGCCGCGCGACTGGTGGAATTCCACACGCGCCACAAGCTGGCGCTCATGGCGCACGATGTCGAGGCCTACCGCTCGCTCGGGCGGCTGGTGGCGCAGGCCGGCCGGCGCAACCTGAAGGAGTCTGGGCACGATTATCTGTTGCATCTGATGCAGGCGTTCCAGCGCCTGGCCACGCCGGCGCGCCACGCCAACGTGCTGATGCACCTGATGGGCTACCTGAAACAACATCTCGACGCCGGCGACAAGGCCGAGTTGCTCGCGACGATCCACACCTACCGCCGGGGCGAGGCGCCGTTCGCCGCGCCGCTGACCCTGCTCCGGCATCACTTCCGGCGCCATCCCGATCCGTACATCGCCGGCCAGACCTACCTGAATCCCGATCCGCGCGAGCTGCTGTTGCGCGGCGGATCCTGAGAGCCGCGCCCGTGCGCGCGGACAACCTCCGGCGCGGCGCGCTGCTGATGCTCGCCTCGGGGCTGCTGTTCTCCGCCATGGGTGCGCTGGTCAAGTACATGTCGGCGCAGCTGCCGAATGAGATGGTGGTGTTCTTCCGCAGCGCCATGGGCCTGCTGGCGCTGTTGCCGTGGGTATTGCATCGCGGCGTCGGCCACCTGAAAACCAAAAAACTTGGCGGACATCTGTGGCGCGGGCTCGCCGGGGTGTCGGCGATGTACTGCTATTTCTACGCCATCGCGCACCTGCCGCTGGCCGAGGCCACGCTGCTCAATTACTCGACGCCGCTGTTCGTGCCGTTCATTGCCGCCGCCTGGCTCGGTGAAAAAATTTCGCGCAAGTTGTGGGGCGCGATCATCACCGGCTTCGCCGGCATCGTGCTGATCCTGAAGCCGGGTCTCGACCTGTTCACGCCGGTGTCGCTCGTCGGCGTGGCCTCGGGCCTGTTTGCGGCGCTGGCGATGGTGAGCATCCGGCGCCTCACGCACACGGAGCCGACCCTGCGCATTGTTTTTTATTTCAGCGCCGTGTGCACCGCCGTGTCCGCGGTGCCGCTCGCCTGGCGCTGGCAGGCGCCCGATCCCGGGCTGTGGGTGTTGCTGATCGGCATGGGCGCGCTGGCGAGCCTGGCGCAGTTACTGCTGACGCGCGCCTATTCGCACGCGCCGGCGGCCCAGGTCGGCCCGTTCACCTATTCCACCGTGGTGTTCGCCGCCGCCATCGGCTGGATGTTCTGGGGCGAGATACCGGACCTGCTGTCCTTCGGCGGCACCGCGCTGGTGTGCCTGGCGGGGATCCTGACCATCCGTTTCGCCGGGCAGCGCCTGCTGCCCGAGGCCAGGCTGGCGAAATAGTTCGTATTCCGGCGGGGATCCGCCGTCCTTCCGGCGCGGCACGCCACCGGGCGCCTGCTTCAGAATCACTATAAATACGCCTTGAAACACCGGTTTATTTTGTCGCCGCTTGCCTTGTCAGTCCCCCGGCCATGACCCAAAATAAATACACAAGCTGCATCGCGGGTCGCACCGCGCCCCTCAAGACCAAGGAAAACGGAGATACACATGGATAGCCTGGACCGAGCGATTGACCTGGTAGTGCGCTGGAAAGCCGACCGCGGCAAGCAGCGCGCCGAAGTGCTGAACTGCCTTGAAGGCGTCATCAAGGACTGCCAGGCCGCGGCAAAGGTGTGGGAGGATTTTCTCGGCAAGCCCGGCGCACCGGGTGATCAATGGACCATCGTGAGCTGGATCGGTCCGGCCCGCGCCAAGCAGTTGCACGAAATCAACCTGCGGGCCAAGGCGGGCGTCGAGGAGGTCTGTCGCCTGGCCGGTCCGGCGGCGGGGCGTTTTGCCGGTCTGGATACGGACGTGGTCGAGATGGCCTACCGTCAGCTCAAGCCGGGTGAGTCCGGCATCGACGCCGCCAAGACCGCGCTGGCGAATACGCAGAAAACCGTGGACTATCTGCGCGGGCTGATCGAGCGCGCGCGCAACGCCAAGGCCCCGGCCGCCGCCGGCAAAGGCAAGGCAAAGAAAGCGAAGAAGAAATCCGCCGCCAAACCGGCGAAGAAAAAAGCCGCGCCCAAAAAGAAGTAACGACATCGCAACCGCAAAAAACAAAGCGCCCCATTCGAGGCGCTTTGGTGTGACACAAAAACTGAACGCTGTTACTTGGCAGGAGCGGCCGGAGTCGCGGGGGTCGCCGGGGTGGCCGGGGTGGCCGGGGTCGCGCCCTTCATCTCTTCTTTCTTCTCTTCCTTCTTGGCGGCTTTCTTCTTCATCTTCTTCTCTTGCTTTGCTTCTTTCTTGGCTTCCGCCGCGGCAGCGCCGGCCGGGGCTTCATGCTTCGCCGCGCTGGCGACGTGCACCAGGCCGAACATCATTGCGAAGGCCAGGGCAAGCACGCTGATCAGTGACTTTTTCATATCGTAAGGCTCCTTAAAATAAAGAGAAAAACAACGCGTTGGATGTCTGATAGCCCATAATGTGTCAGTGCCATCATTGCCTTCCCCTAGAGCAATCGCTGTGCCAGGTATATTTAATATTAAAATCAAATATTTATATAGTTACCCCACACTGCGTTATGCTTGTTCTTTGTAGCAAGCATCAAAATTTGTAGCTTACGACTCCGGAAAAATTATGTTGTTTCGCACATTCAAACTCGGCCGCCTGCAACGCAAGGTGCTGCTGGTCATCTCCGTTATCGTCATCGTGCCGATGCTGGTGGCCGGCTGGCTGGCGGCCGAGTGGGTTTCGATCAGTTTCGAGAAACGCCTGCAGCAATGGATCGTGGATGCCGCGCGCGCCAACCAGAACTGGCTCGAGGCCTACCAGAACGATGCCGTCATTCTGGGGCGGGTGCTGGCGGACGACCCGGCCTACGTCGACCGGCTCGAACGCGATCCCGGGGAGGCAATCCCGCCGGCGGTGCAGCGCATTTCGCAGAAGCTCGGCATCGATCTCATCCAGCTCTACAGCCCGGAAAAAAAGCTGCTGTACTCCTCGCTCGCGGTGGAGGTGAAGCCCCTGTGGGAGCGCGGTCAGACCGAGGCCGTGCTCAAGGTGACGCGCAAAAACAAAACCATGCTCGCGGCGGTCGGCATCACGCCGATCCCGTTGCGCGGATCGCCGCGCTATTACCTGGTGCTGGGCAGCCTGCTGGGGCAGGACTTTACCGACGAGCTGGCCCAGCTCACCGGCCTGAAGGCACGCCTGTATTACCGCGAGGGCAAGAATTACTACGACCTGTTTTCAGCACCCGGCAAGAGCATCACGCTCAAACACCTGCCGGCGTCGGCGCTCGCTACGCTGGAGAAAGCCAAGAAACCGTATTACAGCCTGCATGCCGAGAACGGCGAGTTCCGCGGCCAGTACACGCCGATCGTGGACCCCACGGGGCGGGTCGAGGCGATCATGTTCAGTGGCCTGGAGCGCCGCGGCGTGCAGGAGGTGCTCACCAACCGTGTCACGCTGTTCCTGTCGATTTCCCTGCTGGGCGTGATCATCGGCGGTCTCGCCGGCCTGTTGCTGTCGCGCCTGGTAGTGCGGCCGCTCGAATATCTGCGCGACGGCGTGATGCAGCTCGCGGGGCAGAATTTCAACGCCAGCGTGCCCGTCAGCTCGGATGACGAATTCGGCGACCTGGCCAAGGCCTTCAATGCCATGGCCGCGCGCCTGCGCGCGGCGCGCGACGAGCAGGCACAACGCTTCCAGAAGGACAAGCTCACCGCCATGGGCGAGCTGTCGGCGGCGCTGGCGCACGAGATTCGCAATCCCATCGGCATCATCAATACCTCGGCGGCGCTGCTCGACAAGCCGGATTATGCCCCGGAGAAAAAGGCCGAGCTGACGCGCATGATCCGCGAGGAAAGCCTGCGCGTCGCCACCCTGGTGCAGGACTTCCTGCAGCTGTCGCGCCACCGCCAGCCTTCATTCGAAGCCATCGATCCGGCCCGGCCGCTGGAGCGCGCCCTCGAACTGGCGCTGGCCGGCGCGCCCGCCGTCACGGTGCGCAAGGACTTGCGTCACCAGGACGCGAAAATCCAGGCCGATGCCGGCCTGCTGCAGCAGGCCTGGGGCAACATCCTGACCAACGCCCTGCAGGCGATGAAAGGCAGAGAGGGAAAATTCTGGATCAGCTCCGGCGTGGAAAACGGGAGCGTGTATCTGGCGGTCGAGGACAACGGGCCGGGCGTCCCGCCCGAGATCATGCCGCGCCTGTTCGAGCCGTTTTTCACCACCAAGGAGCAGGGCACCGGCCTCGGCCTCACCATTGCCCACACCCTGGTGGAAGCCAACGGCGGCCGGCTCGAGGCATTGCCGCCGGAGGGCAACGGTGCCCGCTTTGCCATGCGGTTTCCCGCGATTGAGGGCAGTGTATGAAACGCACCGTATTGGTGGTGGATGACGAGCAGAACATGCAGACGGTGATGCGCATGGGTGAGGCGGGGTTTTCGCGAACATACTTAACGTATGTTCGCGCCGCCGAACGCCCGGCCAGGGACGGCCGGGCCGGGATTATTCGAAGCCGTGATGTCGCGCCAGGGACGGCAGGCCAGGGTGAATAGAGGCACAGCATGAAACGAACTGTGTTGGTGGTGGATGACGAGCAGAACATGCAGACGGTGATGCGCATGGTCCTGGAAAACGCCGGCCACGAGGTATTGTCGGCCGACAGTGGCGAGGCGGCGCTGGCGCAAGTGCAGAACCCGAACCTCGACGTGGTGCTGACCGACCTGCGCATGCCCGGCATGGGCGGCGAGGAATTCGTCGTGCGCTGCCGCCAGTCGCGCCCGGACGTGCCGGTCATCATCGTCACGGCGCACGGCACCATCCGCTCCGCGGTCAAGAGCATTCACGACGGCGCGGCGGATTACCTGACCAAGCCGTTCGAGCCGGAGCAGCTCGAGATCGCGGTGCACAACGCCATCAAGCTGCGCGACATCCTGCGCGAAAATGCCCGACTCAAGGCCGAGGTCAGCGAGTCGCGCGGCACCAGACGCCTGGCCGGCGAAGGCCGCGTCGCGCGGCAACTGCTCGAGGAGATCCGGCGCGTGGCGCCGTACAAGACCGGCGTGCTGATCACCGGCGAGTCCGGCACCGGCAAGGAGCTGGTGGCGCGCACCATTCACGAGCTGTCGCCGCGGCGCGAGCGGCCGTGGGTGGCGCTCAACTGTTCCGCCATCCCGCGCGATCTCATGGAGTCCGAGCTGTTCGGTTACGTCAAGGGCGCGTTCACCGGCGCGACCGGCAATCGCGCCGGGCGGCTGGAGCAGGCGCAGGGCGGGACGCTGTTCCTGGATGAAATCGCCGACCTCGACGCCGGCCTGCAGGCGAAACTGTTGCGCGTGTTGCAGGAGCGTGAATATTCCCCGGTCGGCTCGAACCAGGTGCGGGCCGTGGACGTGCGCTTCATCGCCGCCACCAACCGCGACCTCAAGGCGCTGGCGCAGGAAGGCCGGTTCCGCGAGGACCTGCTGTACCGGCTGGACGTGTACAGCATCGTGGTGCCGCCGCTGCGCAAACGGCGCGAGGACATCCCGCTGCTGGCCCAGACCTTCCTGCACGAACTCGCCGCCGAGACCGACAAGAAGATCACGGCCTTCACCCCGGCGGCGCTGGAGGCGCTGGGGCGTTACGACTGGCCCGGCAACATCCGCGAGCTGCGCAACACCGTGGAACGCTCGCTGTTGTCGTGCCAGGGAAAAACCATCGACGCCGCGGACCTGCCGGCGGCGGTCGCGGCGCCTTCCGGAGCGGCCGCCGGCGAAAAATCCGCGCTCGCCAGGATGGGCAAAAAAGATCTCGACCGCTGGCTGGAGGAAATCGAGCGCGGCGCGATCCTCGAGGCGCTGGCGCAAACCGGCGGCGTGCAGGCGCACGCCGCGAAGAAGCTGGGCATCTCGGAGCGCAGCCTGTGGCATCGCATCAAGAAGCTCAATATTCAAATCAACCGCGTCATCCGGTAAACAGGCGGGTTGCCATCGGCGCCGGATCGGGCCACCATGACGGCTGATTCCGGAACGATCGCCGCATGCTCATCGCGCTTGTCTGGTTCGAGTTTCTGGTCTGTGTCGCGCTGATCGGCGTGGCCGGAACCGCGCTGTCGCGCTACGGCGACATCATCGCGGAGAAGACGGGCCTGAGCGGCACCTGGATCGGCCTGGTGCTGCTCGCCACCGTGACCTCGCTGCCCGAACTGGTCACCGGCGTCAGCGCCGTGACGGTGGCCGACGCGCCGGATATCGCGCTCGGCGACGTGCTGGGCAGCTGCGTGTTCAATCTCGCCATCCTCACGATCCTCGATTTTCTCCACCGCGGCGAGTCGGTGTACACGCGGGCCAGCCAGGGTCATATCCTCTCCGCCGGCTTCGGCGTGATCCTCATCGGCTTCGTCGGCTTCAACGTGTTGCTGGCCGGCAGCGCGTTCGACGTCGCGCTCGGCCACGTCGGGCTGTATACGCCGCTGATCATCGTTCTTTACGTGGTGGCCATGCGCACCGTGTTCCGCTATGAAAGCGCGCAAATGGCGGCCTTTGCCGAGGAGCATGCCGAACGCTATCCGGAGACCAGCCTGCGGCAGGCGTTGCAGCGCTACGTCCTGGCGGCGCTGGTCGTGGTGGGCGCCGGCATCTGGCTGCCCTTCATCGGCGGGGAGATCGCGCGCGTGATGGAGTGGGAGGCGACCTTCGTCGGCACGCTGTTCGTGGCCTTCGCCACCTCGGTGCCGGAGATGGTGGTGACGGTCTCGGCCATGCGCCTGGGCGCGCTCGACATGGCGATCGGCAACCTGCTGGGGAGCAACCTGTTCGACATCCTGATCGTCGCGGTGGACGATATTTTCTTCACGCGCGGCCCGATCCTGGCCCATGTCTCGCCGGTGCACGCGGTTTCCGCGATGTCGGCCATGATGATGACCGGCATCGTGATCGTGGGACTGTTGTACCGCCCGAAGACGCGGCTGTTCCGGGCGGCGGGATGGGCCAGCCTGCTGCTGCTCGGCGTGTACCTGCTCAACAGTTTTGTGCTGTACCTCCATGGAACCTGACCGGGACACGGCGCCACCGCCCGCCTGGCACGCACTGGCCGTGGAGGAAGTCGCGCGGCGCCTGGACACCGACCCGCGCGCCGGCCTCGGCGCCGCCGAGGCCAAGACGCGCCTCGAGCGCCACGGCGCCAACGAGATCCGCGAGGGCCGGCGCCGCGGGCCGCTGGCGATGTTCCTCGGGCAATTCACCGATTTCATGATCCTGGTGCTGATCGCGGCCGCGATCGTTTCCGGCCTGATCGGGGACGTGACCGACACGCTGGTGATCGTGGCCATCGTGGTGCTCAACGCCGTCATCGGTTTCGTGCAGGAATACCGCGCCGAGCGCGCCATTGCCGCGCTCAAACAGATGGCGGCGCTCACCGCGCACGTGGTGCGCGGCGGGCACTCGCAGATGGTGCCGGCCGCCGAGCTCGTGCCCGGCGACGTGGTGCGCATCGAGGCCGGCAACGCGGTGCCGGCCGACCTGCGGCTGCTCGAGGCGGTGCAGCTGAAAATCGAGGAGGCCGCGCTCACCGGCGAATCGCAGCCGGTGGAAAAGATCGAGCGCGCCCTGCACGAGCCGGAGCTGCCGCTCGGTGAGTCCGCAACCGCGCCATCCCTG
>JBFMBB010000049.1:0-16754 GCA_040755435.1 Pseudomonadota bacterium | reverse complement strand
AAGATTTCCGAACTGAAATCCAAGGACTCCAGGATGAACGAAGACTACAGCAACCTCATGCGCATCCTGACAACCTGATGTACGGGATAAGTCTGTGAATTTTATTTGTAGAACCCGTGCGAGCCGTTATCATTCAGTTTTCGTCAACGATATGCACAAACCCTGGCGAGGTTGCTAACATGCTATCGGCTCGACACCAGCCTTGTTTGCCGGCAGGAAGCAGGCTTATCCACAAAATCAGTCGTCTCTAATTACAAGTCATTATCTTCTAAAAAAGGAATTAATTAGAAAGCATGCAGATCACCATATCGCGCGAGGAGCTGCTTAAGCCCTTGGGTTATGTTACAGGCGTCGTGGAACGGCGCCAGACCCTGCCCGTTCTCTCGTATGTCCTGCTGCGCCAGCAGGATGGTGAAATGACGCTTACCGGCACCGATCTGGAAATTGAAGTGATTGCCAAGGTCACCCGGGCAGGTAGCGGCAATCTGGAAATGACCCTGCCGGCGCGCAAGCTTTTTGATATCTGTCGTGCCCTTCCCGCAGATGCCGAGATCACCATCAAAAAGGAAGGCGAGAAAGCCATCGTCAAATCAGGCAAAAGCCGTTTTGCCTTGACGACCGTGCCGGTGGCGGATTTCCCCTCTGTTCAAGCTTCACAATGGGAGCAAGCGCTCACTCTTGGTCAGAAGGCACTGCGTAAACTGTTGGAACAAACTCACTTTTGTATGGCCCAGCAGGACGTGCGCTATTATTTGAACGGACTGCTGCTCGAAGTCTCCAACAAAAAAGTCCGTGCTGTCGCTACCGACGGGCACCGCATGGCAGTCTCCGAGATTGCCCTCGACAAGGACACAAAGGGTGAAAAGCAGATTATCGTCCCGCGCAAAGGTGTTCAGGAGATGCTGCGGCTTCTCGGTGACACGGATGAACCGGTTGAGCTTGAGTTCGGGGCCAACCATTTGCGAGCCAGGACCAGCGGCCTTATTTTTACCTCCAAGCTGATTGATGGGCGTTATCCCGATTACAACAAGGTCATTCCCACCAAACAGTCTAAAAAAATCAATCTGAACCGAGATGTCTTCCGCGAGACCTTGGGGCGCGTTGCAATCCTGTCGAGCGAAAAATACCGCGGCGTCAGGCTCAGCCTGAACAGCAAAGCCCTGCGCTTTACCGCACACAATCCGGAGCAGGAAGAGGCCCAGGAGGAAATTACCACGGATTACTCGGGCGAGGGCATGGAGATCGGTTTCAACGTCAACTACATGATCGAAGCCATTTCGGCCTTGCACACAGATCAGGTCGAATTTGGTCTGAACGATCCAAATAGCAGCTGTACCCTGGCTTCACCGGACACAGCCTATCCCCAGTACGTTATAATGCCGATGCGGCTATAACGTTGCCTCAGGTTTCACGTGAAACACTTATCTGGGCCGTTCCACGTGAAACAGCCCTGACCGGAATTCAATGACGCAATCAAAAAAGGGAACCACCCCCGCCTACGATTCACACAGCATCCAGGTCCTGAAAGGACTAGATGCCGTGCGCAAACGGCCAGGCATGTACATCGGTGATACGGACGATGGCACCGGCCTGCACCACATGGTGTTCGAGGCTGTGGATAACTCTATCGATGAGGCCCTGGCGGGTTATTGCAATCGCATCGCTGTCACGATTCATACCGATAACTCCATCACTGTTTCGGATAATGGCCGAGGCATTCCCACCGAAATAATCCCGGAAGAAGGGCGCTCCGCGGCGGAAGTGGTGATGACGGTGCTGCATGCTGGCGGCAAATTCGACCAGAACTCGTACAAGGTGTCTGGGGGTCTCCATGGTGTGGGTATTTCTGTGGTTAACGCCTTATCTGACCAGCTTGAGCTGACCATCCGCCGCGATGGCAAAGTGCATCAACAGAAATATCATCTGGGTGAGCCCACGACCCCCCTCACAGTGGTCGGGGAAAGCAGCGAAACCGGCACGGATGTGCGGTTCAAGCCCAGCAGCGAGATCTTTAGTGACACGGTCTATAACTACGACGCCCTGGCCAAACGCCTGCGCGAGCTGTCATTCCTGAATTCGGGTGTGCGGATCTCGTTATTGGACGAACGCTCGGGGAAGGAAGATGTTTTCGAGTACAAAGGGGGCATCGCTGCCTTCGTCGGCCACCTCAACCGCAATAAGACCCCACTGCATCAGAAGCCGGTCTATATCGCCGCCGAGCGCGACAAGATTAACGTCGAGCTCTGCCTGCAGTGGAACGACACCTACCAGGAGAATATTTTCTGCTTCACCAACAACATCCCGCAGCGCGACGGTGGCACCCATCTGGCCGGCCTGCGCGCGGCCATGACGCGCACGCTGAACCAGTTCATTGAAAAGACCGGCCTGGCGAAAAAGGAGAAAGTCGAGATCAGCGGCGATGATGCCCGCGAAGGCTTGATCGCCGTGCTGTCGGTGAAGGTCCCGGATCCCAAGTTTTCCTCTCAGACCAAGGACAAACTGGTTTCTTCCGAAGTGAAGGGCGTGGTCGAGTCCATCGTCAACGAAAAGCTGTCCGAATTTCTCGAGGAAAACCCGGCTGACGCCAAGGCCATCGCCGGCAAGATCGTGGACGCCGCCCGGGCGCGCGAGGCCGCGCGCAAGGCGCGCGACATGACCCGCCGCAAGGGGGTGCTGGACCTTGCCGGGCTGCCCGGCAAGCTGGCCGATTGCCAGGAGCGCGATCCGTCCAAATGCGAGCTGTATCTGGTGGAGGGCGACTCCGCCGGCGGGTCCGCCAAACAGGCGCGCGACCGCAAATTTCAGGCGGTGCTCCCGCTCAAGGGCAAGATCCTGAATGTCGAGCGGGCTCGATTCGACAAGATGCTGTCATCCACCGAGGTGGCCACGCTGATTACCGCGCTCGGCACCGGAATCGGTAATAATGATTTTGATATCAACAAGTTGCGTTATCATCGGATCATTCTGATGACGGACGCCGACGTCGACGGTTCGCATATTCGTACCCTGCTGCTGACGTTTTTCTTTCGCCAGATGCCGGACATGATCAGCCGCGGGCACGTGTACATCGCACAGCCGCCGCTCTTCAAAATCAAGCACGGCAAACAGGAGCGCTATCTGAAGGACGAGGGCGAACTGCAGGAATTCCTGCTCGAGGCCGCGCTGACCGACGCCACCCTCGACACCCACGGGCAGCAACTTAAAGGCAAGGATCTGGCGGCGCTCTGTCGCCGCCATCTCGCCGTGGAGCAGACCATCAAGCGCTTGGCGCGCCGTTACGACCCCGATGCTCTGCACCACTTGATCACCATGCCGCGCCTGACACCGGCCTTGCTGAAGGACAAGAAACAGGCCGGCCTGATCGCGCAGGAACTCCAGGACCGGCTGACCCGCAGCGTCAACCACGGTAGCCGCTACGAGGTCACGCTCGGCATCAATACCCGCAACAACCTGCATGAGCTGGTGCTGGAGCGCCATGAACACGGCAGCACCACCCGCACCAGGATTGATGCCGAGTTCATCGGCTCGGGCGAATATGGCGCCATGCGCGAACTGGGCGAGCAGCTGGAGAAACATTTTGGCGAGCAGACCGGCATCCAGCGCGGCGACAAGAGCCAGAAGGTCGGCAGTATCGGTGCCATGCTGGAGTGGCTGATGGAAGAGGCCAAGCGCGGCCAGACGATCCAGCGCTACAAGGGTCTGGGCGAGATGAACCCGGAGCAGTTGTGGGAAACCACCATGGACCCCCAGACGCGACGCCTGCTCAAGGTCAATATTGAGGACGGCGTGGCTGCCGACGATGTATTCACCACGCTCATGGGCGAGCAGGTGGAACCGCGCCGCGAATTCATCGAAAAGAACGCCCTCGACGTTTCCAACCTGGATATCTGATACGCCGGCGTATCAGGCTGGAGACGGCACCCTCAGTGCAGGGTGCGCGGAATACTCAGCGTGAAAGATGGTATTTCTGCATCGAACGCGGTGCCATCGTCGGCTATCATCTGATAACTTCCCTGCATCGTGCCGACGGGCGTTTCCAGAATCGTACCACTGGTGTACTGAAAACTCGTGCCGGGCAGCAGATAGGGCTGTTCACCCACGACGCCCTCGCCATGCACCTCGCGTTTCTGCTCGTTGGCATCGGTAATGATCCAGTGGCGCGTCACCAGCCGCGCCGGCACCGAGCCGGCGTTGGTGATGGTAATGGTGTAGGCGAACACATAGCGGTTCTGTCCCGGCTCGGACTGGCCGGGCAGATACGAAGTCCGTACGTCGATCTGGATCTGGTGTTTGTCGCTGGCGGTCATGGGGCTTGCGTCCGGGGTCCGGGTGAGAAGGATTTTGCCTCACCGTTAGTGCGCTAGGGTATCACTAAAGTTTCCGGCGCGGAGGATAGGCGATCCAGGTCAGCACCACGGCTCCGGCAAAGACCGTGTAAATCAGCGTGAACACCCAGGCGGGCGCGCTGTAGAACACCAGCTCGCGCACCCAGTGGCGAATGAAGCCATTTTCATATTGCGCAACTCCTGCCGCATCCCGAAAAATGTTTTCCAGCGCCGTGAGCGGGCAGATGGCGCCGGCCCAGGCCTGCAGCATCACGACACCGATCGCCAGCAGGTGCAGCAGGCGAAACCACCGGCGCCGTGTCCACGACCAGCCCAGCGCCCAGCCGGCAAGGATTAAAATCTGTCCACCGACGACGAACAGAATGAACGCCACGTGCACGGCCAGCACCAAGTCGGCCAGCCAGATCATGAATGAGAACCGCTGGAACGAGACGCGGCCCGGCGGGCGCGCATATGTGTGTCCTCAGTCCGCACGGGACGAGCGCTGCGCTTCGCAGGCGACGCTGAAGAATTCCATCGACGGGTCGTCCAGCCGCACGGCGGAAAGCGAGCGGTCCCAGACACAGCCGCTGTCGAGACCGATGACGCCATCGCCGCGCCACAGGCCGAGCGCCGACCAGTGTCCGAAAACAATTTTGAGACCGCGGCTGCGGCGCCCCGGGACCTGGAACCAGGGCACCAGGTCCGGCGGCTGGCTGCCGGGCGGGCCTTTCGGGCGCAGGTCCATGTTGCCGTCGAGATCGCAGTAGCGCAGGCGCGTGAAGGCGTTGACGATCACGCGCAGCCGGTCGAAGCCGTGCAGGTTTTCATTCCAGTGATCGGGCAGGTCGCCGTACATGTGGTGGAAAAATTCCGCGCAGCGTTCGCCGCGTAATACCGCCTCCGCCTCGCGCGCCAGGCGCCCGGCCAGCGCCAGGTCCCACGGCGGCAACAGGCCGGCATGAACCAGGACGCAACCGAGCGCGGCGTCATGATGCAGCAGGGGGAGCGAGCGCAGCCAGTCCAGCAATTCGTCACGATCGGGTGCGCGCAGAATTTCGTCCAGCGTGTCGTGCTTTCCGGATCTGGCCGTGCCGGCGGCGCGCGCGAGCAGGTGCAGGTCGTGATTGCCGAGCACGCATACGGCGCGTTCCCCCAGGCCCCTGACGAAACGCAGCACCTCGAGCGATTGCGGCCCGCGATTGACCAGGTCACCGGTGAACCAGAGCCGGTCGCGCGCCGCATCGTAACCCAGGCGCGCCAGCAGCAGTTGCAAGGGCGCGTAACAGCCCTGCACGTCGCCGATGGCGTAGACCGCCATCAGCCGGCCCGCGGCGGCCGTCCCAGTTGCGCGGCCATGTCGATCGTGGCCTTCACCAGGGCGTCGATAATGCCCGCTTCCATGGCCGAATGTCCCGCGTTCGGGATGATATCGAGGCGGGCCCCGGGCCAGGCCTGCATCAGTTCCCAGGCGTTTTGCAACGGGCAGACCATGTCATAACGGCCGTGCACGATGACCCCGGGAATCCCGGCCAGCGCCGGGGCATTGCGCAGGATCTGGTCGGGCTCGAGGAAACTGTCGTGCACGAAATAATGCGCCTCGATGCGCGCCAGTGACAGCGCCGTGCGCGGCGCGCCGAAAAATTCCACGACATGCCGGTTCGGCAACAGCGTCGCGGCCCGGCCCTCCCACAGCGACCAGGCCTTGGCGCTGGCCATGCGCGCCACTTCGTCGGTGCCGGTGAGGCGCCGGTGGTGCGCGTGCAGCAGGTCGTGGCGCTCGGCCTCCGGGATCGGCGCGATGAACTCCTGCCAGTGATCGGGAAACACGTGGTTGGCGCCATCCTGGTAGAACCAGCGGATCTCCCACGGGCGGCACAGGAAAATGCCGCGCAGAATCAGCCCGAGCACGCGCTCCGGGTGGGTCTCGGCGTACACCAGCGACAGCGTCGAGCCCCAGGAACCGCCGAACAGCACCCAGCGTTCCACGCCGAGATGCGCGCGGATCTTTTCCATGTCGGCAACCAGGTCCTGCGTGGTGTTGCGCTCGAGACTCGCATGCGGCGTCGAGCGCCCCGCCCCGCGCTGGTCGAACAGGATGATGCGGTAGACGTTGGGGTCGAAAAAGCGGCGATGCGCCTCCTCGCAACCGGCGCCGGGTCCGCCGTGCACGAACAGCACCGGCAGGCCGCCGGCGTTGCCGCACTCCTCGACGTGCAGTTCGTGCGCCTCGTCGACCCGCAGACGGTGCGTGGCATGGGGCTGGATGGCGGGAAAGAGCTGGTGCACGGCGGCGCTTCAGTGCGGCAGCATGGAATAGACCGACAGTAGCACCGACACCACGATCAGCACCACGATGTACCATTCGACGCGCAGCATGCTGCGGTTCTGCATCAGGTTGACCACGGTCTCGGCGGTCTGGTTGATGAGCGCGAGCTTGCGCTCGAGCACGGTATTGCGCTCGTGCAGCTCGTACTCGTTCTCCAGCTGCAGGTACAGGCGCTCGACCTCCGGGTGTTCCCACAGCAGGTCCGGCTTGTCCTGGATCTCGACGCGCCCGATCATGCGTTGCTGCACCAGCAGCGTGCCGCCGATGTGGCGCAGCAGTTCGCGCAGGCGGCGCCCGCCGCCGCGCGGGTTCTCCAGGCGGCGCGCCAGCGGCTCGATCAGGTCGAAGGCGCCGGCCATGGCGCTTTCGTAGTAGGCCAGCGCCACGCTGCGCGCCAGCGCGATGGCCACAATCTGCAGCCGCGCCTGCGCCAGGTCGGCGATGCCGATGCCCTCGGGCGTGATACCCTCCGGCTGCTTGCCGGTGACGTGCAGCTGGACGTCCTCGGTTTCCATGCGGCGCAGCGGGCTTTCCACGCGCGGCCGCAATTCCTTGAGAAAGCTTTTCTGTTCCGCCTCGGTCAGGTTGAACAGCACCACCACGCCGTAACGAAACAGCACCGCCATCCCCGCGGCGCCGGCCGGCAGCGTCAGCGGGCCGAGCGTGACCGCGGGCTCGGGCAGCCCGCGCAGGTTCAGGCGTTCGCCCAGAAAACAGGCGCGCACCGGCAGCGGCTGGTTGGCCGGCAGGCGCGTGCTGAGTTCGTTGGTTTTGGGGACCATGTCCTTGGTCTGCGGTGAAGTCAGAGTCCGAGCCGCTCCCACACGGTGCAGGTCGGTCCGGCGCGGTTGAGGGTGTAGAAGTGCAGGCCGGGCGCCCCGCCCTCGAGCAGCTTGTCGCACAGCTCGGTGGTGACATCCAGCCCGAAGGCGCGGATGGAATCGAGGTCCTCGCCGTAGCCCTCGAGGCGCTTGCGGATCCAGCGCGGGATCTCGGCGCCGCAGGCATCGGAGAACCGCGCCAGCTGCTTGTAATTCGTGATCGGCATGATGCCCGGCACGATCGGCACGTCGACGCCCAGCGCGGCCGCTTCCTCGACGAAACGCCAGTAGGCGTCCACGTTGTAAAAATACTGGGTCATGGCCGAATTGGCGCCGGCCCGGACCTTGTTGGCGAAGTGGCGGACGTCGGACTCGGGGCTGGGCGATTCGGGATGGAACTCGGGATAGGCCGCCACCTCGAGATAGAACTCGTCGCCGGTCTCGACGCGGATGAAGCTCACCAGCTCGTTGGCGTAATGGAAATCGCCGCCGGTCCGGGGCGCGTCCTTGGGCAGGTCGCCGCGCAGGGCCACAAGGTGGCGGATGCCGAGCTTGCGGTAGGAATCGAGCAGCGCCCGGATGTCGGCGCGCGTGGTGCCGATGCAGGAGACGTGCGGCGCCGCCCGCTGGCCCATGTCCTGGATGCTGCGGACGGTTTCGTAGGTGCCCTCGCGCGTGCTGCCGCCGGCGCCGAAGGTGACGGAGAAAAACTTGGGCTTCAGCTGCGCCAGCTGTTCCACGGTTTCGCGCAGCTTGGCGCGCCCGTCGTCGTTGCGTGGCGGGAAAAACTCGAAACTGAAAGTGCGCGAAGATTTTTTTTGCGATTCCATGGCATCTTATAACGTAGGTTGGGTTGAGGCGCGGTGCGCCGAAGCCCAACGATCATTCATTTTGCGTTGACGACGGGTTTCGCTGCGCTCAACCCATCCTACGTTAATACCGGTAGTGATCCGGCTTGTACGGGCCGTCGACCGGCACGCCGATGTAATCGGCCTGGGTCCTGGAAAGCGGCGTCAGGTGCGCGCCGATTTTCTTCAGATGCAGGCGCGCCACTTTTTCGTCCAGTTTCTTCGGCAGCACGTACACCTTGTTCTCGTATTTGGCCGCGTTCTGGAACAGCTCCATCTGGGCGATGGTCTGGTTGCTGAAGGACGCCGACATCACGAACGAGGGATGGCCGGTGGCGCAGCCGAGGTTCACGAGACGGCCCTTGGCCAGCACGATGATCTTCTTGCCGTCGGGGAAGATCACGTGATCCACCTGCGGCTTGATCTCCTCCCACTTGTACTTCTCGAGCGAGGCGATGTCGATCTCGGAATCGAAGTGGCCGATGTTGCACACGATGGCCTCGTTCTTCATGGCCTTCATGTGGTCGTGGTTGATGACGTGCACGTTGCCGGTGGCGGTGACGAAGATGTCGGCCAGCGCCGCGGCCTCGTCCATGGTGACTACGCGGTAGCCCTCCATCGAGGCCTGCAGCGCGCAGATTGGATCGATCTCGGTGACCCACACGGTGGCGCCCATGCCGCGGAACGCCTGGGCGCAGCCCTTGCCGACGTCGCCGTAGCCCAGCACCAGGCAGATCTTGCCGGCGATCATGACGTCGGTGGCGCGCTTGATGCCGTCGATGAGCGACTCGCGGCAGCCATAGAGGTTGTCGAACTTGGACTTGGTGACCGAGTCGTTGACGTTGAAGGCCGGGAACGGCAGCCGTCCCTCCTTCTCCATCTGGTACAGGCGGTGCACGCCGGTGGTGGTCTCTTCGGTCACGCCGCGGATGTTCTTGAGGATGTTCGAGTACCAGCCGGGTTTGCTCTCGAGCCGCTTTTTGATGGAAGCGAACAGCACGCGCTCTTCCTCGCAGGTCGGTTTGGAAATGAGCGTGGCGTCCTTCTCGGCGCGCGAGCCGAGCGTGATCAGCAGCGTGGCGTCGCCGCCGTCGTCGAGGATCATGTTGGGCGTGCCGCCGTCGGCCCACTCGAAAATGCGATGGGTGTAGTCCCAGTATTCCTCCAGTGTCTCGCCCTTGTAGGCGAACACCGGCGTGCCGGAGGCGGCGATCGCGGAGGCGGCGTGGTCCTGGGTGGAGAAGATGTTGCACGAGGCCCAGCGGATGTCGGCGCCGAGCGCCTTGAGCGTTTCGATCAGCACCGCGGTCTGGATGGTCATGTGCAGCGAGCCGGCGACGCGCGCGCCCTTGAGCGGCTGTTTGGCGGCGTACTCCTCGCGCAGCGCCATGAGACCGGGCATCTCGGTCTCGGCGATCTGGATTTCCTTGCGGCCCCAGCCGGCGAGGTTGATGTCGGCGACTTTGTAGTCGGTGAACTTCGGATTGACGACAGCGTTCATGATGCTTGCTCCTGTACGGATTGAGCGAGCGCCGTTGTTTTGACTGACGTTCCCTCCGAGCCTGGCCCCAGCATCGCGCTTGGGGGTTGCAACGCTCCTCGGAGGGCAACGCCTCGCCGCGGGACGCGGCGACGGTAAATGTTTATGCGGTAGCGGCGCTCCTGGCCTTGAGGCCGGCGGCCTCGCGCAGGGCCTCGGCCTTGTCGGTGCGCTCCCAGCTGAAGCCGGCCTCGGTGCGGCCGAAGTGGCCGTAGGCCGCGGTCGCGAGATACACCGGGCGCAGCAGGTCGAGCATCTGCACGATGCCCTTGGGCCGCAGGTCGAAATGCTTGACCACCAGCTCGGCGATCCTGGCGTCCGGAATCGCGCCGGTGCCGAAGGTGTCCACGTGCACCGACACCGGTTTGGCAATGCCGATGGCGTAGGCGATCTGGATCTCGCAGCGCGTGGCCAGGCCGGCGGCGACAACGTTCTTGGCGACGTAACGCCCGGCGTAGGCGGCCGAGCGATCGACCTTGGACGGATCCTTGCCGGAGAAGGCGCCGCCGCCGTGGCGCGCCATGCCGCCGTAGGTGTCGACAATGATCTTGCGGCCGGTCAGACCGGCATCACCCACCGGGCCGCCGATTTCGAAGGTGCCGGTCGGGTTGATGAAATACTTGGTGTCCCGGGTGAGCCATTCTTTCGGCAGTACCGGTTTCACGATTTCCTCGATCACCGCCTCTTTGAGCGTGTCGTATTTGACGCCCGGGGCGTGCTGGGTCGAGAGCACCACGGCGTCGATGCCGGCCGGCTGGTGGTTCACGTATTTCACCGTGACCTGCGACTTGGCGTCCGGGCGCAGCCAGTTGAGCTTGCTCTTGCGCACCTCGGCCTGGCGTTTCACCAGGCGATGCGCCAGCGTGATGGGCATGGGCATGAGCACGTCGGTCTCGCTGGTGGCATAGCCGAACATCAGGCCCTGGTCGCCGGCACCCTGCTCGAGGTCGAGGCCCTTGCCCTCGTCCACGCCGGCGGCGATGTCGGGCGACTGGCGGCCGATGGCGGTGAGCACGGTGCAGGAATCCGGGCCGAAGCCCATCTCGTCGGTGTAGCCGATGTGGCGCACCACTTCGCGCGCCACCCGGTCGAAGTCCACGTTGGCCTTGGTCGTGATCTCGCCGGCCAGCACGATCAGGTTGTTCTTCACCAGCGTCTCGCAGGCCACGCGCGCGGTCTTGTCCTGCGTCAGGATGGCGTCCAGTACGGCGTCCGAGACCTGGTCGCAGACCTTGTCCGGATGACCTTCGGATACCGACTCAGAGGTAAAAAGAAAGCTGTCAGACATGTACTTACTCCGCCCTGCAAATAATTGGTTATGGCCGCGTTGGGACCGCGCAGTTTAATAAAATCACCGGGAAATTACACCCCGCCGCTAGCATTGCTCCCACGGCAGGCCGTGAAAGCGCCAGCCCCCGAGCGCGCTGCGATGGTGCTTGTCGTCCAGTTGTCCCTCGAAGCCCTCGGCCACGTTGTAGACGTCGCGGATCCCGGCCTCAATCAGGACTTTGCCGGCCTCCAGCGAGCGCACCCCGCTGCGGCAGATCAGGACTACCGGCGCGGCTCCACCCGCGCCGCCCAGCATGGCCTGGCGCACCAGCGTGACAAAGTGAGGATTCACTTTCCAATCCGGCTCGTCGATCCAGGGGATATGGATGGCGCCCGCCGGGTGACCCACGAACAGAAATTCCATGTGCGAGCGCACGTCCACCAGCAACGCGTTCGGGTGGTCCTGGAGGAGCTGATACGCTTCCTTGGGGCTCAGGGTTTTGACGGTTTCGCTCATGCGATCCTCATGTAACCCGGCATGCGTGCCGGGTCCGGATTGGGCATACTTGGCAGATTATGCTCCCTGCCAGTGCCATGCCCAAGCCTGTGTCCCGGTCCCGTCCGCCAAGGCCCTTGTTACGGGCGGCCGGTTCGGCCATTGCGGACTTTGCCATGATACGCCCGGGCGACCGTGTCCTGCTCGGGCTTTCCGGCGGCAAGGACAGCCTGTCGCTGTTGCACGTGCTGCTGGAACTGCGCGACAAGGCCCCGGTGCGCTTCGAGCTCGGGGCGGCCACGGTCGATCCCTGCATCGAGGGTTTCGATCCCTCATTCCTCAAGGACTACGTGGCCTCCCTGGGAGTTCCCTGGTTTTACCGGCGCCAGGACATCGTCGGGCGGGCGCTCAAGACCATGCGCGGCGACTCCTTCTGCGCCTACTGTTCACGCATGCGGCGCGGCATTCTGTATGCCACGGCACGGGATCAGGGCTATAACGTGCTGGCGCTGGCGCATCATCTGGACGACCTGGCCGAGTCATTCCTGATGAGCGCCTTTTACGGCGGCAGTCTGCGCACCATGAAGGCGCATTACGTGAACGACGCCGGCGACCTGCGCATTATCCGACCGCTGGTGTACGCGCGCGAGCGCCAGACCCGGGATTTTGCGGTTCGCTCCGGGCTCCCCGCCATCATGGATAATTGCCCGGCTTGTTTCAGCATGCCGGCACAGCGTATGCATATAAAATCCCTTCTTTCTGAACAAGAAAAGACACAAAAAGGACTTTTTCAGAACTTATTGGCAGCAATAACTCCACTTATGTCAGAAAGACTGCCAAAATGAAAATATAAACAGGATATGTATAAAGTGGGAATAATTAATTAGTTTTTACCGGTTTATAGCTGGCTATATGGGACTTCATAATAGAATCGAATCTTGATTTAACCCGCGGGTTTTCAATAAATTTATCTAACCTTCCTTCCATGGAGTTTGATACCAGTTCCAGGCGTTTTCCAGAGTCAGGGTGGGTTTTGAACATTAATGCGACCGCATCTTCCTTGGGATTTATGGAGGCCAGCGTCTGTAATACCGACGGCAGACCATATGGGTCATAGCCGGCGCGCGTGGCAATCACCACCCCGGCGCGGTCGGCGGCGAATTCGTCTTCCTTATCCAAACCGCGCGCGTAGAGCTCGGTGCCGGCACTGACGATCTTGGTTAGATCCGCCTTGCCCTTCTTCTCGGCGTAACTGCTGAGGGCATCCCCGGCGAGTCCGGCGAGCTTGCCCTTGCGCATGGTCTTGAGCGCGTGTTTTTCCACCACATGCGAGACCTCGTGCGCCAGCACGCCGGCCAGTTCGGCCTCGTCGCGCATGCGCAGCAGCATGCCGCGCGTGATGAAGACATAACCGCCCGGCGTGGCGAAGGCGTTCACGCCGTCGGTGTCGAGCACCGCGAAGTGCCACGGCAGGTCGGGGCGATCGGTGTGCATCGCCACCCACTGGCCGACGCGGTTCACATAGGCCTGCAGCGCCGGATCGTTCACGGGCGGTGCCGCGCCCAGCAGGTTGGCGGCCACGCCCCGGCCGATCTCGATCTCGTCGGCCTCGGACGGTTCCTGCAGCGTCTTGAGCTTGCCTTTGACTTCCTTGAGCTTGTCCACGTTGAGGTCGTCGAGCTTGAGCGCCTGGGCCGCGGGCGCGCACAGCATGGCCGTCAGCAGCATGACCGCAGCGATGCGATTTTTCATGAGAGTCTCCGTTTATTCGGGTTTCGGCAGTGCCGCGACGCTGGCTTCTTTCAGACCCGCCGCCTTGGCGTATTCGCGCGCCTGCGCGGCGGTGACGCGATAGCGTTCGATGGCCTTCACCGCCGCGGGATCGGGTTTGGCGTTCGTGAGTTGTTCCGCGCTCAGGCCGCGGATACCGGTGGTGGCGACGATGCCGGTGGAACCGGAGCGCCCGGTCTCGCCCACGTTCTTCAGAATCGCCAGGCCCTCGCCAGATTTCGTGGCCTGCGGGCCTTCGCCCACGCGCACCTGATGCAATTTGGCCCAGCCGCTCGCGCCTTTCGCCGAGATGCGCAGCCAGCCGCCGCGGCGTTCAAGAATATTCACGCTGGTGTTGGCTGCCAGTTGACCGGACGGCTTGGCGTCGCTGTGCGGCGTGGTCATCAGGGTGACCGCCACGCGCGTGGCGCCGGTTTCCTGGACGGCAGTGCCGGTGCCGCTGGCCGTCGCGGGTTCTTTGGCGGCGGTGCCGGCATTCCTGGTGGCGGGCGCGGTTTCGACGGCGCGGGATTCTGTGGCGCCCGTTCCGGTTTTTCCGGTGGTGTCGGTTTTCTCGCCGCAGGCCGTGGCCAGCACGGCGAGTCCGGCGAGCGATACCAGCGTGATCCATTGCTTCATGATGTCTCCCTTGCGGTGCGGCCGGGAGCACCATGATGGCACTGCCGATGTATTTGTCCAGCGCTTCCCGGGCGATGCGGCTACAGTCGCTTCGTCGCTTCGTCTTGCCTTAAGATACTCATCAAGACCAATCCAGCAGGGAGCGCAACCCGGGCCGCCGCGCCGGCGGCACGGCGGCACGCATCCACCCATGAGCTCATCACGCCCGACCAAATCCAGGGCCGGCAACCAGGATCCGTCGCCATCCTATCTGTCGCTCAAGCTGCCGCGCGGCAGCTATGCGCCGCGCTGGTGGCCGAGCTGGTTGTGGCTGCTGTTCCTGCGCTTCACCGCGCTGCTGCCGCTCGCGTGGTCGCGCGCGCTCGGCGCCGGGCTCGGGCTGCTCATGATGGCCAACAGGAAACGCCGGAAGATTGCGCGCATCAATCTCGAGATGTGCTTCCCGCGCCTGAGCCTGCGCGAGCGCGAGCGGCTGCTGCGGCGGCATTACGTCGTGAGCGGCCAGAGCTACGTCGACCTCGCCTATCTCGCCTGGGCTTCGCGACGCCGTATCCTGCGCAAGACGCAGGTTCGCGGGCTCCAGCATTACCACGACCTGCGCGGGCGCAATATCATTCTGCTCGCGCCGCATTGCGTGGGCATGAACTTCGGCGGCAGCGTGGTCGGGCGCGAGCGCGCGATGTTCTCCATGGTCAAGCTGCAAGGCAACCCGGTGGTCAACTGGCTGCTCAATCGCGGGCGCATGCGTTTCGGCTGTTTTCTGCTGTCGCGCACGCAGGGGTTGCGCCCGGTGATCCGCGGGCTGAAACAAGGACTGGCATTTTATTATCTGCCGGACGAGGATTTCGGCGAGCGCCAGTCGGTGTTCGCGCCGTTCTTCGGCGTGCCGACGGCGACACTGACCACGCTCGGCCGGCTGGCCCGCATGACCGACGCGCTGGTGGTGCCGTGCTTCACGCGCCTGTTGCCGGGGGGGCGCGGATATGAAGTGATCCTGAAACCGCCGCTTGAGGACTTCCCGAACGGCGATCGCCTGCGCGACGCCACGCACATGAACAAGGCGCTGGAGGAGGGCCTGCGTTCCATGCCCGAACAGTACCTGTGGACTTTCAAGCTGTTCAAGACCCGCCCGGGCAACGCCCCGTCGCCCTATGGCTGAGACCGGACTGCATCGTTTCCGGCATCCGCGTTGGTGGCCGACATGGATCGGCCTCGGCTTCATGCGCGCGGTGAGCTGGCTGCCACTGCCGGTGATCGCCGTGTGCGGGCGTGCGCTGGGCATGCTGCTGTACGCACTGCATGCCCCGCGCCGGCATGTGGTGCACGTCAACATCCGTTTGTGTTTCCCGGAGTTGCCACCGGGCGCGCAGGCGCGCATCGTGCGCAAACATTTCCGTGCCTTTGGTCAAACCCTGCTCGACATCGGTATCGGCTGGTGGGCCTCGGAATCGCGCTTGCGCCGGGTCACGCGTTTTCGCGGACGCGAGCATTACGACCAGGCGCTGCGCGAGAACCGGAACATCATTCTGCTGGCGCCGCACTTTCTCGGGCTCGACATCGGCGGCATACGCGCCTCGCTCGAACGGCCGGTGGTGTCGGTGTTCCGCCATCCGGATAACGAATTGATCGCGCACGTCATGTATCACGCTCGCGCCCGTTTCGGGGCGCACCTGGTGGAACACAACAAGCCGTTTACGGCGCTGGTGCGGCAGACGAAACAAGGCGTGCCGTTGTACTACCTGCCGGACCAGGATGCCGGACTGCGCAACTCGGTGTTCGCGCCGTTCTTCGGCGTGCCGGCGGCGACCTTCGCGGTGCTGCCGCGCCTGGCACAGATGACCGACGCCGTGGTCATCCCCTGCGTCACGCGCCAGCTGTCCTGGGGGCGCGGTTACGAGATCGAATTCCGCCCCCCCATGAGGGGTTTTCCCTCCGGCGACGCGCTCGTCGATACCACCCGTATGAACCGGGAAATCGAAGCCGCGGTGCGGGAAATGCCGGAGCAATATTTCTGGCTGCACAAGCGTTTCAAGACCCGCCCTCCGGGCGAGCCGAAGCTGTACTAGGCGGTTTCCCGGCCGGATTTGTCGTCTATCCTATCGGTTAGGTCATCCAATACGGCAAGAACACCATGATCCGGTTCATCAATTGCGTGCGGCGGCGCGCCGACATCAGCTCCGAGGAGTTCCGCCAGTTCTGGAACGACCCGAAATTCGACGCCCTCATCGGCCGGGTGATGGCCTACACGGGCGCGACGGGCCATGTAAAAGACCTGACGCTGATGGTCGAAGCCAACATGATGATCCGGGAACGCCGCGGCGGCGCCGCCCCGCCCTTCGACGGGGTGCTGGAGTATTCGTGGAAGAACGCCTCGCAGCTGCACAGCGTGCTGCACACGCCGCAGTGCGACCAGCTGATGCAGGCGATGCTGGAGTATCAGAAACAGTTCGTCGATCTGGAAAAATCCTGCGCGTTTTTTACGGAGGCGCAGGAGTAGGCGTCGTCCCCGCGAAAGCGGGGATCCAGGTTGGAAATAACAAAGCCGCCCCTTGGGCGGCTTTTCTTTTTGTTCCCTCTCCCCTTGCGGGAGAGAGATAGGGAGAGGGGTGGTTTTGTGTCGCCTTCGGCGACGCCTACTTGTGGGTGGCTAACCCACGGCAGGTTACTTTTCTTTGCTTGTGCAAAGAAAAGTAACCAAAAGAAACACACCCCGAATG
>JBFMBB010000048.1:0-17044 GCA_040755435.1 Pseudomonadota bacterium | reverse complement strand
CAGCAAGCCGCGTTCGATGTAATCGAGCCATACGCTCTGGCCCAGCGACTTGAGAACGAGCAAGGGATTGGGAGCCGTCATTTCTCCTCCTGAAAAAGTCCAGCCAGCGCTCAAAACAGTTCAGAGTCGCGGCGCCCTGAAATACAAAACAGCCAGCGGCGGCAGCGTCAGCGCCAGCGAGTAATCGCGGCCATGCGCCGGCACCGGCGCCGCGTCTGCCCCGCCCTGGTTGCCGAGGCCGCTGCCACCATAGATCGTCGCATCGCTGTTGAGCGCCTCAATCCAGTGGCCGTCGCGGGAAACACCAACGCGATAATTGACATGCGGCACGGGGGTGAAGTTGCACACCACCAGCACGAGATCGTCCGGGTTTTCGCCCTGGCGAAAGAAACTGACGATGCTTTGTTCCCAGTCGTGCAGATCGGCCCACTCGAATCCATGCCGGTCGAAGTCGCGCGCATGCAGGGCGGGCTCCTGACGATAAAGATGATTCAGGTCCCTCACCCATTGCCGGATGCCCCGGTGCGGTGCGTGCTCGAGCAGATGCCAGTCGAGGCTGCGGTCGTGGTTCCACTCGCCCCATTGTCCGAATTCGCCGCCCATGAACAGCAGCTTCTTGCCGGGATGGCCGTACATGTAACCGAACAGCAGGCGCAGGTTGGCGAACTTCTGCCAGTCATCGCCCGGCATCCGGCCCAGCAGCGAGCCCTTGCCATGCACGACTTCATCGTGCGAAAACGGCAGCACGAAGTTTTCGTGAAACGCATACCAGATGCTGAACGTGAGCTGATCGTGGTGATACTTGCGATGCACCGGATCGCGCGAAAAGTAATCGAGCGTGTCGTGCATCCAGCCCATGTTCCACTTCATGCCGAAGCCGAGCCCGCCGAGCCAGGTCGGGCGCGACACCATGGGCCAGGCGGTGGATTCCTCGGCGATGGTCTGCGTGTCCGGATGATCCCGGTACACCGCCTCGTTCAGCTCGCGCAGGAACTGGACCGCCTCGATATCCTCCCTGCCGCCGTGCTCGTTGGGTATCCACTCGCCCGGCTGGCGCGCGTAATCGAGGTACAGCATCGAGGCGACCGCGTCGACCCGCAGGCCGTCGACGTGATACTTGTCGAGCCAGAACAGCGCGCTCGAAATCAGGATCGAGCGCACCTCGTGCCGGCCGTAATTGAAAATGCTCGAGCTCCACTCCGGGTGATAGCCGCGCTTGGGGTCGGCGTGCTCGAACAACCAAGTACCGTCGAAGTAAGCCAGTCCGTGCTGATCGGTGGGAAAGTGCGACGGCACCCAGTCGAGGATTACGCCCACCCCGTTCTGGTGCAGCCGGTCAACCAGGTGCATGAAATCCTGCGGCGTGCCATAACGCGCCGTCGGCGCGAAGTAGCCCGTGGTCTGGTAGCCCCAGGAACCGTAGAACGGGTGTTCCGTGACCGGCAAAAGCTCGACATGGGTGAAACCCGTGTCACGCACATAATCCGCCAGTTGCGAGGCGTGTTCGCGGTAACTCAGGGAGCGGTTGCCCTCCTCCGGGACGCGCTTCCACGACCCGAGATGGACCTCGTAAATGGACATGGGGGCATTCAGCACATTTGCCCGGCCACGCTCCCGCATCCACGTCCGATCCTCCCATGGGTAATCCAGATCCCACACGACCGAGGCCGTGCGCGGCGGAACCTCGGTGTGCCGCGCGAACGGGTCGCCCTTCTCGACCTGATAATTGCCGTGGCGCGAGGTCAGGTGATATTTGTAACAGGCGCCGCGGCCGACGCCGGGTATGAACCCCTCCCAGATGCCGGAGTCGTCCCGGCGCGGCGACAACGGGTGCGCCTCGGGGCGCCAGCCGTTGAAATCCCCGATGACCGCCACCCGGGACGCGTTCGGCGCCCACACCGCGAAATGCACGCCGGCGACGCCCGCCAGCGTCAGCGCATGCGCGCCGAGTTTTTCGTAGAGGCGGAAGTGCCGGCCTTCGCGGAACAGGTAGATGTCATGCTCGGTCAGCAGGCCGGCGCCCTGGGGCGGGTGTTTGCGATCCTGCGGTCTGGTATCTCTGGTTGGCGTGGCCGCCATACGGTGTCTCCTGGCTGCTGCGGCGCGATCCGACCGCCTCGGCACGGATGGACAACGGCAGGTACAACAGGATCCACTGTAACCGATGGTTCACGCGCGGGCAAACCGGCACATAGCGCGACGCGATTCGCCGGCGCATCCGTTCCAAACGCCATGAAATAAATTCTCCTGTCGATCGCGATGTTCCGGACGAACTCAATTTGACGAAAATCAACATAGCCAATCGCGGAAATCGCTGATACTTTAAGACATCGAATATCACGCAACCCGGTTCCGGCCGAGGAGACAGGACATGTACAAGCGCATTCTGGTACCCGTCGATGGCAGCAAGACATCCGTGAACGGCCTGGAGAAGGCCATACGGCTGGCCAGGGACAGCGGCGCCAGGCTGCGCGTGCTGCACGTGGTGGATGGCATCGCCTTCTCGCGCGAGCACAGCATGTTCACCGCGACCGCCGAGAAATTCCGCGAGTCGGGCAGAAAGCTGATCAGGGAAATCATGACGCGGGTCAAGAAACAGGACATCCAGGCCGACTCGCGCATGGTGGAAAATCTCACCGGCCGTGCCGCGGACACGATCGTGAAAGAGGCCGGAAAATGGAACGCCGACGTGATCGTGATGGGCACGCACGGACGCCGCGGCTTCAACAAGCTCATGCTCGGCAGCGACGCCGAACTGGTGGCGCGCACCGCCCCGGTCCCGGTACTGCTGGTTCAGCCCGGCCTCACGACACGACGCGCCGGAAAGAAAAAGTGACTGCTGTAAAATAAAATCCGGCCACAGAGATCACAGAGGACACAGAGTCAACAAATAATCCTTCGTTCTGTCGCCTCTGTGATCTCAGTGGCTAAGCAGCTTTTGCGTGGCGGAACAGCGCGAAGAAGTTTTTCGTGGTCTGCGCGGCAATGTCGTCGAACGCGGCGTTACGCAGCGTGGCCAGGCATTCCGCCACGTGCTTCACGAACGCCGGCTCGTTGGTCTTTCCGCGAAATGGCACCGGCGCCAGGTACGGCGCGTCGGTTTCGACCAGCAGGCGATCCGGCGGAACCTGCTTCGCCACTTCGCGCAGCGCCTCAGCGTTGCGGAAGGTCACGATGCCGGAAAAGGAGATGTGGAAATTCTGATCGAGCGCGGCGCGCGCGACCTCCCAGCTTTCCGTGAAACAGTGCATCACGCCGCCGACCTCGCCGGCCCCTTCCTCGCGCATGATGCGCAGCGTGTCGGCGGCGGCCTCGCGGGTGTGAATGATCAGGGGTTTGCCGGATTGTTTCGCCGCGCGGATGTGGCGGCGGAAACGCTCCTGCTGCCACGCCATGTCTCCCTGGCTGCGGTAATAGTCGAGGCCGGTCTCGCCGATGGCGACCACGCGCGCGTCGTCCGCGAGAGCGGTCAGGTCCTCCACGGAAGGCTCGCGCCCCTCGCGCTCGTTGGGATGCACGCCCACCGAAGCGAACAGGTTCGGATGGCCGTGCGCCAGCGCGCGTATCTCGGGAAAGGTTTCCAGCGTGACCGACACGCACAGCATGTATCCGACCCCGTTGTCCCGGGCACGGCGCAATACTTCGTCCACGTCGGCGTGGAGCGGTTCGAAATTCAGGTGGCAGTGGGAATCGACGAGCGGCGTCACGAAGCGATCTCGGAAATGTGCGCGCTACGTTATCACAATAACGGCCGGCGCAGTGACGCCGGAAACGGCCGGGAGAATTGATCGGCGAGAGCCCGCCCTGGCTACATCGTGTGCGTGAGCCGGTCGGAGCCGAGCGCGCCGGCGAGTATGCCTTCGATCTTGTTGCGCGCGATGCCCGAGTCCTTCTCGCTGAACTGGATGCCGATGCCGGCGGTGCGACTGCCCTGCGCGCCCGGCGGCGTGACCCACACCACGTGACCGGCAACCGGGATCTTTTCCTTGCTGTCCATCAGCGTCAGCAGCATGAACACCTCTTCGCCGAGCTTGTACGGCCGGTTGCTCGGGACGAAGATACCGCCGCCTTTCACGAACGGCATGTAGGCGGCGTACAGGGCATTTTTGTCCTTGATGGTCAGGGACAGTACGCCCGGCCGCGCCGCGACCGGCAGAGGTTTGACCGACTTGGCCGCGCCGGCGGTATGTGGGGTGGTGGTTTTGTCGTTCATAGAAAACTACAGCTCAGTTTTATTGTAGACGGCTCAAGCGGACCCAGCGTATCAAAATGTCCTCGAGCAGCAAAAGTTCGTCGAGCGGGCTGTCGAGCTGCCGGTATTTCTCAAGAATAGCATCAATAAAATCATATAACTGACTAATTTTGTATTTGTTTTTTTCAGCGGCGCCTGAAGCTGCCAGTTCGGGATTCAGCAGTGTCGACGCCGGCGCCCCGAGGCAGATTTTGATCTGGTCCGAGGCAAAACCGTGGAGCCAGCCGAGCGTGCGCGCGGAACCCAAAGCCTTCCACCGCGCCGCGCAAGCGACCGGATGTTCCCGCCCCCGGGCCAGTGCCGCCATGTCCTGCAGCAATTGCGCGCGCGTGGCCGGGAATTCCTCCTGTGCCAGGCTTTCGGCCAGCAGCGGCGCACCGCCGGCCAGCCCCAGCAACAGCGCGGGGTCGTCCCCGGATCCGGCCCGGGCCTGCAGCCATCCCTGCCCGATGGCGGGCGCCGGCAGCCGGAACAACAACCGGGCGCAGCGGCTGCGTATCGTGGCCGGCAGGCGCGCCGGATGGCTCGTGACCAGCAGCAGCATGCTGCCGAGCGGCGGCTCTTCCAGCAGCTTCAGCAGGCTGTTGGCGGCGTTGATGTTCATGGCGTCGGCCGGACTCAAAATGACCACCCGGCGACCGGCGATATACGGTCGTATCTGGATATCCTCATTCAGCGAACGAATCTGGAATATCGTGATATCGGCGCTCGGGCGTTCGCGCTTCTTGTCGCTGGCGGGATAGCGCACCGCGTACAAGCTGCATAGATCCGGCCTCGATTCGGTGAACGTCTCCGGCTGGAGGACGTGAAAATCAGGATGTGTCCCCGCGGCGAACAGATGGCAGCCGTTACACTTGCCGCAGGCAATGCCATCCCGGGGCTGCTGGCACAGCAGCGCCTGCGCCAGTTGCACCGCAAAGTCATGCTTGCCCAGACCGGGCCGGCCCTGCAACAACAGCGCGTGCGGCAATTGCTCGAAGTGGCGTGCCAGCGTTGACCACAGGGCGTCATGCCAGGGATAACGCTCCGGGGCCCCGGAAAACTTCAGCGGCGTTTTATCGCCGGCGGCCACGGACCACCTCCTCGAGCACGGCGGTGATCTGCCGTTCCACCTGATCCAGCGGGCGGCCGGCGTCGATGACGCGCATGCGCGCCGGTTCGGCGCGGGCGCGCGCCAGATAGGTCTCGCGCACGCGCGCAAAAAACTCGTTGTTCTCGCGCTCGAAACGGTCGGGTGCGCCGCGTTGCCCGGCGCGCACGCGGCCCGCCTCCACGGGCACGTCCAGCAGCAGGGTCAGGTCCGGGCGCAAATCGCCCTGCACCCAGCTTTCGATCGACGCAATGCGTGCCGGCGCCAAACCGCGTCCGCCGCCCTGGTAGGCATAGGTGGCATCGGTAAAGCGGTCGCACAACACGGTCTTGCCGGCGTCCAGCGCCGGACGTATCACCCGCGCCAGGTGCTCGGCGCGCGCGGCAAACATCAGCAGCATCTCGGTTTCCGGGGCGATCTGCAGTTCCTTGCTGTGCAGCAGGATCTCGCGCACGCGCTCGCCGAGCTCGGTGCCGCCCGGCTCGCGCGTGACCACGACCTCATGGCCTGCGCGCTGCAACCACTGGCGAATGAAATCCAGATTGGTGCTTTTGCCGGCGCCCTCGCCGCCTTCCAGGGTGATGAACATGCCACGTGCCATGGGTTCAATTCGTTTTAGGTTTGGGAGCGGCCGCCGCCGGCGCGGACGGTGCCGGAGCCTTGCGTGGTTGTTTGTCCTTGAGCTGGTATTTCATCACGGCACGGTTGTGCTCCGCCAGCGTGGAGGAGAATTCATGACTGCCGTCGCCGCGGGCGACGAAAAACAGCGCGCCCGTCACCACGGGATGCAGCGCCGCCTGCAACGATTCCCTGCCCGGCATGGCCACCGGCGTCGGCGGCAGGCCGCGGCGCGTGTAAGTGTTGTACGGCGTGTCGCGGCGCAGGTCCTTCAGCCGCAGGTTGCCGTCGAACTTGTCCCCCATGCCGTAGATCACGGTCGGATCGGTCTGCAGCCGCATGCCGTGGCGCAAGCGGTTGATGAACACGCCGGCGATGAGGCGGCGCTCATCGGCGCGCCCGGTCTCCTTTTCCACGATGGACGCCAGTATCAGCGCCTCGTAGGCGTTCTTGAGCGGCAGGTTGTTCTCGCGCCCTTCCCACTCGCGTTGCAGCAGCTGCTGCATTTTTTCGTAGGCATTGGCCAGGATCATGATGTCGGTCTGGCCGGCGGAATAATAATAAGTGTCAGGAAAGAACCGGCCTTCCGGGTGCTCGCCGGGACGGCCCAGGCGCTCCATGATGGCCGCCGGCGGCAACCCGTCGAGCGTCCGGGTCAGCTTGGGGGCATCGCGCATCGTCGCCAGGAACTGCCTGAACGTCCAGCCCTCGAGCAGCACCAGGGGATACTCGATCACCCGGCCGGCGACGATCTGGTCCAGCAGCTCGCGCGCCGACATGCCGTCGCGGAAACGGTATTCGCCGGACTTGAGGCCGCGACTGCGGCCGGTCAGGTGCGCCAGCCACACGAAGGAATGGCTTTCCGGCAACACACCGCGTGCGCTCAGTTCGCGCGCGAAACCGCGCAAGGGCATGCCGGGCTTGACCTCGTAGATCTCCGTGCCCGGCTCGAGCGCGTGGTTCCAGGCCCAGAACAGGTAGCCGTTGCCGAGCACGACCGCGATCACCAGGCCGGCGGCGAGTTTAGTCAGCCACGGTCGCATCGCGCACGGCCTCCTGTATCCTCCGGGTGATCGGGCCCACGGGATATTCCCGCGATTCGATGCGTCGCACTGGCCACACCCCGACCAGGCTGTTGGTCAGAAACACCTCGTCGGCATCCAGAATATTCTCCCGTTTCAACCCGGTGACGCGACAGCCTGTCGAAAGCGCGGCGGCGCGTTCCAGCACCAGTTCGCGCATCACCCCGGCCACGCCGCAGAGGCTCAGGTCCGGCGTCTGCAGCACGCCGTTCGAAACCACAAAAAGATTCGTCATGGTGCCTTCGATGACATGCCCGGTCTCGTCCTGCATCAGGCCCTCGACGCAATCGCCGGATAATTCCCTGCGCGCCAGGACCTGTTCGAGCCGGTTGAGGTGCTTGAGCCCCGCCAGAACATTGTGCCGTGCCAGAAGGGTATGACAGAACTGCACCGGCACGCCATGCGTGCGCCGCTCCACGGGATAATCCGGCCATGGCAGCAGACCGACGGTACGGGTCGGCGTCGTTCCCGCAACCGCGGCGTAACCGCGCCCGGATACGCCGCGCGTGAGGATGATCTTCAATACGCCCCGCTTCGCTCCGCGACAGACCTGCGCCGCCTCGCGGCGCAGCAGTTCCCCGGCCGGCGCCTCGATGCCGAGCCGCGCAGCACCATGGAAGAACCGCCGCATGTGCCGGTCCCACAGCAGCGGCTCGCCGCCGGCCACGGCCAGGGTTTCGAAGATACCGTCGCCGTACTGGAACCCGCGGTCAAACGCCGACACGCTGTCACCTGGTTTGCCGTTAATGAGAAGGAAATTCATTTTTAAAATATGATCTTGAACCGCCAAGACGCCAAGGTCGCCAAGAAAGACTTTTTCAAGAATAAAAACTTGGCGTTCTTGGCGTCTTGGCGGTTAACATTATTTTTGAATCTGATCATGCAACACCCAGCGCCGCGAGCATGCCGCGGGCCTTGGCGCGCGTCTCCGCCAGTTCGCGCTCCGGCACCGAATCGGCCACGATGCCGGCGCCGGCGCGCAGGGAGATTTCATTCCCATTCCGGAGGATGGTGCGGATCAGGATATTCAGGTCCAGGCTGCCATCGCGGTTGATATAGCCCATGGACCCGGTATAGGCCGCGCGCGGCGCCTGCTCCAGCTCGGCGATGATCTGCATGCAGCGCACCTTGGGGCAGCCGGTGATGGTGCCGCCCGGAAACACCGCGCGGATCACCTGCGCCGGCGTCACGTCCTCGCGCAGTTCGCCGGTGACTTCCGAAACGATGTGGTGCACATGCCGGTATGTCTCGAGCGTCATGAGCTCGGCCACCCGCACCGAGCCGGCGCGGCAGACGCGCCCGAGATCGTTGCGCTCGAGGTCGATCAGCATCACGTGCTCGGCGCGCTCCTTGGGATGACGCAGCAGGGCCTGCGACAGCGCACGGTCCTCGGCGGCGTCGGGACTGCGCGGATAGGTGCCGGCGATCGGGCGCGTGTACACGCGGCGTCCGCGCACCGCCGCCAGGCGTTCGGGCGAGGAACTGATCACGGCGCGGTCGCGGCCCAGGGTCATGAGTCCGGCGAACGGCGCCGGATTGGCCGTGGCCAGGCGGCGGTACAGCGCGGCCGAACTCACCGGCGCCGAAAGTACCGCGCGCCAAAGACGCGACAGGTTCACCTGGAACACGTCGCCGGCGCGGATGTATTCCTGCACCCGGCGCACACCGTCTAGGAAGCGTTGCGGCGCCTCCTCTTCGATCCGCGCCGCCAGCGCCGTTTCATCTCCTTGCCGTGCCGCGGAAACGCGGCAGTCGGCTTCGAGCTGCGGTAGCAGTTCGCCGGCCTGCTCCGACTCGCACACCAGCCAGCCCTGGCCGCGCGCGTGATCCACCACGATCGCCGCCGGCACGCGCGTGGCGCAGGCCAGCGGAAACGCCGGGTCGAATCGTACGCCGCCGACCGTGGGCTCGATCTGGCTCGCCAGTTCGTAACCGAGGAACACGAACCAGCCGCCGGTGAACGGCAGTTCCCCGCCGCCGACCGCGTCGCC
The DNA here is from genome assembly GCA_040755435.1 of Pseudomonadota bacterium. GTDB lineage: Bacteria > Pseudomonadota > Gammaproteobacteria > Acidiferrobacterales > Sulfurifustaceae > Sulfuricaulis. Next base: position 8,011 of record JBFMBB010000048.1, on the reverse strand, counting down.
CGGCACTGCCGGAATGGCCGCGGTGCGCCACTCGCGCTCGAAGGCATCGAGAAAATCGCCGGTGCCGGCGGAGTGCCCGTCGCGCGTCAGCGCGGTATCCGGGCCCAGTGCTAGGGTCGCGCCGGGAAAGGCGAACAGGATGTCGTAACGGGCGCGCGGCGTGCCCTGCGCCGCACTCGCCAGCAGATGCGGGTAGCGTTCGGGGAAGCGCGCGTGCAGCGCGAGGAGATCGGGGACGGCGGTCAGACGGCGGCTGACGTGGCCCGGGCCGGCGCCGGTTTTCCGGGCCGGATGGGCATTCACGCCAGTTTGCGGAACACCAGCGTGCCGTTGGTGCCGCCGAAGCCGAAGGAGTTGGAAATGGCGACGTCGATTTTCATCCGGCGCGCCGTGTTCGGCACGTAGTCCAGGTCGCATTCCGGGTCGGGAGTGTTGAGGTTGATGGTCGGCGGCGCCACCTGGTCATGCACGGCGAGCGCCGAATAAACCGCCTCGATGCCGCCGGCCGCGCCCAGCAGGTGGCCGGTCATGGACTTGGTAGAACTCACCGCGATCTTGCGCGCGTACTCGCCGAACGCGGCCTTGACCGCCTGCGTCTCGGCCTTGTCGCCGAGCGGCGTGGACGTGCCGTGGGCATTGACGTACTGCACCTGGTCGGGATTCAGCCCGGCGTTGCGCAAGGCATTGCGCATGCAGCGCGCCGCACCCTCGCCGTCTTCCGGCGGGCTGGTCATGTGGTAAGCGTCGCCGCTCATGCCGAAGCCGACCAGTTCGCAATAGATTTTCGCGCCGCGCTTCTTCGCGTGCTCGTATTCCTCGAGCACCACCACGCCCGCGCCTTCGCCCAGCACGAAACCGTCGCGGTCCTTGTCCCACGGCCGGCTCGCGGTTTCCGGACTGTCATTGCGCGTGGACAGGGCCTTGGCATTGCCGAAGCCGGCGACCGCCGTCGGCGTGGTGGCGGCCTCGGCGCCGCCGGCGATCATGACGTCGGCGTCGCCGTATTCGATCAGGCGTCCGGCGTCGCCGATGCTATGGGTGGCGGTGGCGCAGGCGGTAACCATGGCCAGGTTCGGCCCCTTGAGACCGAACATCACCGACAGGTCGCCCGAGATCATATTAATGATGCTCATGGGGACGTAAAACGGGGAAACCCGGCGCGGCCCCTTTTCCCTGATAGTCAGGGTGGTTTCCTCGATGGTGCCGACGCCGCCGATGCCGGAGCCGAGATACACGCCGATGCGCTCGGCGTTGGCCTCGGTCACCTGGAGGCCGGAGTCCTTGATGGCCTCGATGCCGGCCGCCATGCCCAGCTGGATGAAGCGGTCCATGCGGCGCGCTTCCTTGTCGGAAATGCCGAACGCGGAGGGACTGAAATTCTTGACCTCGCCGGCGATGGCAGAGGGGTAACCGGTGGCGTCGAACGTCGTGATCGGCCCGATGCCGCTCTTGCCGGCCACGATATTGCGCCAGTTCTCGGCGACGCCGATGCCGACGGGAGACAGGATACCGAGTCCGGTTATGACGACGCGCCGCTTGCTCAAAGCCGAATCCCTCATCATGAGGCGCGGCTGCGCCGCGCTTTATAAAACCAAAAGGCCGCCACCCGGTGCGGATGACGGCCTCTTATTCTAATGAGTTATCAGTTCAGACGGGAGTTGATGTAGTCGATGGCCTGCTGGACGGTGGTGATTTTCTCCGCCTGGTCATCGGGAATTTCACAGTCGAATTCCTCTTCCAGCGCCATTACCAGCTCGACCGTATCCAGGGAATCCGCGCCCAAATCATCCACGAAGGAGGCGGCGGGCTTGACCTCGCCCTCGTTGACGCCCAACTGCTCCACGACAATCTTCTTGACGCGCTCTTCGACACTGCTCATGGGTAATCATTCCTCCAAGAATTGACGTTGCTGCCCTCGTGCGGGCGCATAGTTAACACCATTTGCCCAAAACCGTCCAGCCGAACCTATGGCAGGTGTTTTCAGGCGGATAACCGCGCTAGCCCATGTACATCCCGCCGTTCACGTGCACGGTCGTACCGGTAATATAGCCTGCCTGCGGCGAGGCCAGAAATGCCACGGCCGCGGCCACTTCTTCGGCTTGCCCCAGGCGCCCGAGGGGGATCTGCTTGAGCAGGGCCTCGCGCTGCGCCTCGGGCAGGGCGCGGGTCATGTCGGTGTCGATGAAGCCCGGCGCCACCGCGTTGACCGTGATGTTGCGCGAGCCGACCTCGCGCGCCAGCGCCTTGGTGAAGCCGACCAGGCCGGCCTTGGCGGCGGCGTAGTTCGCCTGTCCGGCGTTACCCATGGCGCCGACCACCGAGCTGATGCTGATGATGCGCCCACCGCGCGCCTTGGTCATGGCGCGCAGGCAGGCCTTGCTCATGCGATACACCGACTTCAGATTCGTGTCGAGAATGGCGTCCCACTCCTCCTCGGACATGCGCAGGAGCAGATTATCGCGCGTGATGCCGGCGTTGTTGACCAGGATCGCCGGCGCGCCGCCGGACTTCTCGATCTCGGCGAGCACGGCGGCGATCGATTCCGCGTTGTTCACGTCCAGCGCCAGGCCGCGTCCCGCGACGCCCTTCTCCTTCAGCACGGCGCTGATCTTTTCCGCGCCCTCGCCGGAAGTCGCGGTGCCGAACACCTGCGCGCCCTGCCGTCCCAGTTCGAGCGCGATGGCCTGCCCGATGCCGCGGCTGGCGCCGGTGACCAGCGCAATCTGTCCTTTCAAGGTCATGTCACATTTCCTAAATTAATTTTGAACCGCCAAGACGCCAAGAAAAGCAGAAAAAATTCGAATACCTTGGCGCTCTTGGCGTCTTGGCGGTTAATTTCCTGTTCTAAGTTTTAGCCAACGCCTCGCGCAATGTCGCCGGGTCGAACACCGGGAGCGTCTCGATCTCCTTCACGATGCGCTTGTTGAGGCCGGTCAACACCTTGCCCGGGCCGCACTCGACGATCCGCGTCACGCCGTCGGCGGCCATCTTCCGGATGGTCTCGACCCAGCGCACCGGCGATTCTATCTGGCGCACGAGCGCATTTCTAATCGCCTGCGGGTCGGACTCCGCCTGCACATGCGTGTTGTGCAGCACCGGGACCTGCGGGGCGCGGATCTGCGCCGATTTCAGGCGTTCGGCCATCTGCTGCGCGGCCGGATGCATCAGGCGGCAATGCGACGGCACGCTCACCGGCAACAGGATGGCGCGCTTGGCGCCGGCGGCCTTCGACTGTTCCACGGCGCGATTCACGGCCGCGGTGGCGCCGGCGATCACGACCTGCCCGGGCGAATTGAAATTCACCGCCTCCAGCACTTCGCCCTGCGCCGCCTGCTCGCAGAGCTTGCGCACGGCGTCGTCTTCCATGCCGAGGAGCGCCGCCATCGCGCCCTGCCCGGCCGGCACCGCCTGCTGCATGCAGCGCGCGCGGTCCGCGACCAGCTTCATGGCCTCGGCGAAATCCAGCGCGCCGGCGCACACCAGCGCGGAATATTCACCCAGGCTGTGGCCGGCCATCCATTGCGGCTGCGGCCCGTTGGCGGCGCGCCAGGCGCGCCAGGTGGCGACACCCGCCGCCAGCATCATCGGCTGCGTGATCTCGGTCTGGTTCAGTTTTTCCTCCGGACCCTGTTCCGCCAGTTGCCACAGGTCCTGGCCGAAGGCCTGCGAAGCCTCGGCGAAGGTTTCCTTCACGACCGGAAATTCCGCCGCCAGGGCGTTCATCATGCCGACGGACTGGGAGCCTTGGCCGGGAAAAACAAATGCGAGTTTAGTGCTCATTTAAATTTGAGTTTAAAGTTTAAAGTTCAAAGTACAAAGTTTAAAAACACAACCTCAAACTCTGTACTTTAAACTCTGTACCTTGAACTTCGGTTGATGTGTTTGAAGTTCAGAGCACAAAGTACAAAGTTAAAAACCAGGAACCCTAAACCCTGCATCTTGAACTTTGTACTTCGGTTAATGTGTTTAAAGTTCAGGGTTCAAAGTACAAAGTTAAAAGGCAGGAAACTCTGTACCTTAAACTTTGTACTCTGAACTTCAGTATTTGAGCAGCACCGAGCCCCAGGTAAACCCTCCACCGAAGGCCTCCATCATGACCATCTCGCCCCGCTGGATGCGTCCGTCGCGCACCGCCTCGTCGAAGGCCAGCGGGATCGAGGCCGCCGAAGTGTTGCCGTGATGCCCGACGGTGAGCACCACGTGATCCATGGACATGCCGAGCTTCTTGGCGGTGGCGGCGATGATGCGGATGTTGGCCTGGTGCGGCACCAGCCACTTCACGTCCGATTTCTGGAGCTTGTTGGCCTCCAGCGTTTCGTCCACGATGCGTCCAAGGGTGTTGACCGCCACCTTGAACACCTCGCTACCTTCCATGTTTAGATGCGCCTCGCTGTTGCGCACCTTGTCGTAACCCTGCGAGATTCCCGCGGGCACGGTGAGCAGGTCCTTGTACTGGCCGTCGGCGTGCAGATGCGAGGAGATGATGCCGGGGTCGTCCGAGGCCTTGACCACGACGGCGCCGGCGCCGTCGCCGAACAGCACGCAGGTGCCGCGATCGGTCCAGTCGATGATGCGTGACAGGGTCTCGGCGCCCACCACCAGCGCGCATTTGGCGGCACCGGTGCGGATGAACTTGTCGGTGATGGCGAGCGCGTACACGAAACCGGTGCATACCGCCTGCACGTCGAAGGCCGGGCAGCCGTGGATGCCGAGCCGGTCCTGCAACAGGCAGGCCGTGCTGGGGAAGACGCGATCGGGCGTGGTGGTGGCGAGCACGATCAGGTCGATGTCCGCGGGCTGAATGCCGGCAGCCGCGATGGCGCGCCGGGCGGCGTGCTCGGCCAGGTCGCCGGTGGTCTCGTTATCGGCGGCGATATGGCGCTCGCGGATGCCGGTGCGCTCCACGATCCACTGGTCCGTGGTCTCGACCATCTTTTCGAGGTCGGCGTTGGTCAGCACTTTGGCCGGCAGGTAGCTGCCGGTGCCGATGATGCGGGAGTAAATCAAGCCACCGCTCCTTTCGCCGCCATGGCCGCCAGTTCCTGGCCGATGCGCGCCGGCACGTTGTTCTGCACTTCCGCCACGGCTTCGAGGATGGCGTGCTCAAAAGCCAGCACGTCGGCACCGCCGTGGCTCTTGATGACGGTGCCGGTGAGCCCGATCAGCGTCGCCCCGTTGTAGCGGCGCGGGTCGACGCGCTTGCGGAACGCGCGCAGCACCGGCAACGCCACCAGCGCCGACAGTTTCGTCAGCAGGTTGCGCTTGAATTCCTGTTTCATGAAATGGGTGATCATGCGCGCCAGACCCTCGCTGGTCTTGAGCATGATGTTGCCGACGAAACCGTCGCACACGATGACGTCCAGGTCGCCGGTGTAGATCTCGTCGCCCTCGGCGAAGCCGGCGTAGTTGAGCGGACTGGCGCGCAGCAGTTCATGCGTCTTCTTGACGATCTCGTTGCCCTTGATGTCTTCCTCGCCCACGTTGAGCAGGCCCACGCGCGGGCGCGACTTGCCCTCCACGGCGGCGACCAGGATCGAGCCCATGATGGCGAATTGCAGCAGCTGTTCGGGGGTGCAGTCCACGTTGGCGCCGAGGTCGAGCACGTGCACGTGATTGTGCATGGTCGGGAGCGTGGTGACGATTGCCGGGCGGTCGATGCCCGGCAGGGTCTTGAGCACGAAGCGCGCCGTGGCCATGAGCGCGCCGGTGTTGCCGGCGGACACGACCGCCTGGGCCGCGCCTTCCTTCACCAGGTTAATGGCCACGCGCATGGAGGAATCCTTCTTGCCGCGCAGGGCCTGGGCCGGGGGTTCGTCCATGCCGACGATTTCGGAGGCATGGTGCACGACGAGATGGTCATTGCTCGCGGCACGATGGCGCCCGAGCTCGGTTTCAATGGCGTCGCGCTGGCCGACGAGGATCAGCTTCAGCGCCGACTGCTGCCTCAGCGAGGCGAGGGCCGCGGGCACGGTAACGGAGACGCCGTGATCACCCCCCATGGCGTCGAGGGCAATCGTGATCACGTTCTCAAATCCCTGAGCGGTTCCAGATCAGGCTATTCCGGTTTGGTTTCCAGCACCTTGCGGCCGCGGTAATAACCGTCAGCGGTGACGTGATGCCGGCGGTGCGTCTCGCCGCTGGTCTTGTCCACCGAAAGCGTCGACTTCTTGAGCGCATCGTGCGAACGACGCATGCCGCGGCGGGAAGGTGATACTCGGCTTTTCTGTACGGCCATGGATAAATCCTCGTCAATGAAAAATAATCGGTACTACTTCGTCTGCTTCAGCCGGTCCAGCACCGCGAACGGATTCTGTCGTCCGCGTTCGGCCCGTTCCGGAACCGGGCGCCCCACGCTTGCGGCGCGGACTTTGGCCGTGCACTGGTCCGGCGCGTGCATCGGCACCATCGGCAGCGCCAGCAGCAGTTCGTCCTCGACCAGGCCGCTCAGCGACAGCGGCTTGTCCGCCAGCAGGATGTCGGCCTCGCCTTCCTGCGGTTCCAGGCGCGCGCCCGATTTCGTCAGGATCAGCCACGGCGCGGCCTCGAGATTCAGCTCCATCGTTTCCAGGCAGCGCTGGCAGGTGACCCGCAGCGACACGCGCAGCGTGCCGTGCATGACGAATACCTGCTGCCCTTCCTCGCGCTCGAAGGCGAGATCGACGCTGACGTCGCCCGAGCCTTCGAGGCTGCCCTGCGCCAGGCGCGGCATGCTCTTGAGCGGGAGCGTCCCGGTCAGGCGCGCGCCGCGCTCCGCCAGCTGGATCGGGTCGATGGTTACCGGCAGATGACCGTGCGACTCTTTCCAGGATGGCGTCATGATACCCTCACGAAACCGCGGCTTGTCCGCTTCGGTTTAAGCCCCCAAAACCGGGGCATTGACGGGCAGGCGGCCGGATACAGGCCGCGCATCATATATTCGCGGCAAACTTGTGTCAAAATAGGGTTTTAGGCGAGCCGGCGGGCAGTAAATGTTATTGACAGCACCGCCCCCTTTCCGTAAAAAACGAGGCCCGGCGCCGTGACGGCCGCCGGCCGATCAGCTCAGCGGAGTTTCTGCTTGATTAAGAAGATTCTGGTTGCCAACCGCGGCGAAATCGCGGTGCGCGTGGTGCGCGCCTGCGCCGAAATGGGCATCAAATCCGTCGCCATCTACACCGATGCCGACCGTCACGCGCTGCACGTCAAAAAGGCCGACGAGGCCTACAACGTCGGCCCGGACCCGGTGGGCGGCTATCTCAACGCCCATCGCATCGTCAACCTGGCGGTGGCCGCCGGTTGCGACGCGCTGCACCCCGGCTACGGCTTCCTTTCGGAGAACCCGCAGCTGACGGAAGTCTGCAACCGGCGCGGCATCATCTACATCGGCCCGTCGGTGGACGCCATCCGCCGCATGGGCGACAAGACCCAGGCGCGCGCCGCCATGATCAAGGCCGGCGTGCCGGTGGTGCCGGGCAGCGAGGGCAACCTAAAGGACCTCATCGAAGCCCAAAAGCTGGCCAAAAAGATCGGCTACCCGGTGATGCTCAAGGCTACCTCCGGCGGCGGCGGGCGCGGCATCCGCCGCTGCAACGACGAGGACGAGCTCAAGCGCGCCTACGAGCGCGTGGTCTCGGAAGCCACCAAGGCCTTCGGCAGCGCCGAGGTGTTCCTGGAAAAGGCCATCGTCAATCCGCGCCACATCGAGGTGCAGGTGCTGGGCGACAAGCACGGCAACATGATCCACCTGTTCGAGCGCGACTGCTCGATCCAGCGGCGCCACCAGAAACTGATCGAGATCGCCCCCTCCCCGCAGCTCACCGAGGAGCAGCGCGCCGCGGTGTGCGAGCTGGGCGTGCGCGCGGCGCGTTGCGTGAATTACGAAAACGCCGGCACCGTCGAGTTCCTGTTCGACCAGGACGGCAATTTCTATTTCATGGAGATGAACACGCGCCTGCAGGTGGAGCACACCATCACCGAGCAGATCACCGGCGTCGACGTCGTGCAGGAACAGATCCGCATCGCCGAGGGCCAG
>JBFMBB010000047.1:0-17176 GCA_040755435.1 Pseudomonadota bacterium | reverse complement strand
GGTGGAAAACTCCGGTCAGCCGCTGCGCATGAATGCCGCCGTGGAGCAATGGAAGAAGGCCAACCCGACCCATCCGGCGGGAGAAACCATCCTCGGGGCGCTGGTCAGCCAGGCGCCCATGATCGGCCGCGTCGATCGCATCGCGTTGCTGTTGCCGCTGTCTTCCGGTTACGCCGTCGCGGCCCAGGCGGTGCGCGACGGGTTCCTGGCGATGGACGCGGCCAACACCGACCCGGACAAGCCGAAGATCACCGTGTACGACACCGGACCGGACCCCGCGAAGGCGCCCGACATCTACGAGCAGGCCGTCAACGACGGCGCGCAATTCGTCGTCGGCCCGCTCGGACGCGAGGCCGCGGAAACCGTCATGCGCCAGGCCAGCATCCGCGCCCCGACCCTGTTGCTGAACTACACCGACGAGGAACCGGGCTCGACGTCCAAATATCTTTTCCAGTTCGGCCTGTCGCCGGAACAGGAGGCGCGCCAGGCGGCCGAGCGCGCCTGGCTCGACGGACACCGGCAGGCGGCCGTGTTGTATCCGAAGACGCCGTGGGGCGAACGCATGATGACGGCGTGGTCGAGTCACTGGCAGCGCCTCGGCGGGGTGGTGGTCGCGAGCCAGCCTTACAACGATACGGACGTGGACTTCTCCGAACCGATCAAAACCCTGCTCAACATCACGCAGAGCGAGGCGCGCCGGGAGGAGATCGAAAAGACCACCGGGCAGAAACTGCGCTTCGAAACGCGCGCGCGCCAGGACATCGACTTCGTTTTTCTCGCCGCTGACGCCAAACACGGGCGGCTGATCAAGCCGCAGCTCAACTTCTTTCACGCCGCGCGCGTTCCGGTGTATTCGACCTCGCACATCTTCACCGGCGCCGGCGACGCCATGCGCGACATCGATCTCGACGGCATCCAGTTCGGCGACATGCCGTGGATGCTGGTGGGCGACGGCAAGATCCAGGAATTGCGGCAGACACTGCAGCGCGACTGGCCCTATGCCCACACCGATCTCGACCGGCTGTACGCCCTCGGCATGGACAGCTATGCCGTGATTCCGCACCTGAATCGCATCGGCATGGACACGGGCGCGCGCTTCAGCGGCGTTACCAGCGGACTCTCGGTCGATCAGCACGGGCGCCTGCAACGGCAACTGCTGTGGGCGCGCTTCAACCGCGGCGTGCCGCGCCTGGTCGACACCTTCCTGAAGCATCGGGACCAGTTCAAGATCGAGAGCGATGCGGAATCCACGGACCCATCTCAACCGCGGACGTGAGGCGGAGGAACGCGCCTGCCGCCATCTGCAACGGCAGGGACTGGCGCTCACGCAGCGCAATTACCGCAGTCCGTTCGGGGAGATCGACCTGGTCATGCAGGAAGGCGGTAGCCTGGTGTTCGTCGAGGTGCGCTACCGCGCCTCCGCCTCCTTCGGCTCGCCCGCCGAGACGGTGGACGCCCGCAAACAGGCCCGCCTGCGCGCCACCGCCGAGCACTACCGGCAGAACACGCCGCAGGCTTCCAAGAAAGCCTGCCGATTTGATATCGTAGCCATCACCGGAGACGGCGAAGACGGCGATCTCCGCTGGCTGCGCGATGTATTCTGACCCAGGAAGCCCATGACCAAGAGCAATTTGCAGACGATTCCCGACTCCACCACGCTGATCACGCGGGTGAAGAACAATTTCCAGGAAAGCATCCTGACCACGCGCAACTGCATGGATGAGCTGGCGCCGATCATCACGCAGGCGGCTGCGCTGATGATCCAGGCGCTGCTGACCGACCGCAAGCTTCTCATTTGCGGCAACGGCGGCTCGGCCGCGGACGCGCAGCACTTTTCCGCCGAACTGCTGAACCGCTTCGAACGCGAGCGCCCGGGGCTGCCGGCGATCGCGCTCACCACCGACACCTCGACCATCACCGCCATCGGCAACGACTACCATTTCGACGACATCTTTTCCAAGCAGGTGCGCGCGCTCGGCCAGGCCGGCGACGTGCTGCTCGGCATCTCGACCTCGGGCAATTCGCGCAACGTCATCCGCGCCATCGAGGCGGCGCACGAGCGCGGCATCGTCTGCGTCGCGCTCAACGGGCGCGAGGGCGGCGAGATCACCGGCCTGCTCAGCGGCCAGGACGTCAACATCTGCGTGCCGGGCTCGTCCACGGCGCGCATCCAGGAAGTGCACGGCATCGTCATCCACTGCCTGTGCGACCTCATCGACTACCAGCTGCTCGGCCAGGGCTGAGATGCGCGTCCGCCTTTTCCTCCCCGCGCTCTTCCTCGCCGCCCTCGCGCTGTCCCAGGGTTGCGCCCCGGTCATCGTCGCCGGCGGCGCCACCGCGGCCGTGGCCGCCTCCGACCGCCGCAGCGTCGGCACCCAGCTCGACGACGAGAACATCGAGCTCACCGCGCGCCGGCGGGTCAACCACGACGACCGCCTCGTTGAGGGCGTCCACGCCAATTTCACCTGTTTCAACGGCACCCTGTTGCTGACCGGCGAAGCCGCCACCGCCGAAAAACGCGACATCGTGGTGTCGCTGGTGGAAAGGCTCCAGGGCGTCAAGCGGGTCGTCAACGAAATTGTTGTCGCCGCGCCCACGACCCTGTCCAGCCGCAGCAACGACAGCTGGATCACCGGCCAGGTGAAGACCCGTCTGCTGGCGGACGCAAATATCCCCGGGCGCCAGGTGAAGGTGGTCACGGAAAGCGCGACGGTCTACCTCATGGGCCTGGTGAAGCAGAGGGAAGGCGAACTCGCGGCCGAGTCCGCGCGCGCCGTCAGCGGCGTGAAGCGCGTCGTCAAGCTGTTCGAGTACACGGATTGACCGGCAGCGAAACCAAGATCGTCCGCGACCCCGCGCAACTCACGGCACGGCTGGCGCAGCTCGCCCGTCCCGTGGTCTTCACCAACGGCTGCTTCGACATCCTGCACCGCGGGCACGTGGCCTATCTCGAAGAGGCCGCCGCGCTCGGCAAATCCCTGGTGGTCGGCGTCAACAGCGACGCCTCCGTGCGCCGCCTCGAAAAGGGGCGGGACCGCCCCGTCAACGCGCTCGACGACCGCCTGGCGGTGCTGGCCGCGCTCGGCTGCGTCTCGCTGGTGACGCCCTTCGAGGACGACACGCCGCTCGAGCTGATCAGGCGCGTGCGCCCGGATCACCTGGTCAAGGGCGGCGACTGGGCGCCGGACAAAATCGTCGGCGCGGATGTCGTGAGCGGTTACGGCGGCAAAGTGCACTCCATCCCCTTCCGCTTCGACCGCTCCACCACGGAACTGCTGCGCCGCATCCGTTCGTCATGAGCGCGGCGGACAGGGCTTCCGTTTCGAGCGGACTTCCCGGCCCGTTCACGGAACGGCTGAAGCAGGTATTGGGCGCCGGCAACGTGCTGACCGATCCCGCCGACCGCTGGCCCTACGGGCAGGACAATTCGCGCAAGCACACGCCGCCTGATGTCGTGGCCTTCGCCACCACCCACGCGCAAGTACTGGAAACGGTGCGGCTGTGCAACCAATACGATATCCCCATCCTCGCGCGCGGGCGCGGCACCGGCACCACCGGCAGCGCCGTCCCCGTGCGCGGCGGACTGGTGCTGTCGCTCGAGCGCATGGACCGCATCATCGAGATGGACCCGGCCAACCGCGCCATGCGCGTCGAACCCGGCGTCCTCAACCAGGCGATCCAGGACCAGGCGGCGGCGCACGGTTTCTTCTGGCCGCCCGACCCCACCAGCAGCGCCTATTGCACCGTCGGCGGCAACCTCGCGCTCAACGCCGCCGGCCCGCGCGCGCTCAAATACGGCAGCACGCGCGAGAACGTGCTCGGGCTCGTCGCCGTGACCGGCAATGGCGACGAGATCCACACCGGCACTTACACCACCAAGGGCGTGGTCGGCTACGACCTCACGCGCCTGCTCATCGGCTCGGAAGGCACGCTCGCCATCGTCACGCAGGCGACGCTCAGGCTCACGCCGCTGCCCGAAGCGCGCCGCACCCTGCAGGCGGTGTACGATGGCGTGCGCGCCGCCGCGGCGGCGGTGTCGCGCCTGATGGCGCAGCCGGTCACGCCCTGCGCGCTGGAGTTCATGGACGCCGCCGCGATCGAGATGATCCGGAATTACTCACAGGCGGAACTGCCGCGCGGCGCCGGCGCGCTGCTGATGATCGAGCTGGACGGGCCGGAGGCGGCGATGGATGCCGCCGTGGCGAAGATCTCGGCCGCAGCGCGCGGCGAGGGTTTGCTGAACCTCACCGCTGCCGGGAACAGGGACGAAGCCGCGGCGCTGTGGGCCACGCGCAAGGCGCTGTCGCCGGCGCTGCGCAACATCGCGCCCAACAAGCTGAACGAGGACGTGGTGGTGCCGGTGTCGCGCATCCCGGAACTGATCGACGGGCTGGAAAAACTCGCGCGCGAGTTCGGCATACCGATCGTCAATTTCGGGCACGCCGGCAACGGCAACATCCACGTGAACCTGCTGTACGACACACAGGACCCGCAACAGGAGCGCAACGCCATGCCCTGCCTGTCGAAGGTGTTCGATCTGGTGCTGGCGCTCGGGGGCACGCTGTCCGGCGAACACGGCATCGGCATGGCCAAGCGGGATTACATCAACCGCGCCATCGATCCGGTGACGCTGGACCTGATGCGCGCCATCAAGCGCCAGTTCGATCCGCGGGGAATCCTCAACCCCGGCAAAATCTTCCCGCCGCGGTGATCACCGCCATGCGCGCTGCCGCGCGCCGGTTCCGGGCGGATGAACGGCAGGACCGCGGAACGCGTTTGCCCGTACGATAAAACCATGCGGGCCGCCGCGCCCGCCCGGCCCGGAACGAAAACCATGGAGGCCATGAAATGAAACGCACGCTGGCATCACTCGCCGTCTTTCTGCTCGCCATGCCGTTCGCCAGGGCGGCGGATGACATCGACCAGATCAACCAGCTGGTCCAGGCGGACTTCCGCCGGCTGTCGGAGGATCTCGGCGCGGCGCTGAGCTACAAGGCCGTGATCCCGGCCACGCCGCTCGGCCTGACCGGCTTCGATCTCGGCGTCGAGGTCACGGCCACGCAGCTGGAAAACCGCGACGCCTGGGACCGCGCCACTTCCGGCACCGCGCCCGACACGCTGTACGTCCCCAGACTGCACGCGCACAAGGGCCTGCCGCTCGGCTTCGACATCGGCGCCTTCTACACCTCGGTGCCGGGCAGCAACATCCGGCTGTGGGGCGCGGAACTGCGCTACGCCATCGTCGAGGGCGGCGCCGTCACGCCGGCGCTCGGCCTGCGCGGGACTTATTCCAAATTGTCGGGCGTGGATCAGCTCGATTTGCACACCAAAGGGCTGGAGCTGCTCGTGTCCAAGGGCTTCGTCATTTTCACGCCCTATGCCGGCGTGGGGCGGGTGTGGACGGTATCCGAACCGGTGGGCGTCACCAACGTCAGCAAGGAAGAATTTTCCCAGGGAAAGTATTTCGTCGGCGGCAACATCAATCTCGGGCTCGTCAATCTCGCGCTTGAAGCCGACAAAACCGGCGACGCCGCTTCCTACAACGCCAAGCTCGGGTTCCGCTTCTGACCCTCAGCGCTCGCGCAACTCCATTTTTTCGATATCCTGCTTCAGGTCGAGCTGTCCCAGGAAGGACATGCCGAGCAGGACTTCCGTGGGGTGGCTGCCCTCGATGACGCCGGCCGGCACGTTGTGAAGCGTGATGTCGCCGACCTGCACCGAACCGAGATTGAGGTTGTACGTACGCACGTTGCCCGCCGCGGTGCTGGCAATCCCGGCGCGTCCGAGCCGGCGGTAGTCGAGACCGATGCGGCTGGCGGTGTTGCCGTTCATGGCTATGGTGGTCGCGCCGGTATCAACCAGGAAACGCACCGGCGCGCCGTTGATGGTACCGTCAACGAAGAAATGCCCGCCGCGATCGGGATAGAGCGTCACGCTGCCCCTGCCCGGAGAGGCGAAACCGGCGGTCACCACGCCCAGCTTCAGCACCTCGCGCTTGCCGCCGATCTCGATCTCGGCCTGCTCCTCGCGCGTGTCGGTGGCCAGCAGTTTGACGCCCTCCGGACTCTGCTCGCCGCTTTTCAGCACGCGGCGCGCGCCGTCCACGACGATGATCGCCTTGTCCTTGAACAGGGCCTGCAGGGAAATGCTGTCCACCGCCGACGCGACATTCGTCGCCAGCAACAGGGCGAAGAAGAGCATTGCCTCGAGCATCGAAAACCGCGTGGTCATGTTCCTTAAATCCATGGCTGACTATACAATCGTCGCATGCAGGAAATCCTGGTTTTCCGGCACGCGCCTCACGAAGGCCCCGGTTACCTGGCCGATCACCTCGACCGGCGGGGCCTGCCGCACCGCCTGATCCGCATCGACCGCAACGATCCCGTTCCTGCAAGCATAGACGGGGTTCCGGGCATCGTGCTCATGGGCGGACCCATGAGCGTCAACGATCCCCTGCCGTGGATTCCGAAAGTCACTGATTTGATTCGCCAAGCCGTCGCGGCGGGGGTGCCGGTGCTGGGCCATTGCCTGGGCGGGCAACTGATCAGCAAGGCGCTGGGCGGCGTGATCACCCGCAATCCGGTGAAGGAAATCGGCTGGCTGCCGGTCACGCGCGTCGATAACGCCGTCGCGCAAGACTGGCTCGACGGCCTGCCGCACGAGTTCGAGGTGTTCCACTGGCACGGCGAAACCTTCTCCATTCCGCCGGGTGCGACGCGCATCCTGGCTTCGCGCGACTGTCCCAACCAGGCCTTCGTCATCGGCAAGACGCTGGCGTTCCAGTGCCACATCGAGATGACCGGCGCGATGGTGCGCGAATGGGCGCGCGTGGGCGCCGACGAACTGGTCCCGGCATGTGCCACTATTCAGGATTCGCGGGCGATGACAGTCGATCTTGATGAGCACGTCGCGCGGCTGCAGGAACTGGCCGGCAAGGTTTACGATCGCTGGATCCAGGAACTGGCATAGTCCCCGCCATGAACCCGCTGCTGATCGGCATCCTGGGTTATGTACTGATCCAGTTGCTGATCGTGTTCTTCGTGGCGCGGCGCGTGCGCAGCGAGAGCGATTACCTCCTCGCCGGCAGGCGTTTCGGCGTGGGGCTCGCGACCTTCACCATCTTCGCCACCTGGTTCGGCGCCGAGACCTGCATCGGCGCCGCCGGCATGGTCTACGAAGGCGGGTTGTCGAACAGCACGGCCGATCCCTTCGGCTACGCCGCCTGCCTGTTTCTCCTCGGATTCGTCTTCGCCGTGCCGCTGTGGCGGCGCAAACTGGTCACGCTGGCCGACCTGTTCCGCCAGCGTTTCTCGCCCGGCGTGGAACGGTTCGCGGTGCTGCTGCTGGTGCCGACCTCGCTCATGTGGGCGGCGGCGCAGATCCGCGCCCTCGGGCAGGTGATCTCGGCGTCCTCGGCCTTCGACGTCGAGCTCGCCATCGGCATCGCCGCCGGTTTCGTCATCGTGTACACCGTCTACGGCGGCCTGATGGCGAACGCCGTGGCCGACCTGCTGCAGGGCGTCATGGTCATGCTCGGCCTGGTGCTGCTGCTGTTTGCGGTGGTCGGCGCCGCGGGCGGGCTCGAGGCCTCGCTGGCCTCGATCGATCCGCAGCGACTGCGGCTGTTCGGCGGGCCGGAGACGCCGTGGTGGGAGGTGGCGGAGCGCTGGGCCATTCCGATTTTCGGCTCGGTGATCGCGCAGGAGCTCATTGCCGTGATCCTGGCCTCGCACACGCCGCAGATCGCGCGCCGCGCCGCCGTGCTCGGCGGCGGCATTTACCTGGTATTCGGCCTGATCCCGGTGTTCATCGGTCTCGTCGGCGCGGCCCTGCTGCCCGGCCTGGAACATCCCGAGCAGTTGCTGCCGCAGATCGCGCAAAAATACCTGGGCGCGCTAGCTTATATAGTGTTCGTCGGCGCCATCACCTCGGCGATCCTCTCCACCGTGGCCGGCGCCCTGCTCGCCGCCGCCGCGCTGGTGGAGCACAATCTGGTGGTGCCGCTCAGGCCCGGCCTGGACAACCGCACCCGGTTGCGCGTAGCGCGCGCCGGCGTGGTCGCCGGCGGCGTGATTGCCTGGGTGCTGGCGCGGCACGCCGGCGGCGTGTACGAACTGGTGGAACAGGCCTCGGCCTTCGGCAGCAGCGGCGTCTTCACCGTGGTGGCGCTGGGCCTGTTCACGCGCCTCGGGCGCACGCGCGCGGCCTACGCGGCGCTGACCGCCGGGGTGGCGACCTGGATCACGGGCCACTACCTGCTGCACCTGCCGGTGGCCTACCTGCTGTCACTGGCCATGGCCCTGACGGCGTATCTGGCCGTGGCGTTCACCGAGCCGCGCGCGCCGGCACACGTGTAGAATTAATCAATGAAAATTAATATTTCAGCCACAGAGACCACAGAGCACACAGAGATAAACAGAATTTCTTCTCGGTGTTCTCTGTGAACTCTGTGGCAGGCTTTTCTTTTTATTAGCACTCCCATGCTCCGAATCGGCATTGACCTGGGCGGTACCAAGACTGAAGGCATCGTGATGGACGAGGCCGGCCGGATCATTCTGCGCGAGCGCCTGCCGACGCCGCAGGCCGACGGCTACGACGCCATCCTGCAAAACATCTACACGCTGGTGCGCGACCTCGAGAAAAAAACCGGGCAGCCCTGCCGTATCGGCATCGGCACGCCCGGGGCGATTTCCGCGCGCACCGGTTGCCTCAAGAACTCCAACACCGTCTGTCTGAATGGCAAGCCAATCAAAACCGATCTGGAAAAAATCCTCGGCCGCCCGGTCCGCATCGCCAACGATGCCAATTGCTTCGCGTTGTCCGAGGCACTCGACGGCGCGGGCAAGGGTCATGGCACGGTATTCGGCGTGATCCTCGGCACCGGCGTCGGCGGCGGCATCGTGTTCCACGGCAGGCTGCACGAAGGCCCGCAGCACATCGCCGGCGAATGGGGGCACAACGTCCTCGAAGCCGACGGTCCACCCTGCTATTGTGGCAAGCGCGGCTGCGTCGAGACCTTCCTTTCCGGCCCCGGGCTGGTGCACGATTGGCAAAAGCACGGCGGCGATCCCACGCTCGCGGCGAAAGACATCGCGACCCTGGCCGAACATGGCAACACCCGGGCCGAAGCCGCCCTGCAGCGCTACTTCTACCGTTTCGGCAAGGCGCTGTCGGTGGTCATCAACATCCTCGACCCGGATGCGGTCGTGCTCGGCGGCGGCATGTCCAACATCGCCGGCCTCTACACCCACGGGCGCGAGCGCGTGGCGCGCCACGTCTTCAACGACGAGCTGCGCACGCAAATCCTGCCGCATGTCCACGGCGACAGCTCCGGCGTGCGCGGCGCGGCCCAGCTCTGGGAACCCGCGGAATAGCTGCTTTCCCGCCAGCAACACATCGTCCCCCGCCGCACGCGTCGCTGCGGCATAACGTCACAAGCGCGGCGATAGGAGCGCTTGATGCAGACAAGAAAAGTTTGATGGATTTTTTTTGATGCCTGTCAACACGAAATGCGCGATCGGCGAGTAGCGTGATGCCATAAAAAGCTGTCGGGGGAGAACTCGGAGGGTGTCATGGCAGGCAACCGCCACTCCGCTGTTCTCGGGTTAACCACGCCAACGCTGGTTATCCTGGCATTAAGCGGCTTGACGTATGCCGCCACCCGGCTCCACTTCGAAACTCCCGCCAATGTTTCCACCACCGCCGCAGCCAGCGAAAAGGGCCGGCTCGCACGGCTGGCGTACGTCGACGATGGCGTGTTCGTCAAGCCGCTGCTCGTCGTCTATATCGACGCCACGGGAACGCCGGGCGGCCAGTTCAATGTCTATGCGCGCCGTTCCTTCGATAACGGCGTGACGTGGGACGGACCCGCCCTGCTCTCGCATGACGCCGCCGGCCAGCCGACCGGTGGCCAGACTATCGCCGTACAGGGCGTCGATTTCCTCGCCTCCAATGACAAGGCTTCGGTGTTCGCGCCACAGTTCTACGCGAACAACGCCAATCGCAGCGTGCTGGTTTCCTGGGTCAGCTCCTGGTGCCCCGCGCCCGATTCCGGCGCGCTGCCGAATCCCCTGCAGTTGATCAACACCGCCCTGACGCCCGCCGAGCCGTACAAATGCGTGTGGACGGCGCGCTCCATCGACGCCGGCGCGACCTGGACCACCGAGCAGCTGACCGACGCCAGCCGTGACGCCGCGAACGACGTGCTCACCGGTTCACAGAGCAACAACGGTTTCGCGCTGGCGTGGCAGGAGGATCCGCTCGGCCTGCAACCCGGCGAGGCCGAGGGCCCGGGTGACGGCGGTTCCGGCGCGCATACCACGGGCGGCACCAACCTCTGGTACACGCATGCGTCGAACCTGGCCGGCGCCAATCCGCTGCTGCGCGACAGGATCGTGCAGCTGACCGATAACCTGGCCGCGCCGCCTCCGGGCGACGGTCCGCCGCTCGGTCCCGGGGCCTCGCGCCCGACGCTGCAGATGAGCGGAACGACCGCGGCCATCGTTTACGAGGAATCAACCGGCGACGGCAGCAAGGGCAAGCGCGTTCATTACCACTCGTTCCGCTTCGACACGCCGGACGTCAACAGCGACGGCATCGTGGTCAGCGACCCCGGCCTCAACGCCCGTCGCGCCCGCGTCGTGCTGCAGGGCGCGACCCAGGCCGGCGCTTCGCCGCTGCGCGCCGTGATCCTGTATCGCCAGGGTCCGGCCACCATGCCGGGCGCGCCGGCGGACATCATCGTACAGCGCGGCCTGAAGGATGCGAATGACGCCGCGTCCACCGGCTTCCGGCCGCAGGACATCGAGCCGCAGAGTGCGGCGCTCAACGCGAGCGATCCGGGCGGCGCGAGCCCGATCGACAACGCGCGCGCCCATCGCGCCATCATCCGCGGCGGTTCCATCGCCGTGGGCTACACGCACACGCCGGACATGATGGCCGCGGAGCCGGACTTCATCGCCACACCGACCCGGACTTACAACTTCTACGTGCGCATCTCGAACGACAGCGGCGCCAGCTGGGGGCCGGCACGGAATCTCTCCAGTATTTCGACGCCCGCTATCGGCGTGGGCGAACCGCGCCTGGTGCCCACACCGGGCACCATCACCAACCCGCTGACCGGCACACCCGACCCCGGCGACACTCAGAACACCGATGTCTTCTATGCCGCCTGGGGCCTGTATGCCAACGACAACAGCCAGGCCGATTACAACGTGGTCGTCACGCGCACCACCGACTTCGGGACGAGTTTCGAGTTGCTGGCGAGCGCGCCCGGAGGTTTTGGACAGTCGGAAACCCAGCTGCGTGCCACGCCGGACGGTTCGTCGGTCGCCATCCTGTGGATGCAGGAGATGGCGCCGACCGGCGCGCGCGACGTGATGCTCGCGAGTGCCGTACCGGGATACGCCCCCGATCCAGTCCACGATCCCGTGGCCACCACCGCCGACAGCGGTGACAGCAACGGCTGCGCCCTGGCAATGACGCGCGGTGGCGGTGGCCGTGGCCAGGGCGGACCCATCGATCCGACGCTGCCGGCCGTCGCGCTCGGCGCGGCGCTGTGGCTGATGCTGTCGCATGCCAGTCGCCTCCGGCCGCGGCGGAACGAATACTGATCGATGCGCCGGATACGGTGCACGATGAGTCGAATACGCTTCAGGGAAGTTAAAAGTCAGAACGGAAACGATGTGGGAGCAACCAGTTCGAAAGAAGCAGGAGTCGTGTCATGAAAACGCACAAAACTGAACAATCCCGATGGCAGCAATTCGTATCGGGCCTTGTCATGATCGCCGTAGCATCCCTGACGGGCATGGCGCTCACAGGCTGCTCAAATGATGGTGATTCGGCTCCACCGGCGATCGTTGCTGCACCGGGGGCACCGACCGCATTGACAGCGACAGGTGGCGAGAATGTAGCGACCCTGCAGTGGTCGCCGCCAGCCGCATCCGCCACGGCCGGCCTGCCGGACAGTTATGAGATCTACCGCAGCACAACAGCAACCACCGCCGCGACGATAGTCGACCCGGCCAACTTTGTAGCCACGACACCCGCGGTAACCGGACAGTCAGTCTACTCCTACACCGCCATTGGATTGGCAGGAGGCCATGCCACTCATTACTTTGTGGTCACCGCCAAGAACGCCGGCGGCGAGACGCCTTCCTCTGTGGCAAGCGCGGACGTTACCGGTCCTCCCACCGCGCAAACCTATGGCAACAACTTTTCGGCGGCTCTGATCTTTGCGGACGATATCGGCATCACCAACCTGCCGATCACCGGTGTCTGGACATCGGACAAGACCCAGATCGACTACAACACCGGACTGCGCCCGCTGGCCGCCGAAGTGGCAGCGTTCCCGGTCACCCAGCTGGTTCTGCCGTACCTGCCTGTGCCGTCCAAGATTGACCCTCTGTATTACGAGCAGAAGTCCATCAACACCTGGCAGGGTGAATGGGCCAAAGCCAATGGGGTAGATCAGCTGGTAACCGCCAAGTGGGGCGACAATCTGGCCGGCACCGCCAGCCTCAGCGCATCGGCCAAGATCAGGATCGAGATGGTCCTGACCAAGGACGTGAGCGCAACACCCATGACGGCCTACACGATGAAACTCCTCTCCGGCTCAGGGACGAATGAATTGCAGGGGACCAACGGCGTAATCTACAACCCTGCCACCGCCTTCGTCATGGCGACCAATGCCCGTCTCATGATCCAGAAGTTCAATGGCGCTGCACTGGATCCACCTGTGGTAGATCAGGCCCTGTTCGATCCGGCGTTCCCGGACGGGCTCAACAAGCTGTCCGGCGAGATCCCCGTATCCGGCAATTTCACCTACGGGTTCGTATGGGATCCGTCAGGAACCGGTTCCACCGCCGGCATGTACCGGCTGACCTTCAAGCTCGATCCGACCTCGGCGTTCGGAACCGGCAACCCGGCCAACAACACCTTCATTCAATCGGCCACCAACGGTGTGCGCGTATCTGACACCGAGGTCTACATCGACATTAATGTGAAGTAGTCAACACACTCCGCCGGGTGGTGAGGTCAACTCCCACCCGGCGGGTGCTTTCTGCTGCAGAGCAGATACATGATCGGCGCCTACGAGTACGCGGCAGTCTCGACCTCGGATGGCGGCGGTGACGGCGACGGCGGTTGCCTGCTCACGGCCAGTCACGGCAGTGGCGGACCGGTCGATCCGACGCTGCCGGCGCCGTGATTACCGCGGCGATGTTCTCGGTCCTGTCCCGGGCCGGTCTCTCCGGCGGAGACAGGCGGTATCAGTGAGTTGACCGGGCGACACGATACGACACGACATCCTGATCGCCCGGGCGTCCGGTGCCGGGGTCAATATCCCCGGTGCCGGGCGTACCCATGTATCGGACGGAAAATTCGCTCGCGTGCGTCAATAAACCACACGTGGTGCGGTGCACCGCCGGGGCACTGATGCGTTCATACAGGTATCTTCGAGACTTGCGCGATATATTTGATGCCTGTCATGGCAACCCCGGTTGAATGAGGGTATTAATTCGCAAGGATCGGGAAAATCCGCCTAATTCAAATGTTAAGGAGAACTGTCATGAAACGTAAATTACTTTATGCCGCCGTGCTCGCGGCCATGCTCCCGGCTTTCGGAACCGTGGCCTACGCCGCGGACCAGGATCAGGACCGCGACCGCCTGCGCGACCAGGACCGTTTGCAGACACCGGACCAGACGCGCGACCAGGATCGCCTGCGCACCCGCGACCAGGATCAGGTCTATGGCTCGCAGCTCATGACCCAGGAAGAGCGCAACGCGTATCGCGAACGCATGCGTGCCGCGAAAACCGAGCAGGAGCGCGAACAGATCCGCAAGGAACATCACGAACAGATGAAGGTCCGCGCCAAGGAAAAGGGCGTGACCCTGCCGGATGAACCGCCGGCCCGCGGGCGCGGCATGGGACCGGGCAAGGGCATGGGCCCCGGCATGGGCCCCGGTGGCGGCGGCATGGGACCGGGCATGGGCAACGGACGCCGTTACTGAGCCGGAATTAATCTCCACGCCGACGCGTCTCTCTTCCCCCGCTCGCCGGGCGGGGGAAGATTTTCGCGCGTGCGATATACTGCGCCATCGGATTCCAGGCATTCCGGAGATCACATGATTCGTATCATCGCGGTATTCATCCTTGCCTGCGGCCTGACGGCTTGCGTGACGGCGCCGACCGGTCCCGGCGCGGCGGACCATCTCAGGCTTTACACCGTCAAACGGGATTTCGAAACCGTCAAAGAAGACGTCGAGATCGCCATCACCGGCCGCGGGCTTGTGATCGACCATACCTCGCATATCGGCGACATGCTCGAACGCACCGGCAAGGACCTCGGCACCACCAGGCCGATTTACGGCAATGCCGGCTCCATGCAATTCTGCTCCGCCACCATTTCACGTCGCACCATGGAGGCCGATCCCTCCAACATCGTGTTCTGCCCTTATATTATTGTTTATTACACCCTGTATGACGATCCGAAGACGGTGTATGTCGGCTACCGCCGGCCGCTGCCGGCAGGTTCCGAAGTTTCGCGCGCCGCGATCAGGGAAATCGAAAACCTGCTCGACGGGATAGTGAAAGAGGCGCTGAACATCAAATAAGCCCGAATCGCCTTGCCCGGCGCGGCGCTTTGGCGCGTCGCGCTCCTGACTTATACTCCACTCCCGTTTCCGATCACGATCCACGAGAATAACGATCCATGCGCGTTTCCCGCTTCCTGCTCTCCACCGTCCGCGAAACCCCGGCCGAGGCCGAAACCATCAGCCACCAGCTGATGCTGCGCGCGGGCATGATCCGCAAGCTCGCCGCCGGCATCTACAGCTGGCTGCCGCTCGGCCTGCGGGTGCTGCGCAAGGTGGAAAAAATCGTGCGTGAGGAAATGAACCGCGCCGGCGCGCAGGAAGTGCTGATGCCGGCGGTGCAGCCGGCGGAGCTGTGGCAGGAATCCGGGCGCTGGGACCAGTACGGGCCCGAGCTGCTGCGCCTGAGCGACCGGCACAAGCGCGATTTCTGCTTCGGGCCGACGCACGAGGAAGTCATCACCGACCTGATCCGGCGCGAGATCAAGAGCTACCGCCAGCTGCCGGCGAATTTCTACCAGATCCAGATGAAATTCCGCGATGAAATCCGTCCGCGCTTCGGCGTGATGCGGGCGCGCGAATTCCTCATGAAGGACGCCTATTCGTTCCATGCCAACGAGGCCTCGCTCGGGGAAACCTACCAGGTCATGCACGCCGCCTATTCGCGCATTTTCCAGCGCGTGGGCCTGGAATTCCGCCCGGTCGCGGCCGACACCGGCGCCATCGGCGGCAGCCATTCGCACGAGTTTCACGTGCTGGCCGATTCCGGCGAGGACGCCATCGCCATCTGCTCCAAATGCGACTACGCCGCCAACGTGGAAATGGCCCAGGCCCTGCCCCCGCTCGGCAAGCGCCCGGCGCCGGGACAGCCGATGCAGACCGTGGACACGCCGGGACAACATACGATCGAGCAGGTCAGCAAGTTCCTGAAGCTGGACCCGAAACAGACGGTCAAGACGCTGCTGGTCAAGGGCACCGGCGGCGTCATCGCGCTGGTGCTGCGCGGCGATCACGAGCTGAACGAGATCAAGGTGGCGAAGCTGCCGCAGGTGGCGAAACCATTGATGTTCGTCACGCCGGGCGAGGTGGAACTGGCCGCCGGCTGCGAGCCCGGCTCGATCGGGCCGGTGGGACTCAAGATCACCGTCATCGCCGATGAATCCGCCGTGCGCCTGGCCGATTTCGTCTGCGGCGCGAACCAGAACGGAAAACACCTTATTAATGTGAACTGGGGGCGCGATGCGGCCGAGCCGGTGGTGGCCGACCTGCGCAAGGTGGTCGAAGGCGACCCCTGCCCCGATTCCGGCAAGGGCGAGTGCGGCGGCACGCTCTCGATCCGCCGCGGCATCGAGGTCGGACACATCTTCCAGCTCGGCACCAAGTACAGCGAAGCCATGCAGGCGACCGTGCTCGACGAGGCCGGTCAATCCGTGGTCATGCCCATGGGCTGCTACGGCATCGGCGTCTCGCGCGTGGTCGCGGCCGCCATCGAGCAGAACCACGACGACCACGGCATCATCTGGCCCGACGCCATCGCGCCGTTCCAGATCGCGCTGGTGCCGATCGGCTACGGGAAATCGGAGAAGGTCCGCGAAACCGTGGACCGGCTCTACGGCGAGCTGGTGCAGGCCGGCTTCGATGTGCTGCTCGACGACCGCGACGAGCGCCCCGGCGTGATTTTCGCCGACATGGACCTGATCGGCATCCCGCACCGCCTCGTCATCGGTGACAAGGGCCTGGCCAAGGGGGTGGCGGAATACAAGGGCCGGCGCGACAAGCAGCCGCGCGACGTGCCGCTCGACGGCGTGACGGACCTTCTGCACCGGACGATAAAGGCCTGAGGACTGCAGGGCCAATCGCTTGATTCAGGTCATTTGCCCGGGGCGCCCGCCTTATATATGATGCGCGCCGTTTTCCACCCGGGCGGCGCGTCATGTCCATCGAACAATTCGAATCCTGGTCACTCTTCATCGGCATCGGCGGCCTGATCGGCTGGATGCTGCTGATCATCTGGAAAATGGGGCGCGAATCGCAGGCCGGCAAGTACGGCTACTTCGTACTGTTCCTGGCGCTCGGCCTGGGTTTCGTCGGCTTCATCGCCAAGACCGTCCTGGTCGAGCTGCTTGGCATCTAGCCGCGCACCGCGCGCGGGTCATCCGGCGCGGCGGCGCACCCCGACCACGTTCGGGATCTGGTCCAGCAGCGCCAGGATGCGCGACAGCGTCTCGATATCCGGAATCTCCAGCGTGAATGTCATGTGCGCCGCTTGCTGCCGGTCGGTGAGGGTGTTCACCCCGAGTACGTTGATCTTCTCGTTCGCCAGCAGCGAGGTGATGTCGCGCAGCAGCCCGGGACGGTCGTAGGCCGTAACCTCCACCTCGACCGGGTAGGCCGCGCCGGTCTGCGCGCCCCAGCTGACCTCGATCAGGCGCTCGTTGTGCTCGTTGTGGTGGCGCAAGGCGTTGGCGCAATCGCGGCGGTGAATGGTCACGCCCTGCCCGCGCGTGATGAAACCCACGATCGGGTCGCCCGGCAGCGGGTTGCAGCATTTCGCCATGCGCGTCAGCAGATTGCCGATGCCCT
>JBFMBB010000046.1:0-17310 GCA_040755435.1 Pseudomonadota bacterium | reverse complement strand
GCCAACTTCGCGGCACCCGTTCGGCGGCACGAGTGTCCGCTGGACACTCGTGACACCTCCGCCTCACCCATAACGACCGGTGATGTAATCTTCCGTCTGTTTCTTAGACGGGTTGGTGAAGATGGTGTTGGTGTCGCCGAACTCGACCGCTTCGCCGAGGTACATGAAGGCCGTAAAGTCGGAGACGCGCGCGGCCTGCTGCATGTTGTGCGTGACGATCACGATAGTATAGTTCTTCTTGAGCTCGTAGATCAGTTCCTCGATCTTCAGGGTCGAGATCGGATCGAGCGCCGAGGCCGGTTCGTCGAGCAGCAGCACCTCCGGCTTCACGGCGATGGCGCGCGCGATGCACAGCCGCTGCTGCTGGCCGCCGGAGAGACTCATGCCGCTCTGGCGCAGCTTGTCCTTGACCTCGCCCCACAGCGCCGCCTGCGTCAGCGCCCATTCCACGCGATCGTCCATTTCCGAACGCGACTGTTTTTCATACAGGCGCACGCCGAAGGCGATGTTCTCGTAGATCGACATGGGGAACGGCGTCGGCTTCTGGAACACCATGCCGACCCGCGCGCGCAGCCGGAACAGGTCGGTTCCCGGCGCCAGCACGTTCTTGCCGTCGAGCAGGATCTCGCCGGTGGCGCGCTGGCCCGGGTAGAGCCCGTACATGCGGTTGAAGGTGCGCAGCAGCGTGGACTTGCCGCAGCCGGAGGGGCCGATGAAGGCCGTGACCATGTTGGTGGCGATGTCCAGGCTGATGTTCTTGAGCGCCTGGTACTTGCCGTAAAAGAAATTCAGGTCGCGCACCTGAATCTTGCAGTTGTCGCCGGTTGTCATCAGTGCTCCAGTCGTGCCTTGCGCAGCAGGGTGCGCGCCAGGATGCTCAGCGCCAGCACGCTCAGCGTGATCAGCAGCGAACCGGCCCAGGCGAGCGTGTGCCATTCCGGGTACGGGCTCATGGCGAACTGGAAGATCACCACCGGCAGGTTGGCCATCGGCTGCAGCAGGTCGGTGCTCCAGAACTGGTTGCTGAGCGCGGTGAACAGCAGCGGCGCGGTTTCGCCGGCGATGCGCGCGACCGCCAGCAGCACGCCGGTGAGGATGCCGGAGAGCGCCGCGCGGTAGGCCACGAGCGAGATCATTTTCCAGCGCGGCGCGCCCAGCGCCAGCGCCGCCTCGCGCAGCGGGTTCGGCACCAGCCGCAGCATTTCCTCGGTGGTGCGGATCACGACCGGCAGCATGATGATGGCGAGCGCGATGGCGCCGGCGAGCGCGGAAAAATGCCCCATGTGGATCACGACCATCTCGTACACGAAGAGCCCGATGATGATCGACGGCGCGGACAGCAGGATGTCGTTGATGAAGCGGATGGTCCCGGCCACCCAGCTGCGGCCGCCGTATTCCGCCAGGTAGGTGCCGGCGAGGATGCCAACCGGCGTGCCGATGACCGTCGCCAGTCCCACCATGATCAGGCTGCCGACGATGGCATTGGCCAGCCCGCCGGTGGCCCCGGGCGCGGGGGTATCCAGGTGGAACAGATTCCAGTCGAACGCGGCAACGCCATAGCTGAGGGTGGTCCAGAGTATCCAGAACAGCCAGATCAGGCCGAAGCCGGTGGCGAGCAGCGAGCCCGTGAGGTTCACGATGTTGACGGTACGCCGCCGGAGATAGCGCAGGTCCATGGGTCAGCTTTTGGCGCTGTCGCGCGATTCCAGCCCGAGCAGCAACAGCTTGGCCAGCGCCAGCACGATGAAGGTGATCATGAACAGCACCAGCCCGAGCGCGATCAGCGCGGAGGTGTGCATGTCGCCCACGGCTTCGTTGAATTCGTTCGCCAGCGTCGAGGCGATGGAATTTCCCGGCTCGAACAGCGAGGCGCTCAGGCGATGGGTGTTGCCGATGACGAAGGTCACGGCCATGGTTTCGCCGAGGGCGCGCCCGAGGCCGAGGAAAATCCCGCCGACCGCGCCGACGCGCGTATACGGCAGCACCACGTTCCAGATGACTTCCCACTGCGTGGCGCCCACGCCATAGGCCGACTCCTTGAGAAACTTGGGCGTGGTGAGAAACACGTCGCGCATGAGCGCGGTGATGAAGGGGATGATCATGATGCCGAGGATGATGCCGGCGGGCAGCATGCCGATGCCGAGCGGGGCGCCCTGGAACAGGGCGCCGACGAGCGCGCTGTCGCCGAATTGCGCCTGCAGCCACGGCTGCACGTGGTTCGACAGCACCGGTGCGAACACGAACAGGCCCCACATGCCGTAGATGATGCTGGGAATGGCCGCCAGCAGTTCGACCGCGGTGCCGATCGGGCGCCGCATCCATCCGGGTGCGACCTCGGTGAGAAAGACCGCGATGCCGAAGCTGATGGGAACGGCGATCAGCAGCGCAATCAGGGAACTGACCAGGGTTCCGTAGATCGGCACCAGCGCGCCGAATTGTTCGGTCACCGGATTCCAGTCGTCGTTCACGAGGAAGCCCGGGCCGAACGCGACCAGCGCCTGCCAGCCGCCCGCGAACAGGGAGACGATGATGCCGCCGAGGATAACCAGCACCAGCCAGGCCGAGCCGGTGGTCAGGGCCTGGAAGAAACGGTCCATCAGTCGCTGTCGCCCGCTGATGGCGTCGGAAATGTGTGAATGGGCGATGTTCATTATTATGGAAAGAGAAAGCGGGGTCCTGACGGACCCCGCTGCACACCGGCTATTTCACGTGAGGCAAATTCTACTTCTGTACCATGCTGTCGGTCCAGACAGCTTTGCCGCCGGCATCCTTGATCTCCTTTTTCCACGTTTCTTCAACCAGTTTTACGACACTGGCCGGCATCGGCACGTAATCCAGTTGCTCGGCGAGCTTGTCGCCGTGGTGATAGGCCCAGCTGAAGAACTTCAGCACCTGCCGGGCGGTCTCGGCTTTCTCCTGTTTTTTGTAAACCAGGATGAACGTCGCGCCCGTGATCGGCCAGCTCTTCGCGCCCGGCTGATCGGTGAGCATGAGGTTGAAGCCCGGCGTGCCCTTCCAGTCGGCGCCCGCGGCCGCGGCCTGGAACGACTCGCTGTCCGGCTTCACGAACTGGCCCGACTTGTTCTGCAATTGCGCATACGTCATCTTGTTCTGCAGCGCGTAGGCATATTCGACGTAACCGATCGAGCCCTTCAGGCGCTGCACGTACGAGGCCACGCCCTCGTTGCCCTTGCCGCTCACGCCGGTGGGCCAGGCGACCGAGGTGTTGTTGCCGATCTTTTCCTTGAACCCGGGGCTGACCCCGGACAGGTAGTGCGTGAAGATGAAGGTGGTGCCGGAACCGTCGGCACGCGCCACCACGGTGATCTTGCCATTCGGCAGCTTGAGGCCCGGGTTGAGCTGCTTGAGCGCGGCGTCATCCCAGTTCGTGATCTTGCCGAGATAGATGTCGGCCAGCACCGCGCCGGTGAGCTTCAGTTCGCCCGGCTTCACGCCTTCCAGGTTCAGCACCGGCACCACGCCGCCCATGACCATGGGGAACTGCATCAGGCCGATCTCGTTGAGTTTTTCCACCGTGAGCGGCGCATCCGAGGCGCCGAAGTCCACGGTTTTGGCCGTGATCTGCTTGATGCCGCCGCCCGAGCCGATGGACTGGTAATTCATGTTCACGCCGGTCTTGGCCTTGTAGGCCTCGGCCCACTTGGCGTAGATCGGATAGGGGAAGGTGGCGCCCGCGCCGTTGATGGTGTCGGCGGCGTGCGTGAAGCCGGCGGCCAGGCCGAGCGCCATCGCCGCGGCCGTCACGGTGGCTTTGAAACGTTTGGAAAAGATACGCATGGTTGTCATGTCTCCGTAATGTCATTGATCGCTGAGTGCGGGGCGCATCATGCACGGGGAATGTGACAAAGGTATGACAACGGCCACCGCCGGTTCGTTTTTCAACGAACCGGCGGTGGCGTCATGCAGAATGGCGGATCAGGTATCAGCTACCGGAAGCCAGATCCCTGGCGGTGATCTTCCCGCCGCGCCGGGATTCAAACCAGTTGCCGAGCAGGAAACCGCCCGCCGCCATGCCGGCCAGCAGCAGCAGCCACAGCCAGGTCGGCAAACCGGTCAGCCCGGAGAGGGTCTGGCTCGCCGGCCCCTTGCCCGCCTGGTATATCGGCTCCAGCGCGTCGTACGAAACGGCGAACACCGTCATGCCTATCATCATGCCGATCATGAAGAACAGGGCGTCGAGACGACCGGCGAACAGGCCGACCACGGAAGTGCCGGGGCAGTATCCGCCGATGGCCATTCCCGCGCCCAGCAGCGCGCCGCCGATCGCCATGGCCCAGAAGAACAGGGTGGGGATTTTCAGGGCCTCGAAGCGCAGCCAGCCGATCACGTCGAACAGCCACAACGCGATCGCGGCCACGACGATGGCGACGAACATGACGCGGAACACGGTCCAGTCGCGCAGCAGAAATTGCGCGGTCAGCTTGCGCGGGCTGTTGAGTCCCGCGGACTCGATGAAATAGCCGAACAGGGCGCCGATCAGCACCAGAACCGGGATGCCCGGATTTTCGAATGGAAAGTTCATTGCCAGATCCTCCCTGTCAGGGCCGCCACCAGCAGGCCGGCGGCGAAAAACGCCATCAGAAAGACGAAGGCCGCCACCGCCAGCACCGCGCCGCCGGACAGTCCCATGCTGCTGGTGCAACCGCCCGCGAGCGACGCGCCGAAGCCGGAGAGCGCGCCGCCGCCCACGGCGTACCCGATGCGCGCGCCCGCGCCGGTATTCGGTCCGCGCTCGATCTTGAAGCGAAAGCGTCCGGCGATGAGGCTGCCCACCAGGCCGCCAATGGCCGCGCCGGCGAGTTCCCAGCTGAGCCAGGAGTTCATCGGGTGCGTCGCGCCCAGGTAGTTGCCGAGATAGGAATTCATCTCGGTCCAGTCGGGCGCTGCCACGCTTCCCATCCACGCCAGCATGTTGGTGAAGAAGCCGCTGGCGCCGAGGCCGTGCCCGGAGAACAGAAACATCCCCGTCAATGTCAGGCCCAGCCCCACGCCGGCGGCCAATGGCGGGAAAAAGTCCCGCGGTTTGCGTTCAGTCACGATGAACCTCCTTTTGGGTGCGCATGATGATGAATAATCTAGTTTCGTTCGCGCGAGGGAATATTGATCTGGGTCAATCCTGCTTGCGACAGAACGCGTTTATGTTTCGGAAAAACGCGACCGTTGATCTTTATCAACCGGGTCGAGGCCGCGCAAGCGTGATCAGGAGAGCGGTTATCGGGTGATGCGGGCGGCCGGACAACACTCGTCGTAGCCCGGAATGCCCGGCCTGGCTTCGTACCAGGCCCGCGTGGCGTTGACGATTTTGACGACCGAGAGCATCACCGGCACTTCGATCAGCACCCCGACCACGGTGGCCAGCGCCGCGCCCGACTGGAAGCCGAACAGGCTGATGGCGGCGGCCACCGCCAGCTCGAAGAAGTTGCTGGCGCCGATCAGTGCCGAGGGTCCGGCGACGCAGTGCGCGACTTTGAACCGGCGGTTGAACAGGTAGGCCAGTCCGGAGTTGAGGTACACCTGGATCAGGATCGGCACGGCGAGCAGGGCGATGACCAGCGGCTGCGCCAGGATCTGTTCGCCCTGGAAGCCGAACAGCAGAACCAGCGTTGCCAGCAGCGCCGCCAGCGAGAGCGGGTGCAGGCGCGCGAGCGTGCGTTCCAGCGCCGCGGCCCCGCCGCGCTTGAGCAACTGCACGCGCCAGGCCTGCGCCAGCGCCACCGGGATGACTATATATAGTGCGACCGAGAGCAGCAGCGTGTCCCACGGCACCGTGATCGCGGACAGCCCCAGCAGCAGGCCCACGACCGGCGCGAAGGCGAAGATCATGATGATGTCGTTCAGCGCCACCTGCGTGAGCGTGAAGTTCGGCTCGCCATTCGACAGGCGGCTCCACACGAACACCATGGCGGTGCAGGGCGCGGCCGCCAGCAGGATCAGGCCGGCGACGTAGGCATCGAGCTGTTCCGCCGGCAGCCAGCCGGCGAAGACATGGCGGATGAATATCCATGCGAGCAGCGCCATGGAAAACGGTTTCACACCCCAGTTGATGAACAGCGTCACGCCCACGCCCTTCCAGTGGCGGCGCACCTGGTGCAGCGCGCCGAAATCCACCTTGAGCAGCATCGGCACGATCATCAGCCAGATCAGCAGCGCCACCGGCAGGTTGACGCGCGCCAGTTCCATCCGGCCGATGGCCTGGAACAGCGCCGGGAACAGGTGCCCGAGCGCCACGCCCGCGGCGATGCAGGCGAACACCCACAGCGTCAGCCAGCGCTCGAATAGCCCCATGGGGCTGCCGGCGGCGCGTTTGCCGGTGACTTCGCACTGCGCGCTCATGGCTTCAACCCGCCGATCAGGTCATCCACCCGGCGGCGGACTTCGTCGCGCGTGGCGCGGAACTTCTGCATGATCTCGTCCTCGGTGCCGGTGGCCTTGGCCGGGTCTTCCAGCGGCCAGTGTTTTTTCTGCACGCCGGCCGGCAACACCGGGCAATGCTCGTCGGCATGGCCGCAGACGGTGACCACGAGATCGGCCTGCGCCAGCATTTCCGGCGTCACGCGCGTGGATTCCTGGCGCGAGATGTCCACGCCGGCCTCGCGCATGACGGCGATGGCGCGCGGATTCTTGCCGTGCGCCTCGATGCCGGCGGACATGGCCTCGACCCGGTCCCGGCCCAGATGCCTGGCCCAGCCCTCGGCCATCTGCGAGCGGCAGGAATTGCCGGTGCACAGGAACAGGATTTTAAATTTGCATTTGTCCATGCTTTCTCCCCGAGGTGAATTACTTGAGCCGGTAGCCGGCGTGGCAGGCGGTGCATTGTTGCGTGACTTCCGACAACGCCAACAGCGCCGGGCGCAGGTCGCGGCGCACGTCCGCTTCCTCGGCCGTGCGCGCGAAGCGGCTCGCGGCGCGGTGCATGGCGGTGCCGATGTCCTGCATCGGTTGCGGCATGTGCGGCGCCATGTGCCCGGCGCCGTGCGCGTCGAGCGAGCTCATGCCGAGACGCTGCTCGGCGATCCCGGCGGCGCGCCGGTTTTCATCGCGCGCCAGCGCGGCCTGGATTTCGTGCAGCGCCGCCAGGTGATCGCGCATGTTGGCCAGCATGTGCGCGCGCATCATCGGCGGCAGCTCGATGGCCACGCGCGCGTCCGCCGCCTCGGGCGAAGCGGCCGTTGCCGGCAGCGACAGCATTGCGCCCAACATGATTAACGCTTTGGATCTGAATACGGATTTCATGCGCCCTCCGGGCAGCTTGTCATGTTGCGGGTCCAGGCGGCATGGCTGGAAAGGTTCTCCGGCACCACCACGACCGGCGCGAAGCCGCCGCCCGGGGTGCGGAAATTCGTGGTCTGTCCCTGGTACAGGCGCGCCGCCAGCATCTGGATCGCGCCGTCGTAGACATAGGCACGGATGTCGAGCTTGAGGTCCCGGGTGTCGCCGTTCACGTGCAGCGCGCGTTCGCTCGGCGGCACGGTCTCCTGGGCCACGTAGTCGGCGCCGAGAATCTCCGACCACACGCGCCGCGTGAGCTTGTCGCCGCGGTAGGCGGCCTTGCTGCCGTAGCCCGCCGCCGGCTTGAAGAACCAGCGCCGGCGTTCGGCCCACAGCGCCTCGGCGTGCGCGGCATCCACGGCCACGGTCCGTGGCACGCCGCGCGCCAGCGTTTCGCTCACGGCGGCGGGGACTTCGAGGGCGCGCAGGAAATCCGGATCCGAAAGCCGCGCCAGGTTGCGCTTGTCGGCGTACAGCGCGTGCGCGCGCGGGTGCGGCGTCAGCACCACCGCGCCGGCCTCGTAGGCCGCGCGCAGGGCGGCGTGTTCCGGCGCCGCGAGATGAAAATCCGTCAGGCGGTTGTAGACCAGGTCGATGCGTTGCTCGCCGTGCCACAGGGCGCCGTCGCGCCACGCCAGTTCGCGCGCATCCGCGATCTCGGCTTCCAGATGGTGGCGCTGAAACAGGGCGCGGAACAGCAGGAACTCCGGATACAGGTATTGTTCCGCGGGCGCGTCGTCCACGATGGCGATACGCGTCAGCGGCTGCGCGCCGCGCTGCCGCCACCACTCGGCATGGAACATGTCGACCACGTTGTTCTCGATTCGCGCGCGGGTTCCGGCCGGGGCCAGGAACGGCTCGGCCCCGGTGCAGCAGGCGCGCTGGGCCTCAGTCAGCGCCGCCACCAGCAGCGCCCCGCCGGCGTTGGTGTTGATCTCGATCAGCCGCGGCCCGCCGGGATCGAGATGGAAGTCGTAACCGAGAAACACGCCGCGCGGGCCGGGATCGAGGCGCGCGATGGCCGGCGCCTGCGCCAGCGCCTGTTGCGGGTAGCCGCGCGCGTGCACGACGGATTCGATGGCCTGGACGATCGACGTCATGGCGCGCGCGTCGGCGGCCGACACGAACACCGGCGTGGCCGAGAACGCATAGGGACGCTTGTCCCACGGCGGTTGGGCGAGCGCGGCGGCATCCGGCGGCAGCCCCAGTGCCTGCGCCAGGCGCGGGGGATCGAGCGTGCGGCACAGGCAGTTGCGGTTGAGTTCGACAGCGATGTCTTTCATGACGCGCCGTCCCCGAGCCAGCTCTCGACTTTCCCGCGGTCCGGCACGCCGCCGGCGTGCACCACCTTGCCGTCGATCACCACGCCGGGCGTGGCCATGACGCCGTAGGCCATGATGTCGGCGATGTTCTCGACCTTTTCGAGCACGATCGCGATACCCTTGGCGCGCGCGGCGTCCTCGATGAGCTTCACGGTGGCCCTGCAGTTGGCGCAGCCGGTGCCGAGCACCCTGATGGTTTTCATGTCGCGTCTCCTGACCGGCGGTCAGAACTTGTAAAAATGCGTGTTGAGATAGGCGGTGACGTCGTCGATGTCCTGTTCCGACAGGGCCGGGTTGTAGTAATCGCCCCAGCGCGCCACTTCCTGGCGCAGCGCCGGCAAGGACTTGATCTTGCGCTGCGGCGAGCTGTACAGGCTGGTGCCGTGGCAGGGCAGGCATACCGCGTGCAACTGTTCGCCGCGCGCCGCATCGCCCCGGACGGCCTCGGCGCAGCCCGCCACCGTGCCAAGCGCGAGCAATGCCGACAGCGTGGCGACGCGGATCGAAAGCGCGTTCATGGCGCGTTCCCTCCGCGCCGGCGCTCACGCTGGCGCAGCGGTTCGCACTGCATCGTGTCCAGGCCGAGCGCGCGGGCGCGTGCCTGCATCTCGTTCCGGTGCGCCTGCCGCACCGCCGCCCGTTCCGACGGCGCGCGCGCCGCGCGCATGCGCGCGCGGTAGGCCTCGCGTTCCGCGGGCGTCATCAGGTCGGCGCAGTAGATCAACTCGCGCGGCTCGGCGGCGGTTACCGGCGCCTGGCCGGCCTCTTGGGCCAGGGCCGGCAGCGCCGAAAGCGTGCCCCAGGCGAGGCCGCACACAATGACAGTCAGCTTGTTCATGACATTACCCCCAACTGGTTGAACAGCAGGCCCACGATCACGAAGGCCGTGGCCAGGTAGCCTGCGAAAACCCCGAGCAGCGGCCACTGCGCGACCTTGCGCAGGATCACCATTTCCGGCAGTGACAATGCCGTCACCGCCATCATGAAGGCCAGCACGGTGCCGAGCGGCACGCCCTTGTCCAGCAACACCTCGGCGATCGGGATGATGCCGACGGCATCGGAGTAGAGTGGCACCCCGACCGCCACCGCGCCGACGACCGACAGCAATCCGCCGTCGCCGGCGATGCGCGCCACGAAATCCTGCGGCACGTAACCGTGAATCAGGGCACCGACGCCGACACCGATCAGCACGAACTTCCAGATGCGGCCGACGATCTCGCGCACCTGCGAGACTGCGTAGGCATGTCGGCCGCGGAGCGAGATGTCAGGCGCGGCGCGTTGTGCCTCGCCCACGCGGATGCTCCACACATATCCCTCGACCCAGCGTTCCAGTCTGAAACGCTCCAGCACGAAGCCGCCGACGAAGGCCACGGTCAGGCCGGTGGCGACGTAGATCACGGTCGTCTGCCAGCCGATCACCGAGGCCAGCACCACGATCGCGACCTCGTTGATCATCGGGCTCGCGATCAGGAACGACAGCGTCACGCCGAGCGGGATGCCGGCCTCGACGAAGCCGATGAACAACGGAATCGAGGAACAGGAACAGAACGGTGTCACGGCTCCAAGACCTACCGCCATGAAACGCGCCGAGACGTTCGAGCGCGAGCGGATGAATTCGCGCACCCGTTCGGGTGAGAGCATGGCGCGCAACAGGCCCATGAGGTAGATCACCAGCGTCAGCAACACCAGGATCTTGGTCACGTCCATGACGAAGAAATGCAGGGCGGCGCCGAGGGTTGTGCCCCGCATGCCGGCCAGGTCGTACACGATCCAGTTGGCGAGGGCTTCGAACATGGCTGGTATGGCCGGAATAACAGTTACATCGGTTTGCGCCGATCATCAGGCGCAGCAGCGCGCCGGCGGCCGGGTCGGCGCGCCGCGCAGGCGCCGGCGGTCCTGTGCGAAGGGTTTGGCCGCGGCGTTGGCGCGGTTGGCGGTGTCGAGTATTTCGCGGGCCCACGCGGGCAGGTCCGGATGCAGGCGGTAGTGCACCCACAATCCCTCGCGCCGGTCGCTGACGATCCCGGTCTCGCGCAGCATGGCGAGGTGGCGCGAGATCTTGGGCTGGGACACATCGAGCGCGTGGGTCAGTTCGCACACGCACAGCTCGCCGTGCGAGGCGAGCAGCAGCAGGCAACGCAGCCGTGTCGGGTCGGCCAGGGCGGGGAAGAAGTTTTCGACGGTCAGCATGCCCATAAATATATGCCTGTACATATATATGTTCAAGCATATATAAAAACGCCCTGGTTTGCCGGGAAATTCAAGGGGGAAATCAGGGTTCCGGGCTTGCCGGCAGCGCCGGGAACGTTCGGGCTAACGCACCTCGCCCGCGGCTTCGGGCGAGAAACGCACCGTCACGATGCGCAGCGCCACCAGTGCCACGATGACGCCGAGCCCGAGCACCACCTTTTGCGGAGCGTACTCGCGGAACCACAAGCCCATGAGTTCGCCGATCAGCACCACCAGCGCTGTGTCGAGAATGAAAGTCACGCGCACGCGCCCGAGCTTGAGATAGGACTGCAGGGTGCGGATGACCTCGAGCAGCGCCAGCATGATCAGCGAGTCGATGATGGCGCGCTCGGCGACGCTGGCCCAGCCGCTCGCCAGCACCTGGCCCAGGTCCAGCGCCAGCACGATTACGCCCGCACCCATCCATGCGCACAGCGCCACGATCGCTAGTCCCGTGAGCGAACGCACCAGCGCGAGATAGAACCGGTCGGCCATCTGTAGCCAGGGATCGTCGCCATCCATCGACGGCGCGCGCGCCGCCACGTGGGCGGATGTTTCCTTGCCACGACGGATGTCCGTTTCCGGCGGTGATGCGGCTGTCGCGGTTTTTGGCGCCAAGCAGCTCATGTGTGAACGTCAGCCGCGATATTTGAATGTTTCCATGCACGAGCATTATGAAGACGCGCCGTGACACGCGCGTGAACCGGACACGACGAATGGATGACGGCGCCTCAGGCGTTGCCGGAGGCGGGGGTCCCGGCGCGCCGCACGCGGGCCGGCGGGAAGCAGCAGGTGAAGCTGCTGCCGGCGCCGGGCTCGCTCTCGATGTCGAGCCGGGCGTCGTGACGCAGCAGCACGTGCTTGACGATGGACAGGCCGAGGCCGGTGCCGCCCGAGGCGCGCGAACGCGCCGTGTCCACGCGGTAGAAGCGCTCGGTGAGACGCGGGATGTGCTCGAGCGCGATGCCTTCGCCGGTGTCGCGCACACTGAAACTGGCGCCACCGTCCGGCGCCGCTTTCCAGGCGAGCGCGATGCGGCCGCCGGCCGGGGTGTAGCGCACGGCGTTGTTGACCAGGTTGGAAAACGCGCTGAGCAGCTCCTCGCGGCTGCCGAGCAGTTGCAGGTCCCGCTCCGCCTCGACCGTGACGACGTGCCGCTGGTCGCCGCTCAGCAGCTCGGCCTGTTCCTTGAGCCCGGCCAGCAGCGCCGCCACCTCCACCGTCTCGTCGTGGGTGCGCGGCGCCGCGGTCTCCAGTTTCGACAGCGTCAGCAGGTCATCCACCAGCCGCTGCATGCGCAAGGTCTGTTCCTGCATGGTCCCAAGGTATTTTTTCAGGTCCTCCATGCGCAGCTGGTCCATGTGGCCCAGGGTCTCGACGAAACCGCCGAGCACGGTGAGCGGCGTGCGCAGCTCGTGCGACACATTGGCGACGAAATGGCGGCGCATCTGCTCCAACCGCGCCAGGCGCGTGACGTCGCGCCCGATCACGAGCTTCTGCAGGCTGCCGAACGGCGTGACCTGGATCGAGAGTTTGATTTCGCCGTTTTCCGGGGAGTCTGTTTCCAGCAGATCGGAGTAGTCGCCGCGCTGCAGATACTGGATGAAATCGGGATCGCGCAGCAGGTTGAACAGGCGCGTGCCGGCGTCGCGCGGGTAGCGGATGCCGAACAGGCGTCCGGCGGCGGGGTTGGCCCATTCGATATCGCTTTCCTGTGACAGGATGACCATTGCATCCGGCATGGCCGCGGCGGCGCTCTGGAAACGTATCAGCATGTCGTTCAGATCGTCCTCGCGGCTTTCCGTCTGCTTCATCAGCTGGCGGATCTCGTCGAACACGTCGCCCCACAGGCCGCCGGCATCGGGGATTTCCGCCTGCTGCCGGTGGCGCAGCCAGTGGTACAGGCGCTGCAGGTGGCGCAGCGTGAAAAAGATGTAGAGGCCGAAGCCGATGGCGGCGATGAGAAAGGGGCGGCCGGTGATGAAGCCGAGCACGACGCTGGCGATGGCGATACCCGCCAGGATCCAGACTTCACGCCAGAGGTTTTCCTGCACGCGTCAGCCCTGCGACGAAAAGCGGTAGCCGGCGCCGCGCACGGTCTGGATCAGCCGGTCGTGGCCGGTGGGGGTGAGCAGCTTGCGCAGGCGGCGGATGTGCACGTCCACGGTGCGTTCCTCGACGTACACGTTGCTGCCCCACACGTCGTTCAGCAGGCGCTCGCGGTTGTGCACGCGCTCGGGATGGGTCATGAAGAAATGCAGCAGGCGGAATTCAGTCGGGCCGAGGTTCAGGGTTTTGCCTGCCGCCGTGACCCGGTGTGTCACCGGATCGAGCGACAATCCGCCGCTCTCGACGGCCAGTTCCGCCGCGTGCGGCGAGGTGCGGCGCAGCAGCGCCCGGATGCGCGCCAGCAGCTCGCGCGTGGAAAACGGCTTGGTGATGTAATCGTCTACCCCGCTGTCGAGGCCCCGGACCTTGTCCTCCTCCTCGGTGCGCGCCGTCAGCATGATCACGGGAATGTCCTCGGTCAGTTTTTCGCGCCGCAGCTGCCGCGCGTAATCCGTGCCGCTCAGCTTCGGCAGCATCCAGTCGAGCAGGATCAGGTCGGGCTTGTCGGCGAGGATCCTGGCCCGGGCCTCGGCGGCATCGGCGGCCTCGAGACAGTCGAAGTTCGCCTGCGCCAGCGTCAGGCAGACCATCTGCCGGATGGCCGGTTCGTCGTCCACAATCAGGATTTTACCGCGCATGCCGGGAATTACGGGTTTTGTGTCCCTCGGGGTGCGCCATTTCATACCATAAATATGACATTTTGGTTACCATATGACCTTTCGATGACCATGGCTGAAATCCCTTCCGGAGCCAGTATAGTAGCGCCCTCGTTAATTCCCCGGACAGCAATAGCATGACCCAGATCACCGTCAGACCGACCGACATCAAGCTGCACCAGAAATCGCGCATTCTCGAACTGGCCTTCGACGACGGCAGCCATTTCAGGTTGCCCTGCGAGTATTTGCGGGTGTATTCGCCCTCGGCCGAGGTCCGCGGCCACGCGCCGGGACAGGAAGTGCTGCAGGTCGGCAAGGAAAACGTCAACATCACCCATATCGAGCCGGTTGGCACCTACGCCATCTGCCTGTTTTTCGACGATGGCCACAGCACCGGGATCTACTCCTGGGACTGGCTGCATCAATTGGGCAAAAACCAGGAAAAGCTCTGGAACCAGTACCTGGAACGGCTCGCCAAGGCCGGCCACCAGCGCAAGCCCGCCAAAACCACCGAGTAACATCCCATGGCGCAACCCGGCCCGAACGAACCCAGGACGCATTTCGGTTACCGCGAGGTGCCGGAGTCCGAGAAGGACGGCCTCGTCGCCGGCGTGTTTCATTCGGTCGCCGGCAAGTACGACCTGATGAACGATCTCATGTCGCTCGGCGCGCACCGTTTGTGGAAGCAGTTCGCGACCGAGGCCAGCGGCGTGCGCGGCGGCATGCGCGTGCTCGATGTCGCCGGCGGTACCGGCGACATGGCGGCGAAGTTCGCGCTGCGCGTCGGCTGGCGCGGGCAGGTGGTGATCGCCGACATCAACAGCTCCATGCTGGAAGTCGGACGCGCGCGCCTGGCCGACCGGGGTTTCGCCGGCAACGTCGATTTCGTGCAGGCCAACGCCGAGAACCTGCCGTTTCCGGAAAATCATTTCGACCGCGTCAGCATCGCCTTCGGCTTGCGCAACGTAACGCACATCGACCGCGCGCTGGCGTCCATGTTCCGCGTGCTGAAGCCGGGCGGGGCGCTGCTGGTGCTGGAGTTCTCGCGGCCCGCGGTGCCGGGACTGAACCGGCTGTATGACGCCTACTCGTTCAACGTGCTGCCGTGGCTCGGGCGCGTGGTGGCGCGCGACGAGGGCAGTTACCGCTATCTCGCGGAATCGATCCGCAAGCACCCCGACCAGGAGACGCTCAAGGGGATGATGCAGCGGGCCGGGTTCGAGCGCGTGGAGTATTTCAACCTGAGCGGCGGCATCGTCGCGCTGCACAAGGGTTATAAATATTGATCGGCCACAGAGGGCACAGAGAACACAGAGAATGAAATAATTGAACATTCTGTGAACTCTGTGCCCTCTGTGGCAAATTTTTTATGACATCTTCATTCACGACATTACTGGAAGAAGTCGTCAATCGCGCGCTGCGGCTCGACCCCGATACGCTGACGCGGCTCGGCGAGATCGAGGGCAAGGCGATCCGACTGCGCACCGCCGGCGATTCCCCGTTTGAGATTTTCGTCCTGCCGGACGCCTCCGGACTGCGATTGCGCCGGCAGCACGACCGTGAGCCGGACGTGACGCTCACGGGAGACATCCCCGTGATTTTCCGTTTTGCGTTGCGCCGGTTTGTTCCGGATGTCGTGGCTGCGGGCGAGGTGCAGATCAGCGGTGACATCCATCTGGGCCAGCGTTTCCAGCGGTTGCTGGAGCAGGCCGATATCGACTGGGAAGAGCAGGCGGCGCGCGTGCTGGGCGACGTGCCGGCGCATCAGCTGGGCAACGCCCTGCGCGATCTGGGCGGCTGGTCGCGGCAGGCGCTGCACACGCTGCGCCAGGATCTCGGCGAATTTCTTCAGGAGGAAAGCCGCCTGCTGCCGGTGCGCCCGCGCGCGAACGCGTTCCGTCATTCGGTGGAAACCCTGGAACGCGACCTGGAAAGCCTGGAACAGCGCCTGGCGCGCCTGCACGAGATGGCACGATGACGCGCCTGCGCCAGCTCGGCCGGATGCTGCGCATCACGCGCGTGTTTGTGCGCCACGATCTCGACGAGTTCGTCACCGCCATTCATCTGTTCCGTCCGTATCGCCTGCTGCTGCGCCTGGCGCCGTGGCGGCTGTTCGCGCGCCGCAACGTCCCGCGCGGCGTGCGCCTGCGCGAGGCGCTGGTGGAACTGGGGCCGGTGTTCGTCAAGTTCGGCCAGATGCTGTCCACCCGCCCGGACCTGTTGCCGGAGGATATTGCGGAAGAGCTCGCCAAACTCCAGGACCGCGTGCCGCCGTTTGCCGCCGACGCATCGGTGCGGCTGATCGAGCAGGCCCTCGGCGGCAAGCTCGAAACCTGGTTCAGCGAGTTCAACCGCGAGCCCATCGCCTCGGCCTCGGTGGCACAGGTGCACATCGCGCGCCTGCACGATGGCGCCGAGGTCGCGGTCAAGGTGCTGCGCCCCGGCATCGAGTCGGTCATCGAGCGCGACCTGGAGCTGCTGTACCTGCTGGCGCGCCTGGCCCTGCGTTACGCGCCGGAGGCGCGCCGCTTCCGTCCGGTCGAGGTGGTGGATGAATTCAGCAAGACCATCCACGACGAGCTCGACCTGCGGGTGGAATCGGCCAACGCCAGTCGCCTGCGCGCCAATTTCGAGGGCTCGACACTGCTGCACGTGCCGAAGGTCTATTGGGACCTGACGCGCCGCACGGTGATGGTGCTGGAACGCATTCACGGCATTCCCATCGGTAACGTCGAGGGCCTCAAGGCCGCCGGTATCGACATGCGCATGTTGGCGCACAACGGCGTGGAGATTTTTTTTACGCAGGCGTTCCGCGACGGGTTTTTTCACGCCGACATGCATCCGGGCAATATTTTCGTATCGCCCGAGGGCCAGTACCGGGCCGTGGACTTCGGCATCATGGGCACGCTCGGCGAGAAGGACAAGCGCTACCTGGCGGAAAATTTCCTGGCGTTCTTCAACCGCGACTATCACGCCGTGGCCGACAGCCACCTGCGCGCCGGCTGGGTGGCGCCGGGCACCAATCTGGTGGAGTTCGAGGCCGCCATCCGCACCGTGTGCGAGCCGGTGTTCGCGCGGCCGATCAAGGAGATTTCCTTCGGCCGCTTCCTGCTGCATCTGTTCCAGACCGCGCGCCGTTTCAACATGGAGGTGCAGCCGCAGCTGGTGCTGTTGCAGAAAACCCTGTTCAACATCGAAGGCCTGGGCCGGCGGCTGTATCCCGATCTCGACCTGTGGGAAACCGCCAAGCCCTATCTCGAGCGCTGGATGAGCGAGCACATGGGTCCGCGCGCCTTTCTGAAAAGCCTGCGCCGCGAATTTCCCAAGTGGTGGGCGATGTTGCCGGAAATTCCGTCGCTGGTGCACGAAAGCCTGCGGCGCGCCGGCCAGAGTGACACGACGCAGCAAACGCAGGCCCGGGAGCTGGAAGAGCTGCGCCGGCAGCTGCGCCATCAGCAGCGCCGGCTGTATTTTGCCGTGGCCGGCAGCGGTTCGCTGATCGCCGGGGCCGTGTTTCTCGGCCTGGGCATGCCGGTTTCCGGCGTCTGGGCGTGGGAACAGGTGGCGGGTTGGGCCCTGGCGGCGGCGGGAGCCTTTCTGTTGCTGCGTGGCTGGCCGCGCCGGAATCCATGATCAACGGTATGCCTGCCGTTGTCGCATTTATGCTAGAATTTCACCAAATTGCAACAAATCCATGTTCCGAT
>JBFMBB010000045.1:0-17382 GCA_040755435.1 Pseudomonadota bacterium | reverse complement strand
CGCCCGGCGGCGTGAACCCCCGTTAAGTGTGTACACGAAAACTCCGTCTCGCCCTACATCATAATGTAGGGCGAGCCTTGCGCGCCGAACAAATGGCGCGTGGTACGCGCCCTACTGGGTCGCGCCACCCGGCGCGGGCTGGGCGGGCGCTGGCGGTGCCGGCTCATCCTCGTCGAACAACCCCGGCGGCGGCGCGGCCTGCGGCGGGTTGCCGTCGTGGATCTGGTTGACGCGCCGCTGGCGGTAGGCCTCGCGCACGAAAATATACGGGTCCTGTCCGGCCGCCTGTTCCAGAATGTCGCCGGCTTCAAGATACTGCGCGCGCGTGTCAACCACTTCCACCACCAGCATCTTGTCGCGCGTGCTGGTTTCTTCCATGTGATTCGGCGGATAGGTCTCCCAATCCACCGGCTTGGCGGCACCATCACGCAGGTTGCTCGGGCCGAGGAACGGCAGCACCAGGTAGGGCCCCTCGCCCACGCCCCACTTGCCCAGGGTCTGACCGAAGTCCTCGTTGTGCTTTTCCATACCCATCTTGCTTGCGACGTCGAACAGGCCGGCAATGCCGAGCGTGGAGTTCACCAGGAAGCGGCCGAGATCGGAACCTGCCTGCTTCGGTTTTCCCTGCAACAGGTTGTTCAGCATGACCCCCGGGTCGTGCAAATTGCTGAAGAAATTCGAGATGCCGCGTCGCACCGGTTTGGGCGTGATGGCGCGGTAG
Organism: Pseudomonadota bacterium; assembly: GCA_040755435.1. Lineage (GTDB taxonomy): Bacteria > Pseudomonadota > Gammaproteobacteria > Acidiferrobacterales > Sulfurifustaceae > Sulfuricaulis. The sequence continues at coordinate 16,661 of JBFMBB010000045.1, read as the reverse complement.
CCCCTGGCGACCGGCTTGAGCAGGTAGCGGTCGAACTTGTCGTTGAAGGTGTACATGGCGCGGTTGAAGCCCTCGATCGGGTCGCGCGCATTGTCCTGTTCCGCACCGGCCTCTGCCGCTGGCACTTCCTCGCCAGGACTCTGCTGTGTCGTGGCGCAAGCGCTCAGGCCAGCGAGGCTCAGACAAACCAGCAGCAGACGGAAGCGGCGGGAAATCATGCGGCGGTTATCGATTGTTATTGTATCGGTCGGGGAAAGGCGCACGCCGCTAGGCTAATGGAATTGCGATATTTCTGCAAAGCCCGCCCGGCGCTAACGTTCATAGGTCCCCACGATCTCGGCCTGCGAAAGAATATGCCCTTTCATGGCGCTTTCGACCTTGGACTTGGTCGGATGTTTCATGTCCGGGAGCAGCGTATCCAGCGCATAAAGTTTGTGGAAATAACGATGGCGCCCGATCGGTGGACAAGGTCCGCCATAACCGGTGCGCTTCCAGTCATTGACGCCCTCCAGTGTTCCCGGTGGCAGATGTTTCGGCGCGACATGCTCCGGCAAACCGGTGGCGGTCGGCGGAATGTTATAGAGCAGCCAATGCACCCAGGTCATTTTGGGCGCCTTCGGGTCGGGCGCGTCAGGATCGTCCACGATGAGGACGAGACTTTTGGCGCCGGCCGGCACGCCGGACCAAGCCAGTGGCGGTGAAACGTCGTCGCCATCGCAGGTGTAACGCGACGGAATCTCCCCCTGGTGGCGGAATGCCGTGGAAGTCAGGCTCAGGGACATGGCACACCTCCATGTTCGCCGGCTGAAAGCATTGTTGTAATCCTTCGTCGTGCGCTGCACAAGACTGGTGCGCGCCCTCCTCCGGCTGTGCCTTGTTGGTGCCCGATTTTCAGTATCACCGGCATATATGGCTGTTTTTGCAGTGCTTTGTGAGTGGCACATGGATTGCTGAATACGGCAGGGAATTTTCCGGAAATAACATGAATCGAACCATTCGAACCACCTGTCCTTACTGCGGCGTCGGGTGCGGCGTGCTCGCGACCGTCGCCGTTGACGGCGCGGTGGGAATTCGCGGTGATCCGGAACATCCCGCGAATTTCGGGCGGCTGTGCTCCAAGGGCGCGGCACTGGGCGAGACCCTGGGCCATTCGGAGCGCCTGCTGCATCCCGAAATCCGGGGCAAGCGTTGTGACTGGAACACGGCGCTGGATGCCGTGGCCGACGGCTTCGCGCGCGCGGTCCGCGAGCATGGTCCGGACAGCGTGGCGTTTTACGTTTCCGGCCAGTTGCTGACGGAGGATTATTACGTCGCCAACAAGCTCATGAAGGGCTTCCTCGGCTCGGCCAACATCGACACCAATTCGCGCCTGTGCATGTCCTCCAGCGTCGCCGGGCATATCCGTGCCTTCGGCAGCGACACCGTGCCCGGCAATTACCAGGACCTGGAACTGGCGGCGCTGATCGTACTGATCGGCTCCAACACCGCCTGGTGTCACCCGGTCATTTACCAGCGCATCCGCGCGGCCAAGGAAAAAAATCCCGAGCTCAAGATCGTCGTCATCGATCCGCGCCAGACCGCGACCTGCGAGATCGCCGATCTGCATCTGCCGGTGAAACCCGGAAGCGATGCCCTGCTGTTCAACGGCCTGCTGACGCATTTGCACGATCGCGGAGATACCAACACGCATTTCGTCGATTCCTGTACCGAAGGCATGCAGCCGGCGTTGGATGCCGCCCATGCCTGCGCCCCTTCTGCCGCTGCCGTCGCCACCGGCTGCGGCCTGCGGGAGCAGGACGTCACGTGCTTTTACCAGTGGTTTTCCGTCAACGAAAAAACCATCAGCGTTTATTCGCAGGGCATCAACCAGTCCACCAGCGGCACCGACAAGGTCAACGCCATCATCAACTGCCACCTGCTCACGGGCCGCATCGGCCGCCCGGGCATGGGGCCGTTCTCGGTCACGGGCCAGCCCAACGCCATGGGCGGGCGCGAGGTCGGCGGGCTGGCAAACCAGCTGGCGGCGCACATGAATTTCGACGCCGCCAATGTGGACCGCGTGCGGCGTTTCTGGAACAGCTCGAACGTGGCACCGAAACCCGGCCTCAAGGCCGTGGACCTGTTCCGCGCCGTGGGCGAAGGCAGGATCAAGGCACTGTGGATCATGGCCACCAACCCCGTCGTGAGCCTGCCGGACGCCGACCGCGTGCGCCAGGCACTGGCGCAATGCGAGTTCGTGGTCGTCTCCGACTGCGTGCGCGCCACCGATACCACGGCTTACGCGCAGGTGCTGTTGCCGGCTGCCGCCTGGGGCGAGAAAAACGGCACCGTGACCAATTCCGAGCGCCGCATCTCGCGCCAGCGGGCGTTCCTGGAACCCGCCGGCGAGGCCCGGCCGGACTGGTGGATCGTGAGCGAAGTCGCACGGCGTCTCGGCTATGCCCAGGCCTTCGATTATCACTTACCGGCGGATATTTTCTGCGAACATGCCGCGCTTTCAGGATTTGAAAACGGCGGCGATCGTGATTTCGATCTCGGCGCGCTGGCCACGATCGGCAATGCGGAATACGAAGGATTATCTCCAATCCAGTGGCCGGTGCCGCGCGAGCGCCCGCAGGGCACGCCACGGATGTTCGCCGATGGCCGGTTCTTCACAGAAAACCAGAAAGCCAGTTTCGTGGCCGTCACGCCGCGCGGGCCGTTCAACGAGAAAGACGATGACTACCCGATGGCGCTCAACACCGGGCGCGTGCGCGATCACTGGCACACGCTCACACGCACCGGCCTGTCGCCGCGGCTGTCGAGCCACATCGTGGAGCCTTTTGCCGAGATTCACCCGCAAGATGCGCGGCAATCTGGCATCCAGGACGGCGCGCTGGTCACGCTCGCCACGCACTGGGGTGAAATGCTGGCGCGTGCCCGCGTGACCGAGACGCAAAGGCCGGGCAGCGTGTTCGCGCCGATTCACTGGAACGATCAATTCGCGCGCCGCGCGCGGGCCGATGCCCTGGTGAATCCCGTCACTGACCCGGTGTCGGGACAGCCGGAATTCAAGCACACGCCGGTAAAAGTCGCGCCGTACCAGGCCGCGTGGCACGCCTTCCTGCTGTCGCGCCGGCAGCTCGACATTGCCGATGCCTCCTATTGCGCGCGCGCCATCGGTCAGGGTTTCTGGCGCTACGAACTGGCGGGCGAAACACCGTCCTGGGATTGGCCGCGCTGGGCACGGTCACTGTTGTGCGCACCTCGGGAGAACGGCGTCAAAACGGAATGGATCGATTACCTCGACAACGGTGCCGGCCAGTACCGCGGCGCGCGCTTGCTCGGCGGACGGCTGGAAAGCTGCCTGTTCGTGGCGCGCACGCACGAGTTGCCGGCGCGCGACTGGCTGGCCTCGCTGTTCGCGCGCGACGCCCTGACCCGCGACGAGCGCCTTCACCTGCTCGCCGGAACACTGCCGTCAGGCACGGCTACGGGCGGCGGCATCGTCTGTGCCTGTTTCGGAGTGGGGAAGAATACGATCATCGACGCGATACGCGAGAAACGCCTCGATACGGCGGAAGCCGTGGGCCAGTGCCTCAAGGCCGGCACCAACTGCGGCTCGTGCGTCCCGGAGATCAAGGCCCTGCTGCGTCAGGCGCAGTCGGCGGCGTGATTCGGTCAATTAATCCTGACTGGATTTAATCGACCTTAGCTCCATGGATTGCAGATTGGAGCGCCAATAAAACTGAGAATGACTTTATTGGTTCTTGTAATAAAGTGTGTTCATGATTGCATTCGTCATGACCACATCGCTCAATGCCTCATCTGAAAGCCTGTAAAACATCCGACTGCGAATCCGGATGAGCTCGTTTATCAAAAAGTCGCGCGGCAGGTCGGAATTGAGAACAGCCTCGGGACTGATTTCATCATCCTTGCCGTAGTTTTCATACATGGCCGAGAGTCGCTTCTTCAGCTCGCCTCCGCTCAGCTTGGCAATGCCGGGAATGCCTGTGAATTGCTTGCGAAGGATAGAGTACGATATTGTTCCGATATCCTTTCTAACTTTTTCGTAATATTCCTGAGATTTATCGTCAAAATCTCCGGGTTTGATAGCAAGCATAACGGCGCGGCCCTGCGGACCGCCGATTTTCATCATGTAGGCCGTAGCACGCGCAAATGTCTCATGGTCGCGACTGGCCGTCATGGCGGCCTTGACATCTTGAATACTATCTGGAGATCCGATCCAGATCAGGATTTCAATGACCTTCCGAGTCAGGTTTCGATCCTTGAGCAATGGCTTAAGATGCAGTTCTGCGGTCTGTCCATAAATGCCGTAAAGGAAAACGCAGACCAGCGTTTCGTCGAGCATGAGCGAATGCTGCGGAATAAACGCGGTAACTTTCCCTTTCAGAAATGCCTTGTCCAGGAACAGCAATAGTTTGGGATCTTTATCCGAGGCAACAGCGTGGGTGAAATAAAATAGTTGTTGTTGATTCGAGCGAATAATTTCCGATGTGGTATCAAGCCTGAAAAGAGCCTGTTTACCCAATTCCTTGTCAGAAACTTCATTATGCAGATAGAGGTAGTAGCCTATGTCGAGAAGAAACAGGTTGTTTGGATTATCTTTTCGCAATTCCTGAGATAGTTCTCGGCGCAGGATCGGAAGGATAGATTTCTGGTTGGCATTAAAGAATTGCCATGCCTCATCCATTTGTTTGTTGTAAGCCTTATCGGCCTTCGCGTCTCCTCCGGCTCTGACGGCGCGTATCCTGTCAAGATGTGCGAGCGTTTCCTGCTCGATCGTAGCCGCGGAAGATCCAACGGAAACCAGCGAAAGAAACATTGCTATGATGAATCTTGTGTGTCGACGCACAGATGAATTTTTTGACCTCACCGCCTCAACCCTCTAGCTTTTGGTGTTTTCTTTGCCTTTTCTTGTCATGCGTCCGACCAGGAACGCAATGCCAGCGCCTATAGCAACAATAAATGCCGAGAAGAGCCAGAAATCAACAGAACCAATTTCAGGAAAGTGGTGCCCAAAAAGAAAACGAACAAAAAAGACAAGCGCAATGCCTGATGCCAAAGATGCCCGCCATGAGCTTTGTATTAGCGCATGAAATAAAATGGCAAGAATCACGCCGACTACAAAGGTCAGTAGTAGCATCACCATTTTTTGTTTCGTAACTGAATAAGTAGTTTATTTTTGACCCCACTTTTTTTCGTTGCCTGAAAGCAGCGGATCCTTACTTTTCTCTTTTGGCGGGACTTTAGCAAGAGGTACAAACAAAATCCTGATAATGTCAAAACTTAGCCAGACAGCTGCAAAAACCACAATCGACGTTATGGTCCTTGCGATGATTGCCTCAACCAAAAAATACAAGCCAACCAGAAATTGAAGGCCATATATGATCATCGATAGACTCAATTGGTTCGTTATCTTGGCGCCACAAAGATTACATTGAGTCGGAAACCATAGCCCTGATCGATACTTAGCCCATATCGATATCCCTTGGTTGCCACATTTTGGACATTTGAACATTACCAATTACTCCGTCATAACGGATCATTTGGCTGGTTTAGAAAAAACGCGTTAATCGGGATCAGGCCACAGTCCACACAAAAGTGGTTGTGAAAGCTACAGGAAATGTCAGCACTGTACCAGTGAGAAAAAGTTAGCCATATGCTGACATTATCTTCTCTCAGAGTTGCGAGAAACTGTGGCCTTACCAAAATTCTCCTGTACCCAAACGACCTCACCCCAACTATACCGTACGTCCTCAATTAGTTTTGAGCGAGCAATGATCTTTCCTTCAAGGTCGTAAACATCGAGAAAATAAGTATCGTAGGCAACGGGGTGCCCGCTCAGAGCGGAAAGAAAGTTCTTGAATGAAACCTTTCCCCTGCTTGTTGATTTGAGGATTGCTATGCGCGTCGAATCGGGGCTCCAGGCCAAGGCCCTGAGCAGCTCCTCGCCGCTCAAGGCAACGTGCGCCAAGTCCCGTTTCCCTTCCCTGTCGAAAATAACGAACGCTTGAGGTAGCGCTGTCTTGGGTCGAAGACCAACCACGGAAGCCGCGACATACTTGCCGTTCGGGCTGAAGGCAAACGGCCCTCGGTAATATTCGTTTGTCCGATCGGGTAGCATTGTCGCGCCATATGGCGCAATCATTCCGGTCGCTTCTCGCGGCGCTTTAATGTTACTGGTTACTGGTTCAATCTTCCCATGACGTATAAAAACTTGAAATGAACTGTCAGAACCATGAAGCGCTAAACCGATCTGTCCCGGTAACAGCTCAAACACCGGACGAGCAGAGCTATCAATAGTTATTTCAGGTCGTTGCTCACCTGAACAACCAGTGATCAGTAATATTGCCAGAAGTGTCAGTTTGTATTGCATTGGCACTGTTTCTTGAATCGTTGAAGAATAAGCTGTGTCTCGAGCATAGCGTCTCGAACGCCTCGTCCCGCAAGATCGCTTGATAAATGTCTCACGAGTTGCCTTGTTGGTGTTGCGCTTCGCCCATACCATACCTGACAGTTTTGATGCGATGGTGAATGCTTATCCTGTGCAGCATGCAAGGCTTTAGCCAAACCTTCCTGTGTACATTTTCTCAGTTCATTTTCGATATGCTCTTCGATCAGAGTCATACCGACCGAAGGAGGCACGCCCGGAGCACACATACCATGTATGAGACTATTTTCCGGTAATTGAGAATCCGGCTGCAGATCAACAAGTCCTACCATTGTAGGCAAAGATCGTATCAATTCTGGTAACTCAACGCGAACGGTCTCTCGCGTGACTTCTTCGTGAATAGGGATTGTAAAAAGCCCTGAAGGATCAGTGAATCGCAAAGGATTGTTGCCGACATAAGCATAAGTATTTAAGCCTCCCCGCAAGCCAATCGGATCGCTCGTGATATATCGTCCTGTCTTGGGATCGTAATACCGAGCCTCCGCAACCGAATGAAAAACTCCAGACAGCAACAGTACCAAGAATAGTAATAGTCTTTTAAGATTCATGTGATCTATCCTCCACGGGGCATCAGTGGCTTAGACCGAATATAGCCAAGTGTCTCGGCCTTCAGGGATGCCTGCCTGGCTTTATCCTGATACCGGTTTACCAGATCAAAAGCCTCTGCTGCATGGGCCTGTTGGCTTTTCATGGCGTAGGCGATCCGCAGACTGTTGTAGGTCGGGGCGGACTTCGGGTCGATTTGAATCACCCTTTCCAGATAGCTAATGGCTTTAGTCAGGTCGCCGCGTCGGCCAATCGTGATGGCGTTGGTTTCGAGCAGTCTTGCCAGATATTCGCGGTAGGTCAGGGTGCGAAGGTAGGCGCCGCTTTTGAGTCCTTTTTTAGTGATGTTCAGACGCTGGATGTAATCTTCATCTGGGGAGTAGCCACCGCCTTCGGTAGCCTCGATGTTCTGTTCCTTGAGACCAGGACTGACAAAACGCAGGAAGACGTGGTCCGGGGCCATGACCGGATACACGGGGTAACCCAGTCGCTGGGCTACGGCCATGTAGAGCATGGGCAGGTTAAAGCAGGTACCTTGTTTGGTATCCAGCACTCCGGTGAGATAGTGATTCTCGATTTTATTGAAGGCGTCTTCCGAGCGGTCATAATGAAAACCTTCTCTCTGGTAGAAAAAGGTGTTGAGCGCCCGAATGATGCTGTCGGGGTCGTAGCGGCCTTGGCTTCGGATGAAAAATCGGGCCCTCTCCACCAGCTTGTCAATTCGAGCCGAATAGTCGGATATATCGATCTGGGGATATATCTCCTTGGCGAAAGTCAGGGCGGCAATGCCGATATCAATTTTGTCTTCGGATAAGTTAAGTTGTTTCTGAATGGCGGGCGGGAGAACCGGGGAATCGGCGGCGGCATAGTCCACGCCAAAGAGATACAAAACGAGCGCCACAACTCCCTGCATGAGTTTACGACTCATGGCACTTCTCCTGTCAGCGGCGCACGCCAAGCCGGATGAGGGTTTACGTGCGGTTTATGGTTGTTGGTTTTGTTGGTGCCGTTATCGTTGTGATAGCGGCTGTTTTGTGTGCATTTCGCCGCTGGCTGACGTAGTTGTCAAGTCATCTTGGGGCTAAAGCTTTATGTGGTATTCGCGAAGCAGTAGTAAAACAAAGACTTGGATAAGTGGGCCAGTGCCCCAAGGCCGGCACCAATTGCGGTTCCTGCGTCCCGGAGATTAAAGCTTTGCTGCGACAGACACAGTCGGCAGCCTAATTCAGATGATCATCACTAATTGACATCAATCGATGTCATACTCTATTGATCAGAAGTTACGGGCGTTTTCTCCGTTTTCCGACATTAATGTCGTTAGCGGACGCGGCAGCTTGAGGCACACCATACGCCTTAATCTCTGCTAATGGGCGTTTCCGCGCAATCTGAAGAAGAGTTGCTTGTTCCGCTTTCATCTCTTCTTTCACTTTGTGTAGTAGCCATTCCGCGAGTCGCTTCAGTAGATCCGGTGCTCCGAAGGACAAACCGATGCGGCGACCATGTGCTGTGTTTATCTGGCATATTTCTTCCGAAGATTGAAAATGAGCTGCAATCTGAATGGTTACGTCATTTTCCTCAAATGGATTCACAGAATGAGCGATGTGTCTATTGCGAAGTTCCATGAAGAATCTATGGGCTTGTTGAAGCTCTTGGTCCGCCGCATCGAGAAGGTCATGAGGTAAGTAGCCCCTAACACCAGATGAGAAGCATCGAGCATAGCGAATAACAGCTGCGCTCGATAAAGCCTCCCATTCAACGAAATTTAGCTTGGTGATTTCAGAGCGCTCGACCAGCAAATCGCGATAGGTAATCACCCCACGCAGGTCTTGTTCAATGCCTCCGAGACTGGCGAGGCGGGAGGCCTCAGGATCGGGGAAGCGATAACCTGTGTAATCGGCCATTCGTGATAGTGATCTGTGACTAAAATTAAACGTCCACCAGCTTAGCCAGCTTCAAATGCCGGCACAACAGGCACAAAAAAGGGAGCTGAAGCTCCCTTTTTTTACTGCTTAAGAATTAAACGCTCAGGAAACCGATTCTTCCTGCAACGCCTTGATGGACAGGCGGATGCGGCCCTGCTTGTCCACTTCCAGCACCTTGACCTTGACGATTTCGCCTTCTTTCAGCTTGTCGCCGACATTCTCGACGCGCTCGCGCGAAATCTGCGAGATGTGCACCAGACCGTCCTTGCCGGGCAGGATGGTGACGAAGGCGCCGAAGTCCATGAGCTTGGCGACCTTGCCTTCGTAGACCATGCCGACCTCGACGTCCGCGGTGAGCTGCTTCACGCGGCGCACCGCTTCCTGCGCGGCGACGTTGTCGGCCGAGGCGATCTTGACCGTGCCGTCGTCCTCGATGTCGATGGTGCAGCCGGTTTCCTCGGTGAGCGCGCGGATGGTGGCGCCGCCCTTGCCGATGACGTCGCGAATGCGCTCCGGGTTGATCTTGATGGCGATGATGCGCGGGGCGTACTCGGAGAGCTCGGCGCGCGGCGCGGAAATCGCCTTGGCCATCTCGCCCAGGATGTGCAGCCGGCCTTCCTTCGCCTGCTTGAGCGCGACGTCCATGATCTCCTTGTTGATGCCCTCGATCTTGATGTCCATCTGCAGCGCGGTCACGCCGCTGGTGGTGCCGGCGACCTTGAAGTCCATGTCGCCGAGGTGGTCCTCGTCACCGATGATGTCGGTGAGCACGGCGAAGCGCTGGTCTTCCTTGATCAGACCCATGGCAACGCCCGCGACCGGGGCCTTGATGGGCACGCCGGCGTCCATCAGCGACAGCGAGGCGCCGCAGACGCTGGCCATGGAGCTGGAGCCGTTGGATTCGGTGATCTCGGAGACCACGCGCAGGACGTACGGATAGGTTTCCATGTCCGGCAGCACCGCGACGACGGCGCGCTTGGCGAGCCGGCCGTGGCCGACCTCACGGCGCTTGGGGCTGCCGACGCGGCCGACTTCACCCACCGAGTACGGCGGGAAGTTGTAATGCAGCATGAACGGGTCTTTGCGCTCGCCTTCGAGGGCGTCGATGATCTGCGCGTCACGCCCGGTGCCGAGCGTGGTGACCACCAGCGCCTGGGTCTCGCCGCGCGTGAACAGCGCGGAACCATGCGTACGCGGCAGTACGCCGGTGCGGATGGTGATCGGGCGCACGGTGCGGGTGTCACGTCCGTCGATGCGCGCCGCACCGGAAAGGATCTTGTCGCGCACGGTGCGGTATTCGATGTCACCGATAATTTTCTGGACCTTTTCCTTGGTGCCGGCGGGTGCGCCTTCGGCGGCGTGCTTGCCGATCGCCATCTCGTGGATTTCGGCGATGCGGTCCTGGCGCGCGGTCTTCTCCTTGATACCATAGCCCTCGGCGATGAGCGGGCCGAAGTCGGCTTGCAGGGCGTTCTTGAGCGCGCTGTCCTCGACCGGCGGCTGCCAGGCCCAGGGCTGTACGCCGGCATCCTTGACCAGTTCATTAATCGCCTTGATCGCCACCTGCATCTGCTCGTGGCCGTACACGACGGCGCCGAGCATGACGTCTTCCGGCAGCTGCTGCGCCTCGGACTCCACCATCAGCACCGCCTTGGCGGTGCCGGCGACGACGAGGTCGAGCTTCGAATCGACCAGCTCCTTCTTGCCCGGATTGAGCAGGTACTGGCCGTCCTTGTAGCCGACGCGCGCGGCGCCGATGGGACCGTTGAACGGCGCGCCCGACAGTTTGAGCGCCGCGGAGCAGCCGATCATGGAGACGATATCCGGGTCGATGTCCGGGTCCACCGAGATGACGGTGGCGATGATCTGGACTTCGTTGGTGAAACCTTCGGGGAACAGCGGGCGGATGGGACGGTCGATGAGGCGCGAGGTGAGAATTTCCTTCTCCGAGGGACGGCCTTCACGCTTGAAGAATCCGCCCGGGATGCGGCCGGCGGCGAAGGTTTTTTCCTGGTAGTCCACGGTCATGGGGAAAAAATCCTTGCCGGGCATCGGCTCCTTCATGGTGACCGCGGTGGCCAGCACCACGGTTTCGCCCATGCTGGCGACGCAGGCGCCGCTGGCCTGGCGCGCGATCTCGCCGGTTTCCAGGGTCACGGTGTGTTTGCCGTACTGAAATGATTTCGTGATCTTTGCCAAGGCCATATCCTCGAATTACTTCCTTAAAGATTGAGATGCCACAGAGATCACAGAGGTCACAGAGTTAAAAGCCGTTTTCTTTTTCTATCTCTGTGTTCTCTGTGATCTCTGTGGCTAAAGTATTTGATTTCCAAACAACAGGATTACTTGCGCAGGCCGAGACGCTCGATGAGCGTGCGGTAGCGGTCGGCGTCGGATTTCTTCAGGTATTCAAGCAGCTGACGGCGCTTGTTTACCATCTTCAGCAGACCGATGCGCGAGTGATGATCCTTCGGGTGGGTCTGGAAGTGGCTGGATAATTCTTCGATTTGCGTGGACAGCAGGGCAACCTGGACCTCGGGCGAACCGGTGTCGCCTTGGTGGGTCTGGTATTCCTGCATGACCTTGGCCTTGGTCTCGCGGGGGACGGTCATCAATATTTACCTCAAGTTTCTCTGTCAGTTACACTTTGGAGGGCGCGTATTCTACCTGCGGGGGGACCCCGTCTCAACCGCCAATATCGGGTCCGAACGCGCCGCACGGACCGCCGGTTTCATGCCTGTTTCAGGGATTTTCGCCCAGCGCCAGCAGGCGCCGCGGGGCCACCCGGCCGTCGTCCTGCACCTCCCCCATGCCGAGAAAGCGCGTGTCGCCCTCGTACAGCCGCACCCAGCCGGGCTTGAAACCATGCTGCGTGGACACCGTCTGGCCCTGTTTCAGGTAATGGGCCGCCAGCGGCGTCAGGTGCACGTCCGGCAGCTCGTGCAGCACGCTGTCCACCGGCTGCAGCAGCCGGGTGCGCTCCGCCGGGGTCGGCAGCGCCTGCAAGCGCTCGAGCGGAATGGCATTTTCGATGCCGACGTGGCCGATACCGGTGCGGCGCAGCTGCGCCACGTGCGCACCGCAGCCCAGAACCTCGCCCAGGTCATGTGCCAGGCTGCGCACATAAGTGCCCTTGGAACAGGCGATCTCCAGCGTCAGCAGGTCGTTTTCCAGGCCGATCAATTTGATCTCGTAAATGGTCACGCGGCGCGGCTCGCGTTCGATCTCCACGCCGGCGCGAGCCAGCTTGTAGAGCGCCTCGCCCTGGTGCTTGATGGCGGAATACATCGGCGGCACCTGCTCGATCTCGCCGCGAAAGCGTTCCAGCGCGCGCTCGATGTCGCGCCGCGTGGCGCCGACCGGGCGCGTGGCCGTGACCTCGCCTTCGCTGTCGTAGGTGGTGGTGCTCTGCCCCAGCCGGAACACCGTCCAGTAACGCTTGTCGGCGTTGAGCAGGAACTGGGTGAGCTTGGTGGCCTCGCCGAAGAACAGCGGCAGCAGCCCGGTGGCGATGGGATCGAGGCTGCCCGAGTGCCCGCCCTTGCAGGCGTTGAGCAGGTGCTTGACCGTCTGCAACGCCTGGTTCGAGGTCAGGCCCACCGGCTTGTCGAGCAACATCACTCCGTTGAGCGGAGTACAGTGACGGCGTCCGCGCACGCTTACTCCTTGTGGGTCTTGTCTTCGGAAATCGCCTGTTCGATCAGGCTGTCGATGCGCGCGCCGCGTTCCACCGATTCATCGAAATAAAACCGCAGTGCCGGCACGGTGCGCAACGACACCCGTTCCATCAGGGCATGCCGCAGGAAGCCGGCGGCGCGGTTGAGCGACTTGGTCGTCTGCTTCGCCTCGGCCGCGCCGCTCAGCAGCGAGTAATAGATGCGGGCGGAAGACATGTCGCGCGACACTTCCGCCCCGGTGATCGTGATCTGGTGCGCGTGCGGGTCGTCGAGCTCGCGCGGGATGAGCATGGCGAGCTCACGCCGGATGAGTTCAGCGACGCGCCGCGGGCGGTTGGATTCTGTTTTCATAATATGGGACCACAGATGGACGCAGATAATTATTAACGGATAAATACAAAAAACTGCTTACTGAATTTATCTGCGTTTATCTGCGTTATGAAATATTACAGGGTCCGGGCGACCTCAACGCGCTCGAAGACCTCGATCTGGTCGCCGATCTTGACGTCGTTGTAATTCTTCACGGCGATGCCGCATTCGAGCCCGGCCTTGACCTCGCCGGCGTCTTCCTTGAAGCGGCGCAGCGATTCGAGCTCGCCTTCGAAGATGACGACGTTGTCGCGCAACACGCGGATCGGACGGTTGCGCTTGACCACGCCTTCGACCACGTAGCAGCCGGCGACCGCGCCCATCTTGGGCGAACGGAACACGTCGCGCACCTCGGCCAACCCCAGCATCTGCTCCTTGATCTGCGGCTTGAGCATGCCGGTCATGGCGGCCTTGACCTCTTCCACCGCGTCGTAGATGACGTTGTAGTAGTGCACGTCCACGCCCTGGTGCTCGATCAGCTTGCGCGCGGCGCTGTCGGCGCGCACGTTGAATCCGATGATCACGGCGTTCGACGCCACCGCCAGGTTCACGTCCGATTCGGTGATGCCGCCGACCATGCCGTGCACCACCTTGACCTTGACCTCGGACGTCGACAGTTTCTCGAGCGCCGCCGTGAGCGCCTCGATGGAACCCTGCACGTCGGCCTTGATGATGAGGTTGAGGGTCTTGGCCTCCTCGTCCTCTTTCAGCTGGTCGAACACGTTGGACAGCTTGGCCGCCTGCTGGCGCGCGAGCTGCACGTCCTTGAACTTGCCCTGGCGGTAGAGCGCGATCTCGCGCGCCTTGCGCTCGGATTCCACCACCATGACTTCCTCGCCGGCGCTCGGCACGCCGGACAGGCCCTGGATTTCGACCGGGATCGAGGGACCGGCTTCCTTGATCTGCCGGCCCTTCTCGTCGAGCATGGCGCGCACGCGCCCGTACTCGCGCCCGGCGAGAATGACGTCGCCCTTGTGCAGCGTGCCGCGTTGCACCAGCACCGTGGCCACCGGGCCGCGGCCCTTGTCGAGGCGCGCCTCCACCACCAGGCCCGTGGCCGGACCGGTCCTGGGTGCTTTCAATTCGAGCACTTCAGCCTGCAACAACACGGATTCCAGCAGCTTGTCGATGCCGGCGCCGGACTTGGCCGAAACGTCCACGAAAATCTCGCTGCCGCCCCATTCCTCGGGCACGACCTCGTGCTTGGTCAGCTCCTGGCGCACGCGCTCGGGCTGCGCCTCGGGCTTGTCGATCTTGTTCACCGCCACCACCAGCGGCACCTTGGCGTTGCGCGCGTGATGCACCGCCTCGACCGTCTGCGGCATGACGCCGTCGTCGGCCGCCACCACCAGGATCACGATGTCGGTGGCCTTGGCGCCGCGGGCGCGCATGGCGGTAAAAGCCTCGTGGCCGGGGGTATCCAGAAAAGTCACGATGCCTTTCGGCGTTTCCACGTGATACGCGCCGATGTGCTGGGTGATGCCGCCGGCTTCGCCGGCCGCGACCTTGGCCTTGCGGATGTAGTCGAGCAGCGAGGTCTTGCCATGATCGACGTGGCCCATGATGGTCACGACCGGCGGGCGCGGCTCGGCCTCGACTTCGGGCGCGGCCGCGGTCAGCAACGCCTCGGGGCTCTCGGGCTTGGCCTCTTTCACCACGTGGCCCATCTCCTCGACCACCAGCGTGGCGGTGTCGCGGTCGAGCACCTGGTTGATGGTGACCATGGAGCCCATCTGCATCAGCACCTTGATGACTTCCGCCGCCTTGATGGACATCTTCTGGGCCAGTTCGGCCACCGTGATGGTCTCGGGCAACGCCACTTCATGCACGATCGGCGCAGTCGGGCGCTCGAAACCGTGCTGGCCGGTAACGCTGGTGACCACCGGCCGGCTGGAAACCTGCTTCACCTTGCGCCGCAACTTCTTGCCGGCCGCCAGATGCAGCTGGCCGCGCTCGCGCTCTTCGAGCTTTTCCAGTTTTTCCTTCTTGCCCTTGTGCGGCTTCTTCGCCTCTTTGGCCGGCGCCGGCGCGGGGGCGGGCTTGGCCGCCGGTTTCGCCGCTGCCGGCGCTGCCGGCTCGGCCTTCGGCGCCGCGGGAATTTCCGCCACGGGGGCGACGGCCGCCGTGACCGGTTCGCTCACCGGCGCGGGCGCGACAGCCGGCGCGGGCGCCGCCTCGACGACTTCCTCGAGCGGCGCTTCTTCCACCGGCGCCGGGGCTTCCTCGATGGCGGTGCGCTTGATGAAGGTGCGTTTCTTGCGCACCTCGACCTGCACCGTGCGGGTGGCGCCGGTGCGCGTGCTCTGCACCACCTGGCTGGTGGACTTGCGCTTGAGCGTTATCTTCTTCCTGGCCGCGCTGTCCTCGCCGCCGCCGTGACTGGCGCGCAGGTAATGAAACAGCTTTTCTTTCTCGTCGTCGCTGAGCGCGTCGTCCGCGCTTTTGGCCGCGATGCCGGCGGCGTCGAGCTGGCGCAGCAGCGTCTCGGGTGGGATGCCGATCTGGTCTGCGAAGCCTTTGATGGTGATTTGCGTCATAAACTCCCTGAAGGCGGAATACTCAGCCCGCCTTTTCGTCCTCGAACCACGGCGCGCGCGCCGTCATGATCAGCTCGCTGGCGCGTTCCGGGGTCATGCCCTCGATCTCGAGCAGGTCGTCCACCGCCTGCTCCGCCAGCTCTTCCATGGTCTTGATGCCGCGGGCGGCCAGCAGGTGCGCGGTGTTGTCGTCCATGCCCTGCATTTCGAGCAGATCCTGGGCCGGCTCGGCCAGGCTGATCTTCTCCTCCTGGGCGATGGCCTTGGTCAGCAGCAGGTCGCGCGCGCGGTTGCGCAGCTCGTCCACCAGCTCGTCGTCGAATTCCTCGATGGCGAGCAGTTCCTGCTTCGGCACGTAGGCGATCTCGTCGAGATTGGTGAAACCTTCCTGCACCAGCACCGTGGCCACGTTCTCGTCCACCGCCAGCTGGTCCATGAACAGCTTGATGGCGTTGGCGGCTTCCTGCGTGCCTTTTTCCTGGGCCGTCTGCTCGGTCATGATGTTCAGTTCCCAGCCGGTCAGCTCCGAGGCCAGGCGCACGTTCTGGCCGCTGCGGCCGATGGACTGGGACAGCTGCTTCTCGTCCACGATCACGTCCATGCTGTGCGACTCCTCGTCCACCACGATGGACTGCACTTCGGCGGGCGCGAGCGAGTTGATCACGAACTGCGCCGGGTTGTCCGACCACAGGATGATGTCCACGCGCTCGCCGCCGAGCTCGTTCGACACGCTCTGCACGCGCGAGCCGCGCATGCCGACGCAGGCGCCGATGGGATCGATGCGCGCATCGGAGGAACTCACCGCGATCTTGGCGCGCAGGCCCGGGTCGCGCGCCGCGCCGTGAATGGTGATCAGGCCTTCGCCCGCTTCCGGCACCTCGAGCTTGAACAGCTCCACCAGCAGCTTCGGCGCCACGCGCGACAGGAACAGCTGCGGGCCGCGCGGCACGGACTTGACCTCTTCCAGCAGCGCGCGGATGCGGTCGCCCGGCCGCAGGCCCTCGCGCGGGATCATGGTGTTCTTGGACAGCAGCGCCTCGGCATTGCCGAGGTCGACAATGGCGTCGCCGCGCTCCAGGCGCTTGACCACTCCCGTGACCATCTCGCCCTGGCGGTCCTTGTAGAGGTTGACGATCTGCTCGCGCTCGGCCTCGCG
>JBFMBB010000044.1:0-17442 GCA_040755435.1 Pseudomonadota bacterium | reverse complement strand
ACGGAAGCGGCAAGATCATCAAGAAGATGGCGGGCTACCATCAGTTCCACGCGGTGAACGTGGCGGTGGAGGAAACGCTGCGCGCGGCCCAGATTGGCGCGGCGCGCAAGGATATTAAGGAAGAGCCAGGTCGCTGGGAGGCGGGCCTCAAGCCGGGCGGTGAGCCCGGCGACCGGCGCGTCGGCGTAGTGTGGCACACGCAGGGCTCGGGCAAGAGCCTGACCATGGCCTTCTACGCCGGGCGCGTGATCCTGCACCCGGCGATGGAGAACCCCACCATCGTCGTCATCACCGACCGCAACGACCTGGACGACCAGTTGTTCGGCACCTTCGCCGCGTGCAAGGAGCTGCTGCGCCAGCCGCCCGTGCAGGCCGCCGACCGGGCCGACCTGCGCGAGAAACTGAAGGTCGCCTCCGGCGGCGTGGTGTTCACCACCATCCAGAAGTTTTTCCCCGAGGAAAAGGGCGACCGCCACCCGGTGCTCTCCGAGCGGCGCAACATCGTCGTCATGGCCGACGAGGCGCACCGCAGCCAGTACGACTTCATCGACGGCTACGCGCGGCACATGCGCGACGCGTTGCCGCATGCCTCGTTCATTGGCTTTACCGGCACGCCCATCGAGAAGTCCGACGCCAACACCCGCGCGGTGTTCGGCGACTACATCAGCGTGTACGACATCCAGCGGGCGGTGACGGACGGCGCCACGGTGCCGATCTATTACGAAAGCCGCCTCGCCAAGCTGGAGCTGAAAGCCGCCGAGCGCCCGAAGATCGACCCCGAGTTCGAGGAGATCACCGAAGGCCAGGAGGTCGAGCGCAAGGAGAGGCTCAAGACCAAGTGGGCACAGCTCGAAGCCGTGGTCGGGTCGGAGAACCGCATCCAGCTCATCGCCCGCGACCTCGTGGACCACTTCGAGAACCGCTTGGCCACCCTCGAAGGCAAGGGGATGGTGGTGTGCATGAGCCGGCGCATCTGCGTGGACCTGTACAACGCCATCGCCAGGCTGCGGCCGGATTGGGCCCATGAGGCGGACGATAAGGGCTCGATGAAGGTCATCATGACCGGCTCGGCCACCGACCCGCTGGAATGGCAGCAGCACATCCGCAACAAGAAGCGCCGCGAAGACATGGCGCTGCGTTTCCGCATGGCCAAAGACCCGTTCCGGCTCGTCATCGTGCGCGATATGTGGCTCACCGGCTTCGACGCTCCAAGCCTGCACACCATGTACGTGGACAAGCCGATGCGCGGCCACGGCCTCATGCAGGCCATCGCCCGCGTGAACCGCGTGTTCAAGGACAAGCCGGGCGGGCTGGTGGTGGACTACCTGGGGCTCGCCGACGAACTCAAGAAGGCGCTGGCGACCTACACCGAGAGCGGCGGCACCGGCAAGACGGCCCTCGACCAAGCCGAAGCCGTGGCAGTGATGATGGAGAAATATGAAGTCTGCTTGGGCTTGTTCCATGGCTTCGACTGGTCGAAGTGGGTGTCCGGCAAACCTCAGGAGCGTCTGTCACTGCTGCCAGCGGCACAGGAACACATCCTTAGCCAGGACGACGGCAAGAACCGGCTGCTCCGTGCCGTGACCGAACTGTCGCAAGCCTTCGCCCTCGCCGTACCCCATGAAGAAGCATTGAGCATCCGCGACGACGTGGGCTTCTTTCAAGCCGTCCGTGCCGTGCTCGCCAAGAGCACACCGGGCGAGCGCAAGACCGACGAAGAACTGGAACACGCCATCCGCCAGATCATTTCCAAGGCGGTAGTCTCCGACGAAGTAATCGACATCTTCGCCGCCGCCGGCCTCAAGAAGCCGGACATCTCCATACTTTCCGACGAGTTCCTGGCCGAAGTGCGCGGCATGCCGCAGCGCAACCTTGCCGTTGAGCTACTGCAAAAACTGCTGAAAGGCGAGATCAAAAACCGCTCAAGGCGCAATGTCGTTCAGGCGCGCTCGTTCGCCGAAATGCTGGAGCAGGCCATCCGCAAGTACCAGAACCGCGCCATCGAAACCGCTCAGGTCATCGAAGAGCTAATCCAGCTCGCCAAAGACATGCGCGCCGCCCACAAACGCGGCGAAGACCTCAAACTGACCGAAGACGAGTTGGCCTTCTACGACGCCCTCGAAGTCAACGATAGCGCTGTCAAAGTCCTTGGTGAGCCAACGTTAGTAAAGATCGCACGTGAACTGGTAGACACCGTAAGAAAGAACGTCACCATCGACTGGACCATCCGCGAAAACGTCCGCGCTCAGCTACGGGTCATCGTCAAGCGCATTCTCCGTAAATACGGTTACCCGCCCGACAAGCAAGAGAAGGCGACTCAGACAGTACTTGAACAGGCAGCATTGCTGTCAGAAATGTGGGCCACAACATGATCAGCATTGGAATAGATCCTAACACTATGTTGGTTTACGAGGGATCAGGGCTGTGGGGCCGCGCTATTTTGCCCGTGCCAATCTTATCAGCGGCGGTAGTATTGAGTAGTTCAGTCTCAACAATTCCAAACACAGGAAAAACCGATCTTTTTGAGATTCCTCTAATATTCAGGGAAGATTCATTCGATTCAGTGACAAGAGTAAGACGAGGGCGCTTCTATGAGAGAAACACTTCGCAGCCGGTTACATGGTATGTGTATTCTCACGCAGCCATGGCAACTGAGAGGAAGTATGCAGACTTTAATGGAACGATTAACAGGGAGCTTGTGACATTTCATACGTGTGCTGTGTCCACAAATTACTTTGACAAACTAGAAGGCCAACCTTTGGTTGTCTTGGGCAATGAGCGGCGAATAACAATCTGGACTGTGGTCGGCACCGAGTTGACATTGACCAAAGAAGAGATTGTATCTCTTCATGCACGTTCAACCTTTGGTGCGTTGCCCGAAATGTTATGGGACAGGGTCCCTGAGCAGGGCAGGGAACTAGTCAGGAATACCCTGGGAATACTGAGCAAAGATATTCTTCGAGCAGGGGCGGAATCAGTAATTGATCGCGCTCGGGATGTCGGCAGTGCGATTCTTGCAACTTATCTTGCCGATCGAAAGCTTGCGACCGGGAAGGAGGATCTTGGCAGATTGGTCTCTATTTTGAGGGAACAGCCAAGAAGTGATCGCCCAAACATTTGTATGGATGGTGGCGATATTCTCGCAATACTCCATCCAAGAGCAAAGCCGTCAGAGCAGGCCATGAGACCATTACGGCCGGTTCGGGAACAAGATGCAGAGCTGGCAGTGCAGCTAGTTGGAACCATGCTCTGTGATTTGGGGTGGGCGGACTGGAGATAGTAGAGATCGTGCGATATTGGTGGGTAAATCAGAACCAGACATACCGCCACGAAGTGTCGGGCAGTTATCTTTGGTCGCCGAAGCGAAAAGCGGATGGCAGTCGTAATCCTTTTTACGAATTCATGCGGGAAGTTTCTCCGGGCGATCTAATACTCTCCTTTTCAGATACCTATATACGTGCAATCGGTGTTGCCAGGTCCTACTGCTATGAATGTCCCAAACCAGCGGAATTCGGTAGGGCCGGCGCCTATTGGGATCAAATTGGATGGAAAGTAGATGTGAGTTTTCACATTCTGCATCATCAGATTCGACCTAGCGATCACATGGCACATTTGGCTCCACTGCTGCCTGAGAAGTATTCCCCGCTGTTGGAGTCAGGGCGAGGAAGTCAGGCGATTTACCTCACAGAAATACAGCCGGTTCTAATGGCCGCTCTTTCTAGTTTAATTGGGCATGAGGCGAGCCTGCTTATGAGCGGAAACCATCTAGCCCAGCCACAGATCGAGATGGACAAGCAGCCAGCTCTGGGGCTCGATGAGTGGGAAGAGCATTTACAGCAGAAAGTGCGTGAGGACGCCAAGCTTGGGGAAACTGAAAAAGCAGCATTGGTTATGGCACGCCGTGGGCAAGGAACATTTAGGCTGAACGTAAGCCAACTAGAACGAAAATGCCGAATTACCCAGGTGGACCGCCCGGAACATCTGCGAGCGAGCCACATCAAGCCGTGGAGAGATTGTACCAATCAGGAGCGACTTGAGGGTGAAAACGGTTTCTTGCTTACTCCATCAATAGATCATCTTTTTGACCGTGGTTTTATTTCTTTTGAAGACAATGGGCAGCTGTTAATTTCTCCCGTTGCTCACAAGCTTGCTCTGCAACGCATGGGAGTAGACACAAATCACACAGTAAATGTTGGAAGTTTCACAACTCGGCAGAAACAACACTTAGATTTTCATCGTAACTATGTTTTCCTGGAATCGAGGAGGATTTAAGAAATGGCAAAGAAAAAGCGTCGAGATAAATCAACGAAGGGCGCATTAATAAAGGGAATGTCCAGAAAACTCCCGAGCGAGATCCTCGCGAGCCCAATCTTTCGAGCAAAGCTAAAAGAATTGTTAAAGGGATATGCTGGAATTTATGCACTGTATCGTAAAGGGGATGTTTATTATGTTGGTTTAACGACAAATCTTTTTGGTAGAGTAAGCCACCACTTAAAGGATCGACACAAACAAAAATGGGACCATTTCGTTATTGCACGTATAAAACGAGTGAATTACTTAAAAGATATTGAAACTTTACTTACTCATCTAATGGACCTGCCCGGTAACAGAGTAAAAGGACATGTACCTAAAGACGCAGATATAAATCGGATTCTTCGTCAGCTTTTGTCAGTTCACTCCCGTGAAATACGCGAAATCAAAAAAGTGCTCAGAAAATAAGGATACGAAAAGAGAGATTGCAAGAATCATGGGGAAGAAAACGACATCTAGTTACAAAGTTCCTACACTTGTTGTGAACATCAAGCGTAAGCACTTTGCGGATATCCTTTCGCTACCATGTCGCAAGAAAATCGAATATCGATCAATGTCGAAATATTGGTTGCGCCGTCTTCAGAACGTCGAAAAACAGACTTTTAATCTTCGTTTGCTCAATGGAATGTTGCCTCCCGTGCCAGAAGCTACATTGCGAGTAGTTAAAGTTGTTCGTAATCGAAGCAAACGGGAACTTGAGTTTCACCTCGGGAAGATTATCGAGGTTAAATACTGGGACAGAAAAAACGAACGTGCAGTCAAGCGATCATCAAAAAGATGATGAAATTTAATTTCATATGACCAGCGCAATAGTAAAGGCCCAAGGATAGACCGCAGTTTCAAATTAAAAACTGAAAAACCAGATCTGATCTGAATCCCAGCCCCCAGCTTACTATATGCTGGGGCAGCCCCCGCCAGAATAACGACGTTTTCCGGGATTTTCCCTAATACCGAGCCCTGCCCCTGGGATTGACTATATTGGCTATAAGTCGCGTCCGCATTCTGGCCGTGGACCGTGAACCATAATAATCCAGGGAGATGCCCGCATGATGAAGTTCCTTGGCGCCATCGTCGGTTTCTTCCTCGGCGCATCGCTGTTTAGCTGGTCAGGAATTATCCCGGGTGTCGTCATCGGCGTGCTCGTCGCCGTGGTGTTTGAGCTTGGCCAGCGCGTGGCGCGACTCGAAACGCGGATCGGCGAGGCCCGGCAGCACGAACAAGGGGCGGCGCCGGCCCGCGCGCCATCCACGACATCGCCTCCGGTGCGCGCTACGGCGTCGACACCGCCGCCGATCGCAAAGTCGGCCGAACCGACTCCGAGCCCCGCAACGCCAGCGGGTACGGGCGGGACGTGGCCTGCGTCGTCGCCCAAATATCCTTCCGATGTTCCTCCGGCGGCAGCGACAGCATCGGCGGGCGTGTCGAGCAGGCGCGAATACAAGCCTGATCCGATCGAACGCGGCGTCAAGTGGATAAAGGAATTCTTCACCAGCGGCAACGTCGTGGTGAAGGTCGGTGCCATCGTGCTGTTCTTCGGCGTCGGTTTCCTGCTCAAGTATGCGGTGGAGCACAACAAGTTCCCCATCGAATTGCGGCTCGCCGGCGCGGCGCTGGGCGCGCTGGTGTTGCTCGTGCTGGGTTGGCGGCTGCGCGAGCGGCGGCGTGACTATGCGCTGGTGTTGCAGGGCGTGGGCGTCGGCATTCTCTATCTCACGGTGTTCGCCGCCGCCAAGCTCTACGGGCTGTTGCCGCTCACGCTCGCTTTTGGCGTGATGGTCGGCATCGTCGTGCTCTCGGGCGTGCTCGCGGTGCTGCAAAACGCCAAGGCATTGGCGGTGTTCGGCGCCACCGGCGGTTTCCTGGCGCCGGTGCTGGTCTCCACCGGCGCCGGCAATCACGTGATGCTGTTTTCGTACTACGCGCTGCTCAATGCCGGCATTCTGGGCATCGCCTGGTTCCGCGCCTGGCGCGAGCTGAACGTGCTCGGGTTTCTGTTTACCTTCGTCATCGGGGCGCTCTGGGGTCGTCGCTATTACCAGGCGGACTTCTTCGCGACCACCGAACCCTTCCTTATATTGTTCTTCCTGTTTTACGTCGCCATCGCCGTGCTGTTCGCGCAGCGCCAGAAGCTGGAGCTGCGCGGCTACGTCGACGGCACTATCGTCTTCGGCGTGCCGGTCGTGGCCTTCGGCTTGCAGGCGGGTCTGGTGCGGACGTACGAATACGGGCTCGCCATCAGCGCGCTGGTGGCGGCGGCGGTATATATCTCTCTGGCCACGGCGCTGTGGCGCCGGCAAGCGGCGGGCATGCGCCTGCTGACGGAGGCGTTTCTCGCCTTGGGCGTGGTGTTCGGCAGCCTGGCGATTCCCCTGGCCCTGGACGGTAACTGGACCGCCGCCGCGTGGGCGCTCGAAGGCGCGGCCATCGTGTGGGTCGGCACGCGCCAGGAGCGCGCGCTGGCGCGGGCCTTCGGCCTGCTGTTGCAGTTTGGGGCCACGCTGGCGTTCTTCGGATTCGGTTCCGGCGGCGGCCTGCTCGAGCCGCTGATCCGGCCGCGCACGATCGTGCCGGGGCCGATGCCGGCGTTTTTCAACGCGACCTATCTCGGCACGGTGGTGATCGCCCTCGGCGGCCTGCTGTCGAGCTTCGTGCTGATGCGGGGTCGCGAGCGCTTGCGCGGTTACGAAACCAATTTCGACGCCGTCATGCTGGTGTGGGGCCTGGCCTGGTGGTTCCTGGGCGGCCTGCACGAAATCGGCCGCGTGTTTGCCGATGCGCTGGCGAGCCAGCTGTCGTTGATGTTCATCGCCGCGAGCGTGGCCCTGGCCGCGGTGCTGGCGCGCCGGCTCGACTGGCGCGCGCTGGGTTACGTGCCGATCGGTCTGCTCCCGGTCATAGCCGTGTTTACGCTCGCGGCGCTGGATGCGTGGTGGTCACCGCATCCGTTCGCCGGCTGGGGCGCGCCGGCGTGGATCGCCGCCTTTGCCGTGCACTACACGGCGTTACGGTACTTCGAGCCGGACTGGCCGAAAGGGCTGGTGCGCACCTGGCACGCGGGCGCTTTCATGGTGATGCTGGTGCTGCTGGCGCGCGAATGCGCGTGGCTGGTACAGAGCCAGGCGCAGCTCGGCTACCCCTGGAGTTTCGTGGCGTGGGCGATCGTGCCCATCCTCGGCGCCGCGGCCGTAATCCGCTTCGGTGCTGTGCGTTTCTGGCCGTCGGCCCGGTTCCACGCCGACGTCGCCGGGCCCGGGCTGCTGCCGGTGCTGGCCTGGCTGGTGCTGTGGAGTATCGCGGCGCTGTTCGAGCGCGGCGGGAGCTATCCCTTGCCCTATGTCCCGGTGGCGAACCCGCTCGATCTCGGCACGCTGCTGGTGGTCGTATTGCTGTTGCGCTGGATCGCCTTCGCGCGTGGGTGGGTGAGCGCGACGCTCGGCGCCGAGGCCCTGCGCCTGTTCTATTACCTCACCGGCGCGCTGGGCGTGCTGTGGCTGAGCGCAGTCGTGGGCCGCGCGGTGCATTTCTGGGACGGTGTTCCCTATACCGCCCACGGCCTGTTCCGCTCCGTCATCTACCAGGCCGCGCTCACCATGACCTGGAGCACGATCGCGCTGGTGCTGATGGTGTTCGCCACGCGCCGCGCGCTGCGGCTGCTGTGGGTGGCGGGCGCGGCGCTGCTGGGCGTGGTCGTGGTGAAACTGTTCCTCGTCGATCTCACCGGCATCGGCACCATTGCCCGCATCGTTTCCTTCGTCGGCGTCGGCGTGCTGATGCTGATCATCGGTTACCTGTCGCCCTTGCCCCCGCGGCAACAAAAGGAGATTCCTGCATGATTCGTGGTCATTGGTTTCTGACTTTATCGCTGGTAAGTGCCGTCACGTTCGGCGCCGAGCCGGAGCGGGCCGTCACGCTGGACGATTTCGCCTATGGCTACGCGCTGGAAACGCCGGGGGCCGCCTCGGTGTACGCCGTGCCGCTGCCGGTGGAGGTGTATCGCGACTTGCAGCGCCCCGACTTCGGCGATCTGCGGGTGTTCAATGCGCAGGGGCAGGTCGTGCCGCACGCCTTGCTGCGGCCGGCGCCCGCCAAAGAGACCGCGGCGCGGGTGGCGCTGCCGGTGTTTCCGGTGCGCGGCGGCGATTCCGCGCCCGGCGCGCTGTCGGTACGCGTGAACCGCGACGCGAGCGGCACGATCATTGACGTGCGCAACGACCTGCCGATGGTAAAAGACAAGCCGGTCGTGGCTTACATACTCGACGCCAGCCGCCTCGATAATGCGCTCGGCAAGCTTCATGTTCAGTGGCCGGCGACGCAGGGGTTTGTCGCGACGGTGACGCTGTCGGCCAGCAACGATCTCAATTACTGGCGTCCCGTCGCGACCGCCACGCTGGCGGAACTGGTGCATGGCGGCGAGCGTCTGGCGCGCAACACCATCGAATTCGCGCCATCGAAGTCGAAGTATCTGCGCCTCACCTGGAATTCCCCGGGTGCGGCGGTTGAAATCAGCGGCGTCGAAGCCGAGCCGGCCGCGAGGATGCAGGAACCGCCGCCGGTGTGGGTCACGCTCGACGGGCACACGGAAACGGACAAAGAGGGCAAGGCGTATTTTGTTTTCGACAGCGGCGGCCGGTTCCCGGTCGAGCGCGCCAACCTTCTGCTCGCCGACGCCAACAGCCTGGTGCGCGCGAGCCTCTCCTCGCGCGCGGACGACAAGGCCGAGTGGCGCCCACGCGGCGGCGGCCTGTTTTATCGCCTGAGCCGGGAGGGGAGTGCGGCGGAATTTCGTAACGACGCCATGACGGTGGGCGGCACCGCCGACCGGTTCTGGCGCGTTGACGCCGCGGCCGAGAACGGCACGGCCCCGGGCGTGAAGCTCGAAATCGGCTGGGTGCCTGAGCAGGTCATTTTTCTCGCGCGCGGCAGCGGACCCTACCAGCTCGCTTACGGCAGCGCGGTGGCGAACGGCGCCGAGCAGCCGGTCGCCGAGTTGCTGCGCACGCTGGATCGCGGCGATACCAAGGTAACGCCGGCCGCCGCGCGCCTCGGCCAGCGCGTCGTGCTCGGCGGCGAAGACCGCCTGCGCCCCGGGCCGGCGCCGCTGCCGTGGCGCAAGATCCTGCTGTGGGCCGTGCTCGTCGGTGGCGTGGCCTTGCTCGCGGCCATGGCCATGGGTCTTACGCGGCAGATGGGAAAAGGTGAATAGCGAATAAGTGGGATTTTTCAGGCCGTAGGTTGGGGTGAATGAAATGAACCCCAACATCGGCGCTACACGGGCCACATTACGTTGGGGTTCGCTGCGCTCACCCCAACCTACGTTACTTCATTTTTCACGACAGAAAACACACAAGCCCGCATCTGCGGGCTTGTGTGTTTTTGGTACCCAGGATCGATCCATATAAAGCTGAACAAATCAGGTTTGAAATCTGTTTTAGTCTCGCCATAAGCTGGCAACAAATGAATCATGATTCGATTGGCTCCATAGGCCACACACAAAAGCCGTTTGCCAGAAACTCTTCATTCATGGGATAAGGAAATCGGGCCGCTTGACCCGATGTATCTTATGGAATACAGTTGCCATAGGTCGTGATCGAAATCCGCCAAACCGACGAGTACGCGAGATGGTTTGCGGCCCTGCACGATCGACAGGCACGGGCACGCATTGATGCGCGTATCCGCCGACTTTCGCTAGGCAATCCCGGAGATGCAAAACCGGTGGGAGAGGGCGTGTCGGAACTGCGAATCGATTATGGCCCCGGTTATCGGGTGTATTTCGTGCAACGCGGCCAGTCTCTGGTGGTTCTACTGGCCGGTGGCGACAAACGCACGCAAAGCCGGGACATCAAACTCGCCCAAGCGTTAGCGAGCGAACTGTAGGAGGTTGTCATGGCAAAGACCAAAACTCGTCCTTGGGATGCAGCGGAACATCTGGAAACCGAAGCCGACATGGCCGCGTATCTGGAAGCTGTTCTGGAAGACGGCGACCCGGCGCTGGTGGCAGCGGCTTTGGGCGACATCGCCCGCGCCAAGGGCATGAGCGCCATCGCCCGCAAAACCGGGATGGGGCGGGAGAGTCTGTACAAGGCGCTCTCCTCTCAGGGCAACCCGGAACTGGCGACCGTTCTCAAGGTGGTACGTGCGCTGGGACTCAAGCTGCACGCCACGACCGCTCAGGGTCGCAGCCGCTCAGCGCGCAGCAGTCGTCGTGCGGCGTAAGGGAATTAAACGGGCCAGGCTCAATTATTTCTGCCAGACAAGGAAAACCGGGGTCTGTCCCCGGTTCATCGTGCGGGCCACATTACGTTGGGGTTTGCTGCGCTCACCCCAACCTACGTGAGTTTAATTTTTAGTTAACGTAGGGCGCGTATCACGCGCCAGGTGTTTGCTTGATCGTGGAACGGCGCGTGGTACGCGCCCTACATTAAATCGGTGGATCACGTAAAACACGCGTAAAACGGGACGGAGGGATTAAAAAATATGCAGCCTAGCAAATAGAGGGCAGCTCAGATTGCGGTTTTCGTAATGCGTGACGCCGGTAGAGGCTGCACGGTAAGCTTGGGTCCCCATCTCAATACCCCTGACATTTCCCGGTCATTAACGAACGTTGACTCGGTTACACTGTCACCCGCTCTGGTGCTGACGGTACATGAAACATGATCCACATTCCCTTTGACAATCGCTTCCTCCAGCTGGGCGAAGAGTTCTTCGCCAAGGCGCAACCCGCACCGGTGAAGCAGCCGGCGCTGATCCAGTTCAATCACGCGCTGGCCCGGGAGCTGGGCATGTCGGTGGAGGAGGCCAGCGAGGCGGAACTGGCGCAGGCCTTTTCCGGTAACGCGCTGCCGCCCGGGGCCGTGCCGGTGGCGATGGCGTATGCGGGCCATCAATTCGGCAGCTTTGTTCCGCAGCTTGGCGATGGGCGGGCCATCTGGCTCGGCGAAATCCGCACGGCGAACGGCGCCCGCTTTGACCTGCAATTGAAGGGCAGCGGGCGCACGGCTTATTCCCGTGGCGGCGACGGCCGCGCGGCGCTGGGGCCGGTGCTGCGCGAATACCTGGTGAGCGAGGCGATGCATCGGCTCGGTGTGCCGACCACGCGGGCGCTGGCCGCGGTCGCCACGGGCGAATCGGTGGCGCGCGAGCGCGCCTTGCCGGGCGGGGTGATTACGCGCGTGGCCGCGAGCTTTGTGCGGGTGGGGACGTTCGAGTATTTCGCCGCGCGCGGGGATGTCGCGGCCGTGAAAAAGCTCGCCGACTATGTCATCGCGCGCAACTACCCGGAGCTGGCCGCGGCGCCACAGCCCTACGTGGCCTTGCTCGCGGCGGTGATCGCGCGCCAGGCGCGGTTGATCGCGCGCTGGATGCAGCTCGGGTTTATTCACGGGGTGATGAATACCGACAACATGTCCATCGCCGGCGAGACCATCGATTACGGCCCCTGTGCCTTCATGGACGGGTATCGTCACCAGCGCGTATTCAGTTCGATCGATCGCCACGGGCGCTACGCCTACAACAGCCAGCCCGGCATCGGCCTGTGGAACCTGGTGCGCCTGGCCGAAACGCTGGTGCCGTTGCTGGCGGAATCGACGGACGAGGCGGTGAAAATCGCGCAGACGCAGCTCGAAACCTGCCAGGGCCAGTACCAAGCGGCGTGGCTGGCGGGCATGCGCGCGAAGCTGGGCCTCACGGCGGGTGTGGACTCCGACGCGCAGGACAAGGCGCTGATCGAGGCCTTGCTCGACGCGATGGACGCCAACGAGGCGGACTTTACGCTGACGTTTTATCACCTGTCTCGCCTCGGCGCCGGCTCGCCCGCGCAGGATCATGCCATTCGCGGCTTGTTTGCCCGGCCCGCGGCGTTCGATGTCTGGGCCGTGCGGTGGCGCGAGCGCCTCCAGCGCGAGCCGCAGGATGATGCGGCGCGGCAGGCCGCTATGCAGGCGGTGAACCCGGTGGTTATCCCGCGCAATCATCAAATCGAGGCGGCCATCCGCGCCGCGGAAGACCGCGGGGATTTTTCAGTGTTTCACGCGCTGCATGCCGTGTTGCAGAACCCGTATGCGGAACAGGCCGGGAAAGAGCGTTATCGCCTGCCGCCGGAACCGGAAGAGGTGGTGACCAAAACCTTTTGCGGAACTTAGGGGAGCTCCGAGCAAGTTTTAAACAAACGGTAACTCTCCCTTCCGAAAATGGGCGAAAATGGGGACGGAGGGATTAAAATTTGACCAATCTGATGGTGGCTAAAGAAATATTCCCTCCGTCCTGTTTATTTTTCCCAGGAGAGTGACCGATGACCAAGCTGAAGCTGACCTATTTCGATTTCCACGGTGGGCGCGCTGAACCGGCGCGGCTGGCCATGCATATCGGCGGCATTCCGTTTGAGGACTATCGGTTTCCATCCAGGGATTTCCCTGAAGTCTGCAAGACGACCCCGCTAAATCAGGTGCCAACCCTGTTCGTGGACGGTGTGCAGGTCACGCAAAGCGATGCGATTACGCATTATGTCGGGAAACTCGCGGGCCTTTATCCGGCTGACGCGTTCCAGGCCTTATTGTGTGACGAGATCATGGGGGCGCTGGAAGACATCAACGTCAAGATCGGGGCCACCTTCGGTCTGTCGGGTGACGCCCTGAAGAACGCCCGCGAGACCCTGGCCACAAAAACATTTCCGAAATACTTGCGCTGGCTCCAGAAACAACTGGAAGACCATGGCGGTGAGTATTTCGCGGACAAGCGCCTGACGATCGCCGACCTGAAGGCCTTTGTCGTGCTGCGCTGGCTGAGTTCAGGCGTACTGGATCACATTCCCGCCAGCCTGGTGCAAGACCTGGCACCAAAGCTCACGGCTTACATGAAACGCATCGCGACGCTGCCAGCTATTGCGCAATATTACGCAGCACGTTCCGGCGCTTGATAATCAGGATCAGATCACAGTTTTCGCTAATAAATATAAGGAAAAATTGTTCGCTGACCCCAATCGCAGGCGAGGAATCGCGCTGAAAACGCGCGATGGCATTTAAACCCTGGATTCCGGCTTTCGCCGGAATGACGGCTTCGTTGCAGGTCAGCGCGCAGAAATTAAACGGACCAGGCTCGATTATTCCTGCGAGTCTGCCCCCGGTTCACACTTACCGCTGACAACGCAGGGAATTCTTGAGCCGGGCGATGCGGTCGGCCTGCCTTTGCTGCAACGCCACGCATTCCGCTTCGGTACGGGTGTTGTAACAGACGCGCACCGCATCGAGCAGCTGGTCGATCTCGCGGTTGCAGGCGCTGTCCCGGGTGTGCTGGCGGCCAATGCCGAATTCCTCCGGCGCGAAGTCACGGCGGTGTTCGGTTTTCTTGTATGGTTCCGTGTCCGGGCCCTTGCCGCAGGCGGCCAGCGCGGCAAGTACCGCCAGTGCGATCAGGTGGCGGTAGGGGAGAAGCGGGCGGTGATTGCTGGTTGAGTGTTTGATTTTCATCATTCCAGCTTAGCAGCGAAAATCACCGCACGTAGGCGTTGTCCTGCCTCAGGTTCGTCCTTGAATTTATGTGATCGCACACCCAGCGCGCGATGTCATACAAAGCCTG
The DNA here is from genome assembly GCA_040755435.1 of Pseudomonadota bacterium. Lineage (GTDB taxonomy): Bacteria > Pseudomonadota > Gammaproteobacteria > Acidiferrobacterales > Sulfurifustaceae > Sulfuricaulis. The sequence goes on along the minus strand of JBFMBB010000044.1, from coordinate 3,561 downwards.
GATTCCCGCCCCCGACTAAAACATTCGAGGGCAGGCTTTCCGCGCGGATGACGGCATATAGCTGACTGAATTCATAAATTACTGTTTCGCTGCGTTGAATTTCCGGCGCAGGGGAGTAGTCTGATCCTGTCCTCGCTACCGGAGGATGATGGAGCGGAACTCTAATAAGTACCTCTCAGCTGTGAGAGGCGCGCCATCTCAAGTGGATGGGCTGATGAGTGAAGCCGCAGAAGTCGTAGCAGGTTGCTGTGGTGTGCTCTGTCCGGAAGTAACGTAGCAAGGCTTCGTGGTACTCAGCCCATCCACGTTCGGCCCTCCCGCCGGGGTTCGCGGCGCCCACCCCAAGCTGCAATCAAACCGTCATCACCGCCGATCCTGGTGCCCGTTCTCGAGTTCGCGCCGGATCGCCGCCAGTTCCTGGCTGGCGTCGACGAATTCCCCGTACGAATGCCGGCTGCGCGAATACCAGTAGCGGCTGTTGCCGGCGTCGCCTTCGATCTTGTGCAGCACCGCGTGAATCCAGCAGGCGGTAGGATCGTCTTCGTCCTGCTGCACGGTACGGTGCGCGCGGTCCCAGTCACCGGCGAGCGCGGCGTCGATGGCGGACAGCAGATCGGGTTTCATGCGCGGACGATAGCGCAGGGACTTGTCCGGGTTCAAGGGTTTTGCCGCGGTGCTGTTTCACTCCATCGTTTAGAAGAAGAGCTAGATAAACTGTTGTCGTCCCCGCGAAAGCGGGGACCCAGGGTTTGAATGGCATCGCGCGCTATGCGCGCGATTACATAACTACCTGGATTCCCGCTTTCGCGGGAATGACAGCTTCTGGTAAAACTGGCTACCTGAGATCACTGACCAGATCGCAGCTTTCTCCGTCCCGTGGTAAGGTTCGAGCATGACCACCAAGTCCATTAAATGCCCCGGCTGCGGCAAACCCGCCGCGGGGAATTTTTGCAGCCACTGCGGCACGCCCGTCGTGACGAGCTGCCCGGCGTGCGATGCGGATGTTGAGCCCGGCTCGCGCGCCTGCCGCGAATGCGGCGCTTCGCTGCTGCCCGCGGCGCCCAAACAGTTGAACGCGCAAGCGATCGCGCCGTGGGCCGCCATTCTGATCGCCATGCTCGCCCTTGGCGTGGCGCTGGCGGCCTTGTTCGATCGTGGCAGCGGCGCGGCGACGCCGTCGCCGTTTTCACAGCTCGCGCCCCCGGCGGCGCCTGCGCCAGGCCAGACGGTGGATTTGGCCAGCCTGTCGCCGCGCGAGGCGGCGGACCGCCTGTACAACCGCGTCATGGCGGCCAGCGAGAAGGGCGACATGGCGGAGGCCTTGCGCTTCGCGCCGATGGCCTTGCAGGCCTACGACGGCCTGGGAGCGCTGGACAACGACGCCCGCTACCACGTGGCCCTGCTGCGCCTGACGACCGAAGACATCAACAGCGCGCGCGTGCAGATCGAAATGCTGCGGCAGTCCGCGCCGAAACATCTGCTGGCTTTCATGCTGGAGCACCAGATCGCCGAGCGTAGCGGCAAAAAAGACGTCGCCGCCCGCGCCACCAAGGCCTTCCTGGTGGCCTACGATGCCGAGCTGGCAACGGGGAGGGAGGAATACCGCGACCACCAGGGCAGTATCGAGCGCTTTCGCGCCGAGACGCAAGCCGGGATGACGGGGAGGAAATAACTTGCCACCGCCGTCATGCGGCGGTGTTGGCGACTGAGGAAACAGAAATCAGTTTTTTGAAAAAGCAGCCTGTCCGGGCTTAGTTACCAATACATGTACCCAGATCGCCTGCCTGAACCATCCGCCCGAACATCCAGGCGGTCGTAGTACCGGTAATGAACCACGCGACTCCGAACACAAGAAGAATCATGAACCCTCCATTGTTCCCGATTGCGCTGCATGTACCCTGCAAACCGCCGGCGCGACGCTGAACCGGAACAAAGCGCCGTCGCGATGCGGCTGGCGTTTAATATATCAAACATTACCTCGGGCGCCTGCTCATTGACTTATATCAAGCCGCCGGCACCGGATGGCCCCTGTTGCCCGCGCATATGCTACAAAAGCCGTGGTGGATTACAATCCCGCCTCGATCACGCCTCATTCCACACGATTCGGCCAGACAGCCGCAGGACAGACCCATGAGCAACTTGCCCCCATGCCCGAAATGCGGCTCCGCCTACACCTACGAAGACCGGGGCCTGTGCGTCTGCCCGGAATGCGCGCACGAATGGTCGAAAACGGCGGTCGCCGAAACCGTTGACGAGGGCCTGGTGGTCAAGGACGCCCACGGCAGCCTGCTGCACGACGGCGACAGCGTCACCGTCATCAAGGATCTCAAGGTCAAGGGCTCGTCCTCAGTGGTCAAGGTCGGCACCAAGGTCAAAAACATCCGGCTGGTCGAGGGCGATCACAACATCGACTGCAAGATCGACGGCATCGGGCCGATGAAACTGAAGTCGGAGTTTGTGAAGAAGGCGTAAGAAGGAATCCCCGCTATGCCGGGATGAGATGTACAGCCTGGATTCCCGCATTCGCGGGAATGACAGCTACGGTTCAGTCAATGTAGGCTGGGGTGAGCGCAGCGACAAAATCGCTGGGAGCGATTTTGAGCCAGCCGCAGGCTGGCCCGCAGGGCGGAGTCCAGGGATGGACTCCGCAAGCCCAACATTTGGGCGCTCATGTTGGGGTTCGGCGTTCCGCCTCACCCCAACCTACATGAAATATTCCTGTAGGGCGCATACCACGCGCCATCCATTTCGCGAGATAATATGCGGCGCGTGATACGCGCCCTACATGTATCCACGGGAGGCGGCCATGAAAAAGTCCTATCCCTTGTCCAAGGTCTATCGTCTGCTCGAACCCGGCCCGGTGGTGCTGGTGACCACGGCGCAGAAGGGCCGCGCCAACGTCATGACCTTGTCCTGGCTCACCCCGATGGAGTTCGAGCCGCCGCTGGTCGGCATGGTGCTGAGCGAGGCCAATTACAGCTTCGCGGCGCTCAAGGCCACGAAGCAGTGCGTCATCAACATCCCCACCGTGGAGCTGGGCAAGCAGGTGGTGGCCGTGGGCAACAGCTCCGGCCGGCGCCTCGACAAGTTCAAGGCCTTCGGCCTCACGCCGCGGCCGGCCAAACGGGTGGCGGCGCCGCTGATCGAGGAATGTTACGCCAGCCTCGAATGCCGCGTGACCGACGCGCATCTCGCGCGCAAGTACAATTTCTTCGTGCTCGAGGTGGTGCAGGCCTGGGTCGACCCGGCGCGCAAGCATCCGCGCACGCTGCACCACCAGGGCAAGGGGCGCTTCGTGGTGGACGGCCGTAGCATCACGCTGCCGTCGAAGATGAAATGATGTCCGGCGCGTGGTACGCGCCCTACAGGAAGAAAACGGGCCAAGTTCAATTTTTTAAGTTCTTTGCATTCAACAACACAAACAAGATATCAAAAAATTGAGCCTGGCCCCTTTTCTCGCGAGCGAAGGCCTTGTAGCATCCATCCCAGACAAGAACCGCTTCCCTGAAGGACAGCGGTCCAGAAGAAAAACCGGGACAGAGGGGGGTTCACCCAATCCAT
>JBFMBB010000043.1:0-17662 GCA_040755435.1 Pseudomonadota bacterium | reverse complement strand
CTCCAAGGAAATCTCGCAGTACGGCGCGCACAACCAGCGCTCGCACGTGACGCTCACGGTGCGCACCAACACCTTCGTGTGGGTCGAGGACCTGATCGACCTGGTGGAGAACCAGGCCAGCTGCCAGCTCTACGGCCTGCTCAAGCGCCCGGACGAGAAATACGTCACCGAGAAGGCCTACGAGAATCCCAAGTTCGTGGAGGACATGGTGCGCGACGTCGCGGCGAAGCTCAACGCCGACAACCGCATCGACGCCTACGTGGTGGAATCGGAGAACTTCGAGTCGATCCACAACCATTCGGCGTACGCCATGATCAAAAAGGACAAGACGCTGGACCAATAAATAAATTGGCCACAGAGATCACAGAGGTCACAGAGTAAAAACTAGTCTTTTCAACCTCTGTGTGCTCTGTGATCTCTGTGGCTGAATTATTTTATTATTCTACAGCGGTTGTCCTCCGCAAGATTGTAACCTCTGATACCACCCGCGCTCTTCCTCACTTGCATGGCGCTCGAACTGGCTTTGCAGGCGCGCCAGCCGGCGCAGGCGCAGGATCTTGTCGAGCTGGGTGACATCGCGGTCCAGGCCTGAAATCTCCCCGAGTTCCAGCGCGGCGCGCCGGTCCTGCCGGGCCACCAGATCCGCATAGCGGGGATGGGAAAGAATAAAATCCTGCGCCGCGTCCAGATCCTTCTTCAGAAACTGGACGAAGTTCAGCGTGTAGGGAGCAAACGCCTCCGGCCAGCGCAGGCCGATTTCCTTCCTGATCTGCTGCTGCAGCGCCTTGATCTCCCGGCCCAGGCTTTCGTGCTCCTTTTCCAGCCCGGCCATTTTCTGCGTCAGCGCGTTCCGGCGCGCGCGTATTTCGCTGATCAGCGCCGGACCCGACTCGGGCAGGCCGTTCTTTTTCGCCACCTCGCGCGCCAGCCTGCCATACACGTTATCCGGTTCCGCGCCGGTGCCGACCCAGCGCAGATACCAGGGCTGCCAGCGTTCGAGGAACACCTCGCTGGTGGCACGCGGCAGGTCGGCGTTGTGCGCCTGCGACAACGCAAACAAATGCGCTTCGTAAAGCGACACGACGTTGTCGCCGTTGCGATCCGGATTGGCCGTGATGGCCTCGCCGGTGCGCGTGCGGCCGCCGAGCGCGGCGAAGAAGTAAGTCGAGTAGTCGCGGTAATCGCCGGCGTTGATGCCGGCCGAGCAGCCCTCCGACTCGCGGTCCTCGGATTCGGCGAAAAATCCGCAGCGGTTGCCCTCGCCGAGCGCCAGCGTATCGCGCGCCTGCGGATGCATCAGCCGCGCAAATCCGCCGGAGTAACATTGCGTGAACACAAAACGCACGGGAACAGCAGGGTCGACATGGCTCATGAGCCGGTCCATCTCGCGCACTGAAAGGCTGCTGTCGTTCCACAGCTCGAGGGTATTGCCTGCGGGATCGTCCGGGTCCCGCCATCCATGACCGTTGTAGATCAACAGTGCCCGGTCGCCGGATTGGAGTCCGGAAAAATCCTGCTCCAGGCGCGCCGCGAGATCGCCGGCCTCGGTACCGCCGCTGACGTGCGGCACGCGGTGACTGTAAAAGCGCTCGCCATTCTGCTCTTGCGCCCCGAAAACGCGCGCCAGCGGCTGCAACGATGCCCTGGACTCCGCCGGCGGCTGCCACAGCACCACGTCCCGCGCGGGGCTGGAACCGTCGGTGTAATAGACGTGCATCTGGCGCGCGCCGGCGCCGGCATTCAGCACCTGGATCACCCAGTTCACGTTGAATTCGATCTGCGCCTGCGACTGAGCGGGATACGGCCCGCCGCCGACGACCCAGACATGATCCAGGGCATGCGCGGGCGCGGCGCCAAAGAAAATTCCGGCAAGCAGAATGGCGGCACAGCGCATGGCGTTCATCCCCGCATGCCCGAAGGACGCCTGGCCCAAACAAGGGCCAGGGACAGCAACAGCCCGGCGACGACCGGCGGCAGCACCGCGGTCCAGCCCGGTTCCACCAGCAGCGCGGCCGGCACGGACGTGGTCAACACGCCAGCGACAAGAGCCGGCATCACGCCGCGCCATCCGCCGAATCGCGACAGCAGGGAGAGCTCGCCCCAGAGCAGCAGGGTCACGGCATAGAACACCGGCAGCGCCTGGCGGCCGTCGGACAGCGCCTGAAACGCCAGCTGCCGGCGCGACCCGAATGCATACTGGTGCAGAATCGAGCCGTCACCGTGAAAGCTGTCGAGCAGGAACAGCATCAGCAGATACGCCGCGTAGGCCAGGATCGGCATGAACAACAGCGCGAACAAGAGCGGCGCTTTCCCGCGTTTCCTGTTGTTCGTATTGAAAAAAACGGTTCTCAAGATTTCCCTGTCAAACGGCTTTCCTGCATCGATGTATCCGTTACGGTGGAGAAAAACGACAACGGCGCACGTGGCGTACCCGCGTTCACATATGAATGTTTTTTACCGGCCTGTCCGCATGCTATCACAGCCCCGGAAGGCGCGCGGGAAAACCGGCGGTGAGTTTTTGTCGCCCGGCTCGAACGCCTGGCATGCCCTGCCCGGACAGCCTTCAGCCGGCGTTCTTCTTGTTCGTGGTCACCACCCGCAGATTCACCGGCAGCTTTTCGGACGGCACGCCGATGCAGAATCCCTGGAGATGATCCACGCCGGAGGCCTTGAGCATGGCGATGGTTTTCTCGTCCGGCACGAACTCGGCGACCGTCTGTTTGCCGAGCGAGCGCGCGATCTGGATGATCGACAGGACCATGGTTTCATCCATGGAGTTCTGCGCCATATTCCTGACGAAGGATCCATCGATCTTGATGAAGTCCACCGGCAGCTGTTTCAGGTAGCTGAAGGAGCTGAAACCGGTGCCGAAATCGTCCAGCGCGAAGCGGCAGCCGATGTCCACCAGGCCCTGGATCAGGTGCCGTGCCTTGTCGAGATAGTGCATGGCCGATTGTTCGGTGATCTCGAAAATCACCCGGCTCGGCGGCAGGCGGTTCAGCGCCAGCTGCTCCTTGATCAGTTGCAGGATGGATGCGTCTTCCAGCGACTGACCCGAGAGATTGATCGAAAATATGACATCGCGCCCCGAGGCGCGGAAATCCGCCAGCGCCTTCAGCGAATGTATTATGACCCAGCGGTCAATGTCCGTCATCAGGCCGAAGCGTTGGGCCACCGGAAGGAAAATGGAGGGCAGCACGATTTCGCCGTTGGGTCCCGGCATGCGCAGCAGCACCTCGTAGCTTTCCTTGTCAGGATGCACGACGTCGGCGATGGGCTGGTACATAAGCCGGAAGCGGTCGCGCTCGATGGCCTGCTGGATGAGCTGGAACCAGCCGATGTCCTTGGCCATTTCCTTCTTGCCATCGTCGTCCTCCAGATACATGTGCATGCGGTTCCGGCCATGCGACTTGGCTTCGAAACACGCCATGTCGGCGTGCGCCATGACTTCCTCGACGGTATGGCGCCCCGGTTCGATCATGGCGATACCGATGCTGCAATTGACGCTGAGAACCTTGTCGCCCTCGACCAGGCGCAGGTCGCGCATGATCTGGTTGAACATGCGCCCCATCTCCATGGCGTTCTCGCGCGTCACGTTGCGCGCCAGCACCGTGAATTCATCGCCGCCGAAGCGCGACACCACGTCCTTGTCGCGCACCCGCGACTTGAGCAGCTCGGCCACGCGGACCAGCAGCTTGTCGCCGGCGGGATGACCCAGCGTGTCATTGATGTACTTGAACTGGTCGAGATCGATGAAAAACACCGCGCTCGATTTCGCATCCTGCGCCGCCTGCGCGATCTCTTTTTCCAGTTCGCGCCGGAAAATCTCGCGGTTCGCCAGGTCGGTCAGCGGATCCCGCTCCGCCATCTTGCGCAGGGCGTCGTCCCGTTCCTTGATGGCCTTGATGGTGGTGTTCAGGGCGTCGCTGATCACCGCGATTTCCGCGTCTTTGGCGCGCTCCACGAGGACATCGGTCTCGCCCTGCGCCAGCCGCGCTAACGGGTCTTGCAGCGCCGTCAGCGGCGCCAGCGCGCGCCGGATGATGCGGCTCCCGAAGAACAGCCCCACCGCCATCAAGCCGGCAATAACCAGACTGCCGGAGGCGATGCTGCGCACCAGCTGCTGCTTGTAATAACCGGAATCGATGCTGAGATCGATGTAGCCGATGATCTTCACGTTTTCCGGCTTGTCGTTTTCCAGGCTGAAGCCGAGCAGGCCGTCCGAGCGTATGGAACGGACGCGGACCGGCGATATGAACCGCAGATAGGCGCCGCTCAAAATGGAACGGTCCACGAGATAATCCCGCTCCGCCGCGCCGGTGCCGGAAAACTCTTTGATCTGACCGGGATCGAGCGGCGGAATCTCCACGCCGCGCCGGTCGCCGTATTCACCGAGGATTTTTTTGCCGGAGGCGTCGTAGTAGCGGATGAAGGCGATTTCCGGGAAATTTTTGATGCGCTTGTCGATGTTCGACAGATGCCGCCCGCCCTGCGAGGCGTACAACGGCGTGCCCAGTTCATCCAGCTCGCTCAGCCAGCGCACCGCCTGGCTCTCGAGGTTGTCTTCGATCAGGCGGCTGGCGGTCCACCACAGGCCGACGTTTACTATCATATACACCGCCACCGCGCCCAGCATGAGCAGCGCCAGCAGGCGGCTCACGAGACTGCGTTCGCTCATGCGGCGGATCGATTGCCACAACCTGAGCAGGCCGGCCGGAAAACGCAACCGGATACGGCCGGAGGTGTTAAGGTCACGGAGCATGGGCCAGTCCCTGCAGGGTTTTGGGAAGCGCCAGGTTCAGGCGTCTGGCCATGACGGTATTGATCCTGATGGTTGCCGCGGAAAGCGGCGTCACCGGTTCGCCGCCGCTCTTGTGCGCCTGTTCGACGCGTGCCAGCACCCGCTGCGCGATGTCGGCGTAGCTGCTCTCAACGCTCAGAAGTCCGCCCAGGGCCAGCAGTTGATGGCTGAAGACCGCCACCTGTTTTCCCTCCCTGACGCTGTAGGCCATGACATCGCGGATGACCTCGCGGCTCAGCACACGATTGTCCGGCACCAGCCACAGGCCCTGGACTTTCGGCAAAAGCTGCTTGTAGGCATACAGCGTTTCCTTGTCCGACCGCACTTCGATATGAATCAGCTTCAGTCCATTCTCGCGGGCCGCCGCTTGCGCTTCCGCCATCAGGCCGCGCAAGTTCCTGCCGGTGATGACGCCGACTTTTTCGAGCCGGGGCGACAGCTGTTTCCAGGCGCGGAACTGGTCATTCACGGGCGGCGTAGCGGCGACACCATTCATCCAGGAAGTCACCAGGTCCGTATCTTCGTAGTTGAACACCTGGCAGAAGACGACACGCTTGCCCGTGAGACCGCGCGCCACCCGGGCGGCGGGCAAACCGATGCTCACGACCAGCGGCACGTCGGAGGACTGGAGTTTCTTCCGCACGGCAGAATCATCCGCTTCGCTGCCGCCCAGATAATAGTTTTCGATTCGATGCGGGTATCTTGTCCCGATTTCGCGCTGCACCCCGACGAAGGCCGGCGACCGGTCACTGAGGAGAATGGCGATGCCCGGCGCCGGTTTCGGCGGCACCATCGAACAGGCTCCCAGCAGGACCGCCAGCACAAACAGCAGGCATACCGTTCGGACCGGGCGCTGAATCGCGGGGCAAAATGGCAACAACGGTGCACCTCTTGGCGACTTCTTTGTGCACAGGGAATGCAGCATTCATGCCATGGCTCGGGGATTTTCGGGCGGGAAATGCACGCAAGAACCTGCGTTGCCGCCCTGTAACCGCATGAAACAACGTAATTTTTATTGGAAAAGAAACTGCTGACAGGGTCCGGACTGATACGGCCTTCTGGCAGGCTCCCCCATAAGGAGATTCTCTGCCAAAAATGGTCCGTTCAGACCCGGTTTACAGCAGCAGAAGCGCAAAAACCCGAGAGCCATAGCGCCTCTTCTGCGATATCCCTGACGAAAGCAGGCAATGCATCCGCCACCGCGGGACTCAGGCCGGGATTCGGCCACGAAAGATCCGCCTCGACGCCACGCAACAACAGTCGCGACGGCATGTTCCCGAGGGCCCGGGCCAAGCCGATCGCGGAAGCCACACCGAAACCGTGCGAGGAACACATCACGCCGCTGCCGGGAAGTTCGCGCGCATCGAAACCATGTCGCGTTCCTGGCGCGGCGCCGGAACGAACCGCATCCAGCAGGATCACGATGTCGGTTTCCCGCCAATGCACGGGCAACATGGCGCCCGGGCGATCCAGCACCAATATTTCGATCCGGCCAGGCGCGGCGGCGTTCATGGCAGCGGAACGCCGCAGGGCCTCGGCCGCCTCCCAGCCGAAACGGTCGTCACCGAAGGGGGAGCCGATGCCCAAAATCAAAATCCTGGATGTCATTAAAGTTTCGAGTTCCGAATTCAAGGTTCATTGCACAAGGTTCAAAGTTACGAGTTTCGGTTTTAACTCGAGACCCTGAACTCTGAACTTTGTACTCTATGTAATCCGCAGTTCCAGAAAATGCGTGGCGCAGGAGATGCAGGGATCGTAGTTGCGGATCACCATTTCGCCATGGCGACGCAAGGCCTCCTCGGGCCGGTCCGTGCCGAAACGCTGGAGCGACTGGCGCAAGTCCTCTTCAATGCGCGACTGGTTCTGGCTGGTGGGCGGCACGATGCGCGCACGCATGACCTTCCCGTGTGCGTCGATCTCGTAACGATGCCACAGCAGCCCGCGCGGCGCCTCGGTGCAGCCGGCGCCGTTGCCGGCGCGCGGCTGTATGGCAATCCAGGATTCGCGCGGTTCCCGATAGGATTCCAGCAGACGGATGGCCTCCCGCAGGGCAATCACGATCTCGATCGCGCGCGCCACGATGCTGTGATGCATGTTGCGGCTGGGGAACGGGATGCCCAGACCATCGACAAGCTCGCGCACGGGCTCCGGCAGACGATCCAGGTTGAGATTCAGGCGCGCCAGCGGACCGACCAGGTACGGCTTGCCATCGAGCAGGCAATGCAGCGCGGTCGAGTGCGGCGCCTGTCGTTCGGCAAAACGTGTCTCGAACTGATCGGCCGGAATATCCAGGCCCTGGCTCGAAACCAGGCGACCTTCGTTCATGGGATATTCCCGCGGATGGCGCAGGGCGACGCAGGTGAAGTCCTGTTCGTCCCGCGGCAGATCGAACGACGCCGTCCAGCGTGCCAGTCCCTCGGCTTCCGGCAAGGCGGCCCGCAGTTTTTCCAGCAGCGCGCTCACCTCCTCCGGTTTCGGGGCACGATGGAAGCCGCCGACGCGCGCACCCACCGGATGCACCGAGCGCGCCCCGAGCAGGCGGATGATCTCGTTGCCGAGCGCCTGCAGTTTCAGGCCGCGTCGCACTTCCGACGCATGCTTCCCCGCCATTTCCACCACGCTCGCGTAACCCAGGAAATCCGGCGCCGCCAGCAGGTGGATGTGCAGACTGTGGCTCTGGATCCACTCGCCGCAGTAGAACACGCGGCGCATGGCGCGCACCCAGGGGCCGGGATCCGCGCCGAACAGATTCTCGATGGCATGCACCGCGCTCATCTGGTAGGCCACCGGGCAGATGCCGCAGATGCGCGCCACCATGTCCGGCACCTCGGTATAGTCCCGGCCTTCCAGCAGTTTTTCGAACAGGCGTGGCGGCTCGAAGATGCGCAGCCGGACTTCCTCGATCGCCCCGTCCCGTACGCGCAACTCGAGCGCGCCCTCGCCCTCGACGCGCGCCAGCACCGGGACCTGGACCGGAATGTGGCGCGATTCAGTCATGGGAAGCCTTGCCCCGGCGCGCCCCGGTCTCGGCGAAGCCGGGCGCCTGCGCGTTGATGAAATGGAAGCGCCGCGCCACGGCCGCCGGCACCAGGCCCAGCCCCTGCAGGCGTCGCGCCAGCGATTCGGTGTTGGGATTCTCCGCCGGACCGTAACAGGCATAGCAGTCGCGCCCGAAGGACGGGCAAATGGCGCCACAACCGGTGCGCGTCACCGGGCCCATGCAGGGCAGGCCGCGCGCCACCATGACGCACACCGTCTGCCGGCGCTTGCACTCCAGGCAGACCTTGTCCTTTTCCAGCCACGGCGGCACGCCCGACAGCAACGCGCGCAGCGCCGCCAGCACCTGGCGCCCGCTCACCGGACAGCCCCAGATTTCGAGATCGACTTTTACATGTTGGGCGATGGGCGTGGAGGTCGCCAGGCTTTGAATGTACTCCGGCCTGGCGTAGATCGAGGCGATCCATTCGCCGGCGTCGGCAAAATTGCGCAAGGCCTGCACGCCGCCGGCGGTGGCGCAGGCGCCGATGGTGACGAGGTAGCGGGAGTTGGCGCGCACGCGCCGGATGCGCTCCTCGTCTTCGGGCGTCGATATGCTGCCCTCGATGAAGGCGATGTCCACCGCCGCCTCCGGGTCCACCGGCCCGGCCTCGGCGAAGTGTACTATGTCCGTCATGCGTGCCAGCGTCAGCAGATCCTCGCCCAGGTTCAGGAACGCGAGCTGGCAACCGTCGCAGGAGGCGAACTTATGAATCGCTATGCGCGGTCTCTGATTCATGGAAATCAAAATCCTTTAATTCCAAACAGCGCCTTGACCTCGCTGTAGCTGAACACGGGTCCGTCCTTACAGACGAATTTACCGCCGTACTGGCAATGGCCGCACAGCCCCGCCGCGCAATGCATGTTGCGCTCCATGCTGAGATAAACATGATCCTCGGCCACACCGCGTCGCAGCAGATGCTCCACGGCCACCTGCATCATGCCCTGCGGGCCGCACATCATGATCATCGCCTGCGAGGGTTCGAACACCACCTGGTCGAACAGCTCCGTAACGCGCCCGATGTGCCACGGCCACAGCGCCACGCCGACATCGGCCGCCACCAGCACCTGCGTGTCGCGCAGCTTGCTCCATTGCGAATACTGGCTGCGCCAGATCAGGTCGTCGGAATGCTTCACCCCCTGCATGATTATCAGGCGGCGGAACCGGTCGCGCCGGCGGATCACGTAATTGATCACCGACACCACCGGCGCGCATCCGAGCCCGCCGGTGATGATCATCACGTCGTGGCCCTCCGCCTGCTTCAGCGGCCAGCCGCGACCGTAGGGCCCGCGCATGCCCAGCCGGTCGCGCGCCTGCAACTGCTCCAGCCCGCGCGTCACGCGCCCGACCACGCGGATGGTGTGGTCGAACAGCTTTTCGTCCTCCGGGTCCGAGACGATGGAGATCGGCACCTCGCCGACGCCGTGGAGATAAAGCATGTTGAACTGGCCCGGCGCGAAGCGGAAGGCCGCGTGCTGTGCCGGATCCGTGAAGCGCAGGCGCAGCGTGAAGATGGTCGGCGATTCCTGGATGCGCTCGACCACCTCGATTTCATGCGGGAGCGACGCGTTAACCATGCCCGCCTCCCCCGCCGATGGCGCGTACTTCTTCCGTGATATCGATCCCGACCGGGCACCAGGCGATGCAGCGTCCGCAGCCGACGCAGCCGCTGCGGCCGTACTGCTCGTGCCAGCTGCCGAGCTTGTGCGTCAGCCACTGGCGGTAGCGCGTGCGCGTGTCGGCGCGGATGGTCATGCCGTGGATGTAACTGTGACCCTGGGTGAAGCAGGAATCCCACTGGCGCGCATGCAGGCTGCGAGAACCGTCCAGCGCGGTTTCGTCGAACTCGCCATGGCAGAAACAGGTAGGACAGACCGAAGTGCAGTTGCCGCAGGACAGGCAGCGTTCCGCCACATCCGCCCAGCGCGGATGCTCCAGGTTCGCGAACAGCACCTCGCGCAGGTTGCGCGACGGCAGGCCCCGGGATTGTCGTCGCGCCGCGGCCTGCAATTCGGCGTCGGCCTGGCTTCGTTGCGCGTCCGTCGCCGGCGTCAGCGGCAGCTTCGCGGCGATGGCGCCGCCCCGGTCGCTCCCGGCCTGCACCAGATAGCCGTCGTCCAGCTCGTCCAGGGCGATGTCGAAATCCTCCGTGGCGCGCGGCCCGTCGCCGGTGGAGGCGCAGAAACAGATATCCGCCGGCTGCGTGCAGTGCACGGCGACGAGGAAAAGATTTTCGCGGCGCGCGGCGTAATAAGGATCGGCGAATTTGCCCTGCAGAAAGTGCCGGTCCTGCAGGCGCAGCGCCGCCAGATCGCAGGCGCGCACGCCAATGACAGCCAGCGTTTCGGCGGCGGGCAAAATTTCCGAAAAATGGAGAGCGCCGCGGGCGTCGCGCTCCGCGCGCCACATGGCTTCATGGGGGGCGAACAGGAACGGCTTCAGCGCCTGCGGGCCGTTGGCCCAGCCGAAACAGCGCGGGCTGGCCGTACTTTCGAGCCGGTACTGGCCCGGGCCCTGGCGGTCGTGCATGCCCTGCGGCAGTGTGCCAATCTCATTGAGCGTGTCGTAAACGATCGCGCCGTCCCGTACCTGCGGCCCGACGCAGCGGTAACCGGCCCGATGCAGCGCATCCAGCAATGCCTGAAACCCGGCGCGTGGAAGAAAGCCCGTCTCCATGCCCGCCTCGTCGGTTCAGCGTGGTTGACGACATCCCATCATACGCCGAGTCAGAGAAAATCGGCGAATTCCGCGCGGCGCCATTCGGCGCGAATCACCTTCCATTCGCCGCTTTCGCGCGCCAGCGTGATCTCGAAACGGTGCAGGTCGGCGCGCAACCGTTCCAGCTGCTCGGTGTCCGTGATTGGCTGTCCGGCCATGGCCACCATCACGTCGGCCTGGGCCAGGTCCGGCTGGGGGAAATCGATCTGCCGGATGCGCGTGAAAAGATGGATCGACTGGTTGCGCAGGAAGTAATAGCGCAGTATCGCGTCAACGGCCTTCTTGTCCTGGCCCTGGCTGTCGGAATATTTTTCCGACACCATCTGCCGCAACACCGCCGATTCCTTGTTCTCGGCCGCCGCCTCGCCCTGCGCCAGCAACGCGCGCACCTGCGCCTCGGGACTGTCACCGGAGGAACAGGCGCCGGCAAAAAACATGGCGGACGACAGGAAAATCAGCAGTGGCCAGCGTTGAAAATGAAATCGGTTCATCTCATTCACGCCGTGGTTTCACCGGCACCGGGCGGTGTCGGTGGCAAATCCCCGACCCGTTCGCGGCTTGCATCGTTCGCCGGAATCAGGGGTTCATACAGGCCGGATCATCGGGGACCGGAACGCACCGCCGTCGGCGGCCATGGCACGACGGCGTTGGAGCCTTCTGCTCCCGTGCAGATCAGTTGTTCTTCGCGCCCTGATCGATCCACATCCGGATGGTCTTGATCTGGTCGGCCGGGATCGGCGGCTTGTCCTTGGGCATGTTGATGCTCGGATGCGCCTGGCGCTCGATCAGAAGCACCAGCGTGCTGCTCACGGCGGAGCCGGGGGTGACGATCGGGCCGAGCTTGGTGCCCTTCATCAGCCCCTCGTAAGTCTCCATATTAAGTCCGCTCTTGGCGAGCCCCGTGCCGCCGACCTTATGGCAGGACAGGCAATTCTCGCTCAGGATCGGAAATACATCCTTGTTGTAACTGACCTCGCGGGTGCAACCTGCACCCAGCATCGACACCGCCATCAAACCCGCCAGTACCGCCAAACTGCGTGACATGTGCTTCCTCCCGATGTAATTCGTGGAATTAGTTTACATTATCTGCAAATTCGCGCCAGAGCGAAACGGAAAATCGCGTCCGTCAAAATGACATGGGCCAACTGGCCGGCGCATCGCCGATACTGCGGATTTGCGCGCCAGTCGCGACCGGCCGTGCCGGAATCGTCCGCGCCGGTGTGCTCTGCAATCCCCATTTCCAAAGATAGCATCCCGGAATTTTTCACCCGGCAACGGCGAATAGCGCCGATGGCCTTGCAAGCAACATATATAGGTATCGTCATGCGGAGATCTCGCTTGCGAGTGTTGCCGCCATCGCCGCGGTCGTGCCGTCGGCGCATGACAGAAAAGGCATCAGTCCGTCCCAAAGAAAAACCGGCTGGCCGGCCCGGCGAACGCCACGATTCCGCAACTCCAGGTCGCCAAAACCGGCTTTGATAAAAATCAAGAATCAGCCACAGAACCAGGTTGAAAATTTGTTTGTTAATCACTTGTTGTTGAGTCCGGGAGTATGGCAATAATCGCCTGTTACGCCTTGGAAAACAGTATTTTCAATGTATTGACGCACGTCAAAATAACGCCGGAATATTAGCATTTAATATAATGCTTACATAATATCAGGACATGACTGGTTGCTTCAGTAACCGACGCTTGGCTTTCAATGTTCAGACACCTGATTCTGTCTTAACAACTTGCGCAAAGGACTCTTCATGAAAACGCAACGCACCCACTGGCAAACCGCGGCACTCGTCGCCGGCTGGCTCGTTTCTTTCGGCGCCCTCGCCATCGGCAGCACGGCGATGGCAGCCAGCACCAGTACCGCCGACCACAGCAAGTTCAAGGAACTGCAACAGAAGTTCACGTCCGGTCCCGAGGTCACCAAGGCCTGCCTCGGCTGCCACACCGAGGCTGCCAAGCAGGTGCACCGCACCAAGCACTGGACCTGGGAGTATCTCAATCCGGTGACGATGCAGAAGGTCGGCAAGAAAACCATGGTCAACAACTTCTGCATCTCGGCCGGTCCGAACCTGCCGGCCTGCGCCAGCTGCCACGTCGGCTACGGCTGGAAGGATGCGAGCTTCGATTTCAAATCCGAGGTGAACGTCGACTGCCTGGTGTGTCACGACACCACCGGCATCTATCGCAAGCCCGCCGGTCTGGCCGGCAACCCGGTGACCAAGCGCATGGAGCTGCCGCCCGGCTCCGGCAAGTTCGTTGATCCGATCGATCTGACCAAGGTGGCACAGAAGGTAGCCAAGAGCAGCCGCGATACCTGCGGCGCCTGCCACTTCTTCGGCGGCGGCGGCGATGCCGTGAAGCACGGCGATCTCGACAGCTCTCTGTCCGCGCCGGACCGCGAAGTCGACGTGCACATGGACGTCACCGGCCTCGATTTCACCTGCGGCACCTGTCATGCGACCTCCGCGCACGACGTGCCCGGCAGCCGTTTCACGCCGACCGTCAAGGACGAAGGCCTCAAACGCATCCGCGGCAAGAAGGACGACTCCAACCCGGCGAATTGCGTCGCCTGCCACGGCAAACGTCCGCATCCTATCCAGCAGGCCAAGCTCAACGATCACACCAGCAAGATCGCCTGCGAGACCTGCCATATCCCCGCGTTCGCCCGCGGCGGACCGGCCACCAAGATGTCCTGGGACTGGTCGACCGCCGGCAAGATGAACGAGAAGGGCAAGCCGTTCCAGAAAAAAGACGAGGACGGCCACGTCATCTACGACTCGAAGAAGGGTGACTTCGTGCTGGCCAAGGACGTGGTGCCGGAGTACATGTGGTTCAACGGCACGGTGTACTACACCCTGCTCAGCGACAAGATCGATCCAACCAAGGTGGTGCAGGTCAACCGCTACGAGGGCAGCCCGACCGACGGCAAGTCGCTGATCTTCCCGGTCAAGGTGTTCCGCGGCAAACAGCCGTACGACGCCGGCAACAACACGCTGGTGACGCCGCACACCGCCGGCACCGACGATGCCGCTTACTGGAATACCTTCAACTGGCCGAAGGCGATCGCCGCCGGCATGGCCATCACCGGCGCGCCGTTCTCGGGCAAGGTCGGGTTTGTCGAGACCGAGATGCGATGGCCGATCAACCACATGGTCGCGCCCAAGGAAAACGCCCTCGCCTGCCAGGAGTGCCACAGCGATAACGGGCGACTGAAGAATATCCAGGGCATCTACATGCCCGGCCGCGACTCCAGCAAGTATCTCGACCTGCTCGGCGGCGGCGCGGCGTTCTTCGCATTGCTCGGGGTCATCGGTCACGGCGCTCTGCGCATCTTCAGCAAACGCAAGAAGGGAGGGAATTGACATGGTTGAAAAAGTCTACATCTTCAAGCGCTTCGAGCGGTTCTGGCACTGGACGCAGGCGGCTACCATCCTGTTCCTGCTGCTGACCGGCTTCGAGGTGCACGGCGCCTACAAGCTGTTCGGCTTCGCCCAGGCGGCGAACCTGCATACCATCGCCGCCTGGACGCTGATCACGCTGTGGGTGTTCGCCGTGTTCTGGCACTTCACCACCGGCGAATGGCGCCAGTACATCCCGACGCTGGACAAGGTCGGCGCCATGATCAGGTACTACCTCACCGGCATCTTCACCGACGCGCCGCACCCGTTCCGCGCCACCACGCTGACCAAGCACAACCCGCTGCAGCGCCTGGCCTACCTGTTCCTGTGGCTGGTGATCACGCCGATCATCTGGTTCTCCGGCTGGTTCTACCTGTTCTACGGCCAGTGGCGCGACTGGGGCGTGGACGGGTTCCTGTCGCTGGAGTGGGTCGCGTTCTTCCACGTGCTCGCCGCGTACATGATCCTGGTGTTCGTCATCGCCCATGTCTATCTCATCACCGCCGGACACACCGTGACCTCGCACCTCAAGGCCATGATCACCGGCTGGGAGGAGACGCATTGAGATGCGCATGCCATCCGGCAAGCTGAAATCACCCGCTGTCGCCCGCCGTCGGAGCGGTGCGCGGCAGACGGTTTCCATTTTTTCTCAAATTCAAGGAGTCACACCATGAAACTGCACAAACCCCTCGTCTCCGCCGTCATGCTCTGCGTGCTCGGTGCCCCCTTCGCCGCCAGCGCCGCCGACGGCGACTGGAAACGCGGCCGCGTCTATTACCGCATGGTCTGCACCGTGTGCCACACGACGGCGGAAGGCGGCGGCAAGGCCATCGCCCCGACCTCCAAGACCAAGGCCGAGTGGACCGCCTACCTCCAGGCCGACAAGCACAACAAGGGCAAGGATTCGCTCAAGTACTACATCAGCAAGGAATACCGCGCCAAGATCAAGGGCACCAACAAGGCCGCCGAGAAATACGCCGACGTGCCTGACGCGGAGCTGATGAACGACATCAAGGCCTTCGTCATCAAGGGCGCGAAAGACGGAGACAGCCCGGCCGGCTGCAGCTGACGCGGCGGAGAACCACCGACGGCTGTTGCAGTGAACCAACGGAGGTAGCGCATGGCGACGAGTAGCGACAGCGGCCGGGCCTGGCTGGCGGGGTTCAAGACCGATTACGAAAGCATCTTCGTCGAGGACTGGTCGCCCTATCTCGGCGCTGTCCTGCTGGTGCTGGTGATCATCGGCCTGATGATCAGCGGCCTGTTCTGGGGCGTGTTCGGCGGCCTCAAGCTGTGGGGCGACTGGTTCAACACCGCCATCGGCCTGGGGCCGCTCGTGGGCGTGCCGGAACACCTGGAAAACCCGCTGATCCACCGGTTGTCGCTGATGAACATCACGCTGGTGATCGGCGCGTTCTGTGCCGCGCTGCTGTCGCGCAAATTCCTCATCAGCCGCCCGCCCAAACTGGAATACATCTGGGCCGCGCTCGGCGGCAGCTTCATGGGCCTCGGCGCCACGCTCGCCGGCGGCTGCACCACCGGCGGCTTCTTCACGCCGGTAATGCACTCCTCGCCGGCCGGCTGGGCGATGTGGGCCGGCCTGCTGCTGGGCGCCGTCGTCGGCCTGAAACTGTTGTTGTGGACGCTCGATCACATCACCTGGGGCATGACGCCGCCGCCGGTGATGAAACCGTCCGGCGGGATCCTTTCGGTTTATCCCCTGCTCGGCCTGGCGGTGTTCGTGGGCATCCTGGTGTGGAGCGCCCAATGGTACACCTCGGGCAACGAGAAACTCGCCGTGCGGGCCATCATCGTTCTCGCCGGCTTCGCCATGGGTTTCATCATGCACCGCGCGCGGCTGTGCTTCGCACGCGCCTTCCGCGAACCGTTCATGACGGCCGAGGGCGAGATGACCAAGGCGGTCATCCTCGGTCTCGCCATCGGCGTGCCGCTGGCCGCGCTGCTGTTCCAGGCCAAGGTGATCGATCCCTATATCGCCATCCCGGCGGTGTTCTGGATCGGCTCGCTGAGCGGCGGCGTGCTGTTCGGCATCGGCATGATCTTCGCCGGTGGCTGCGCCTCGGGCTCGCTCTGGCGCATGGGCGAGGGTCACATCAAGCTGTGGGTGGCGGGCTTTTTCTTCGCCTGGATGGGCTCGACCGCCAGCGGGCTGCTGAACAAGACCGGCCTGCTCACCAAGGAGGTCACCCTGGAGGAATACGAAGCCACCAAACTCGGCTACCAGGCCTACCTGCCGGCGATGCTGGACGGCTGGGGCTGGTCGCTGCTGATCGCCGCGATATTCCTGGTCGTGTGGTACGCGCTGGTACGTTACAACGAGTCCACCGAGAAATTCACAGTCCTCTGATCACATCCTTCTTGCAGGAGGTATCATGAAACTCAAGCACGGTATCCTGTCCGTCCTCATGCTCGCGGCCAGCGCGGCCGTTCTGCCGGGCTGCGCCACCGCCACCACGCCGGAACAGGCCGCCGCCATCGAGGCGGCAAAAGCGCAGTACTACAAGAAGCTGGTCGATCTCGACTTCGTCAAGCAGTACGCCGTGATACCGGCGCGCGACGATGTCATGATCATCGACTCGCGCCCGGCGGCGCGCAAATACGATGTCGGCCACATTCCCGGCGCCGTCAACATCCCGGACACCCAGTTCGACGCGCTGGCGCCCACGCTGCTGCCGGCAAACAAGTCGATGCTGCTGATTTTCTACTGCGAAGGTCCGGAGTGCACGCTCAGCCACAAGGGCGCCTTCAAGGCCGAGAAGCTCGGTTACACCAATATCACGGTCTATAAGAACGGCTACCCGGAGTGGAAGAAAAAGGGCAACCTGGGCGCCGTCAGCCCGGCCTTCGTCAAGAAACAGCTGGATGAAAAGGCGCCGGTCACGCTCATCGACTCGCGGCCCAAGGCGCGCAAGTACGACAAGGGCCATATCCCCGGCGCCATCAGCATCCCGGACAGCGAGTTCGAGAAATCGACCGACAAGCTGCCGGCCGACAAGTCGGCGTCGCTGATCTTCTACTGCGAGGACGTGAGCTGCGTGCTGAGTCCGAAATCGGCGGCCAAGGCGGTCGCGCTCGGTTACACCAACGTCATGACCATGCCGGTCGGCTACGTGGGCTGGGTGAAGGCCTATGGCCCCGGCGCCATGGCGGATGGCGCGGCCCCGGCTGCGGCGACTGCGGCAGCTCCGGCGACGAAAACACCCGGAATCGAGCCCGGGAAGGAAAAGGGATCGATCACGGTCGCCTCGTTCGAGAAGATCCTGAAGGAAGCACCCGACAGCATCATCATCGCCGACGTGCGCGATCCCGCCGAGTTCGCCACCGGCAGCTTCAAGAACGCGGTGAACATCCCGGTCAACACCCTGGACAAGAAAATCGCCACGTTGCCGGCCGACAAGCCGATCATCTTCTTCTGCACCACCGGCGCGCGCGGCGGCGAAGCTTACGATATCGTTCAGCTGCTGCGACCCGGCTTGCAGGTCTACTTCCTCAATGCCGCGGTGAAATTCGCCAAGGACGGCAGCTATACCATCACTGAAGTGAAGTAGCTGGCAGACAACAGGCGAAACGAAACGGGCGGCCGGGAGGCCGCCCGTTTTTTTGCCTGATCACGGGAAGACCCGCGTTAACTAGAACCTGGTAGGTTGGGGTGAGCGAAGCGAACCCCAACACGCAGGTGAACAAAGT
>JBFMBB010000042.1:0-17721 GCA_040755435.1 Pseudomonadota bacterium | reverse complement strand
GCGGGCAAAGGGCGCGAGTTTGGCGTCCGGTTCATGCGGCTGGTGATCCGAACAGATGACCTGAATCACGCCGGTCTTGAGCGCCTTGCGCAAGCCCTCGCGATCGTGTTTCCCGCGCAGCGGCGGACGCACGTGGCACTGGGTGTTGAAATCGCCGATGTCGTGTTCGGTCAGGTGCAGCTGGTGCGCCGCGGTGTCGGCGCTCACCGGCAGTCCCTTTTTCTGCGCCTGCGCCACCATGGCCGCGGCGCGCGCGCTGGACAGCCCGCAGAAGTGCGTGCGGCAGCCGGTCTGCTCGATCAGCGCCAGATCGCGCGCCACGCCCACGGTCTCGGCGGCCTCCGGGATGCCGGGAAGGCCGAGGCGCGTCCCGACCTCGCCCTCGTGCACGCAGCCGCCGTTGCGCAGCCACGGGTCCTCGGCGTGCAGGAACACGGTGAGGTCGAGAGTGGCGGCGTACTCGAAGGCGCGGCGCATCACCAGCGTGTCGGTGACCGGCGCGAGCGCGTTGGTAAAGCCGACGCAGCCGGCCTCGTCGAGCGCCTCCATGTCGGCCAGCAGTTTGCCTTCGAGCTTCTGGGTCAGAGCGCCCAGCGGATGGATGAAGGCGAGCCCGAAGCGCCAGGCGCGCGACTGCAGCATCTGCGCCATGGCCGGGGTGTCGATGACCGGCAGCGTGTCGGGCGGGCAGCATAGCGTGGTGACGCCGGCGGCGACCGCGGCATGCACCTCGGACTCGATCGTGGCCTTGTATTCCAGGCCCGGCTCGCGCAGGCGCGCGCGCAGATCGACCAGACCGGGGCAGACGATGCGGCCGCGCGCATCGATGGTTTGCTTCGCCCTGAATCCCGGCGGTGCCTTGCCGATCCCCACGACGAAGCCGCTGTCATCGATGAAAACATCCTTTTTCCCGTCCACGCCATTGGCCGGGTCGATCAGTCGTCCGCCCTGGATGACGAGAGTCATTGGCGTTTCTTCCTTCCGGCCGGGGCCGGCGTCGGCCTGGCGGATTCGCGCGCGCCTGCCTCCCGGTTCGCCGGCGTTCCACCCATGATCAGCGCCATCACCGCCATGCGCACGGCGATGCCGTAGGTCACCTGCGGCAGGATCACGGATTGCGGGCCGTCCGCAACCGCGGAATCGATTTCGAGACCGCGGTTCATCGGACCCGGGTGCATGACGATGGCGTCTTTCGCGGCCAGCGCCAGCTTGGCGGGCGTAAGGCCGTAGAGATTGAAGTATTCGTGCTCGCTCGGGATATGCGCGCCCTGCATGCGTTCGCGCTGCAGCCGCAGCATCATGACCACGTCCACGCCATCGAGGCCTTCCTCCATGCGGGCACAGGGATGCACACCGAGTTTCTCCACCGCTATCGGGAGCAGGGTTTTGGGGGCGACCACGCGCAGCTCCGCCACGCCCAGGGCCTTGAGCGCCTGGATCTGCGAGCGCGCCACGCGCGAGTGCAGGATGTCCCCGATGATCGCCACCTTGAGTTTCCCGAACTCGCCCTTGTGGCGGCGGATGGTGAACATGTCGAGCAGGCCCTGCGTCGGGTGCGCGTGGCGTCCGTCGCCGGCGTTGATGATGCGCACGTGCGGCGGCACATGGCGCGCGATCAGGTGCGCCGCGCCGGACTCGGCGTGCCGCACCACGAACAGGTCCGTATGCATGGCCTCGAGGTTGCGGATGGTGTCGAGCAGGGTCTCGCCCTTGGAGGTCGAGGAGGCGCCGACGTTGAGGTTGATGACGTCGGCCGAGAGGCGCTTGGCGGCGATCTCGAAGGTGGTGCGGGTGCGGGTGCTGGACTCGAAAAACAGATTGACGACGGTTTTGCCGCGCAGCAGCGGGATTTTCTTGATCTCGCGCTCGCCCACCGAGATGAACGATTCGGCGGTATCGAGAATTTCCAGGATGGTTTGACGGGAAAGACCTTCAATGGTGAGCAGATGGCGCAACCGGCCGGCGTCATCGAACTGCAGGCCCTGATTCACCCGTTGGCCTCCTGGATGCGCAGCTCGAGTTTATCCGGTCCGAGCAGCTTCACGTGCTGGTTCTTGCCGATCTTGACGCGCTCGCCCACCACCTGCGGCTCAATCGGCAGCTCGCGCCCGCCGCGCTCGACCAGGCAGGCGAGCAGCACCGAGGCCGGCCGTCCGTAATCGAAAATCTCGTTGAGCGCGGCGCGGATGGTGCGGCCGGTGTGCAGCACGTCGTCCACCAGGATCAGGTGGCGGTCCTCGACGTTGACCGGCAGGTGCGAGGTCCGGACCTGCGGGTTCATGCCGACGCGCGTGAAGTCGTCGCGGTAGAAGGAGATGTCGAGCGTGCCGAGCTCTTCTTTCAGATCGAGCATCCGGTGCAGGCGCTCGGCAACCCACACGCCGCCGGTGTGGATGCCGATCATGAGCGGATGGCTTTTGAGCGCCGGCCGCAGTTGCTCGGCCATGCGCGCCAGCGCCGCTTCGATGTCGATGGCCGCCGTCACGGGGTTTCTCCGGGGAGCTCGTTGAGGAAGGCCTGCAGGATGGTCTGGGCCGCCACCTGGTCGAGCCGGGACTTGTGACGCCTCATGGGAACGCCGGCCTCGTTCAGGATGTCCCGGGCGACCAGCGTTGAGAGGCGTTCATCCACCATGTGTACCGGCAGATTGTAGCGTTCCTTCAGGCGTTGTCCAAACGCGCGGGCGGCGCGGGTCATGGGGTTGTCGCTGCCGTCCATGTTGAGCGGCAGGCCGACCACCAGGGCGTCCGGGGACCATTCCTTGATCAGGCGGGAAATACGCACCCAGTCGGGGTTTTTGGCGGAACCGCGCAGGGTGGTGACGGGTTCGGCCTGGCGCGAGTGGCGGCTGCCGGCGGCCACGCCGATGTATTTTTCCCCGTAGTCGAAGGCCAGGTAGGTTTGCGCCTGATCGTTCAAGCGTGGCCGGCCTCGCTGGAGAGCGTGGCGAGGTCGACACCGACGAGCTGGGCCGCGGCCTTCCAGCGTTGTTCCACCGGCAGGTCGAAGATGATCTCGCGGCTGGCGGGACCGGAGAGCCAGGAATTTTCGGTGATCTCGCGTTCCAGCTGCCCCGCGCCCCAGCCGGCGTAGCCGAGGGCGACGATGAATTTTTCCGGGCCGCGATTTTCCGCGATGGCCTCGAGGATGTCGCGCGAGGTCGAGACGCCGAATCTGTCGGTCACCGGCAGGGTGGACTCCCAGTCGCCGAGCGGTTCGTGCAGCACGAAGCCGCGGTTGTTCTGCACCGGGCCGCCGAGGTAAACCACGTCGTCCGCGTAGCGGGCCTTGTCCGGTTTGATACCGAGCTGGTCGAAGATGTCGCTGAGATGAAGGTCGGTCAGACGGTTGATCACGATGCCCATGCAGCCTTCCCCGGAATGCTCGCAAATGAGCGTGACGCTGCGCGCGAAATTCGCGTCCGCCAGGCTCGGCATGGCGATCAGGAAATGATTGGTGAGCGAATCGGGGCCTTTCATGACGGACAGTATCCGGCAGCCGCGCGCCGGACTCAAGTATGATTTCCGGAACGCAGATTGACGCAGATAATTTAATAGGATGAACGCAGATTAAGTTACTGCCTTAACTATATTGATCTGCGTTTATCTTGATTAATCATCTGCGGATGACGTTGTATTTCAATTCTCGCTGGAGAGGCCGGTCTCGTTGAATTTCCAGGTGCGCGTGATGTGCAGCACGTCGAGGTCTGCGCGAATCTCGGGCGGAAACGACGCGAAGGGCGCGGACATCTCCACGATGCGAATGGCGGCGTCGTCCAGGATCTTGTGTCCGGAAGAGCGGCGCACCGAGATTTCGCTGATCGTGCCGTCGGCGTTGATCGCGACGTCGAGCAGCAGGTTGCCGGTGAGACGGCGGCGCTTGGCCTCGCTGGGATAATTGAGGTTGCCGACGCTTTCGACCTTGGCGCGCCAGGCGTCCATGTAGGCGGCGTATTTGTATTCCTGCGTGCGCGCGTTCAGGAACTTGTGCCGCGGGCGCTTCTGGAACTCCTGCCAGGTGCGGCTGATCTCGGCGTTGAGACGCGCGCGTTCCTCCTGGATTTCGGCGCGCGCCATGAGCCCCAGGTTCGGCGGCTGCAGTTGCAATTCCTTCTTATCCGGGCGGCTTTCCTGTTCCCTGATTTTCCGGGACGCCTCCTGCGACAGCAGCGCCGTCCTCTCGCGCTCGGATTCGACGCGTTTCCGGGGGGATGACTGGAACGTCGGAAAGTCGCGGTTCACGGGGCTGATCTCGCGCACCGGCAGCGGGTTCTTGGCGATTTCCTGGGCGTCGCTGTCGCCGCCGCCGTCCTGGTTCGCCTGCGCCAGGAATTCCGCGTCCTGCGGGCGCTTGTCGCTCGCGGTCTGCACCAAGGTGATTTCGAGCGAGGGCAGCCCGGGCAGGTCGCGCAGCTTGGGCAGGGTGAAGGTCACGCCCAGGATCACCACCATGTGCACCAGGAATGAACCGAACACGGTCACCCCGAAACGGTCGGTCTGGGAAATGCCCGGAATCGTTTGAGTCGTCATGCGTATGAAAAAAGATTATCCGCAGATGAACGCAGATACTGAAAGAGGATAAACGCAGATCAAGATGGGTCAGAGACAGTTTTATCTGCGTTCATCATTCTTAACATCTGCGTTAATCCGCGTTCCAAAAATAATATAGAAGTATATCTCAACCCTGCCGGCGTGCCGGCCGCCGGGCGAGGCGGTCGGCGATGGCGTCCATGAGTCCGGCGCTGATATGGAGGCCGTACTGCTTGTCGAGTTCCCGGATGCAGGTCGGGCTGGTGACGTTGATCTCCGTCAGATAATCGCCGATCACGTCCAGCCCTACGAACAATAATCCCTTTTCCCGCAGCACCGGGCCGACCTGGGCGCAGATCCAGCGGTCACGTTCGGACAGCGGCACGCCCTGGCCGGTGCCGCCGGCGGCGAGGTTGCCGCGGGTCTCGCCGGCCGCCGGGACGCGCGCCAGCGCATAGGGGACGGGTTCGCCGTCGATCAGCAGGATGCGCTTGTCGCCCCGGGCAATTTCCGGGAGGAAGCGTTGCGCCATGGCGTAACGCGCCTCGCGCGCGGTCAGGGTTTCGATGGCGACGTTCACGTTGGGGTCGTCGCGGCGCACGCGGAACACCGACTCGCCGCCCATGCCGCCCAGCGGCTTGAGCACGATGTCGCCGTGCTCGGCGAGGAAATCGCGGATGCGGGCGGCGGAGCGCGTCACCAGCGTCGGTGGCGTGCATTGCGGAAACCAGGCGGTGAAAAGCTTCTCGTTGGCGTCGCGCAGGCTGCGCGGCCGGTTCACCACCAGCACGCCCTCGTCCTCGGCGCGCTCCAGAAGATACGTGGAATAGACGTACTCCATGTCGAACGGCGGATCCTTGCGCATCAGGATGACGTCGAGTTCGGACAGCGGCCCGGCGGTCTCCTCGCCCCATTCGAACCAGCGCCGGGTGTCGTCAAACACGCGCAGCGCGCGCTGCCGCGCGAACGCCCGCCCGTCGCGCAGGAACAGATCGCCCAGTTCCATGTAGCGGATCGGCCAGCCGCGTGCCTGTGCCTCGAGCAGCATGGCGAGCGTGCTGTCCTTGTAGGCCTTGATGGAACCGATGGGGTCCATCACCACGCCGAGCTTGATCATTGGTATTTATCCGCGCTTGTCTGCGGCAGCCTTTTTCGCTTCCGGATTGCCGGCTGTCTCCGCGGCCTCCCGGGATTCGCGCGCGGCGGCGAGCAGGGCGAGGCGGGCGATGACACCGTAGGCATAGAAGCGGTTGGGATTGGCGTCCGGCGCCTGTTGCGGGTCGGGGTAGGCGCAGGTTTCGGCGAAGGCCAGCGGCTCGAAGTGCATGCCGGGGGAATTCAGGTTTTCGTCGGGCCGGCGGTCGGTATGCACGCGGTAGAAACCGCCGATGACGTAACGGTCGATCATGTAAACCACCGGTTCGGCCACGGCGTTGCCCGTGCCCCAGGTCTCGAAGGTGTACACGCCTTCCTGCACCATGACGTCGTGCACTGCCTGGCCTTCCTTGAGATGCGACATTTTGGTCCGTTGCTTGCGGTTGAGCGAGCGCACCTGGTCGGCGCTCTTGATCGTCAGAATCGCCATGCCATAAGTACCGGCGTCGGCCTTGACGATCACGAAGGGCTCCTGGTCGATTCCATATTCGCGGTATTTGACGCGGACCTCGCCCAGTACTTCATCGACATAATTGGCCAGGCATTCCTCACCCTCGCGTTTTTCGAAATTGATCTTGCCGCATTTGCGAAACACCGGATTGATCAGCCACGGGTCCAGGTTCACCAGCTCGGCGAATTCCCTGGCGATCTGCTGGTAGTGGGCGAAGTGCCGGGATTTGAGCCGCTTCCACCAGCCAAGCGCGACGGACGGGACCAGCGGCTGATCGAGATTCTCCAGTATCGGCGGCAGCCCGCCAGACAGATCATTGTTGAGCAGCGCGAAGCAGGGATTGAAACCGGCCACCGTGACCCGGTTGTCCTCGCG
This sequence comes from Pseudomonadota bacterium, assembly GCA_040755435.1. GTDB lineage: Bacteria > Pseudomonadota > Gammaproteobacteria > Acidiferrobacterales > Sulfurifustaceae > Sulfuricaulis. Next base: position 11,211 of record JBFMBB010000042.1, on the reverse strand, counting down.
GATCAGCGGTTCCAGCGTAAGGCGCCGGCCGGAGGGCAGTTCGATGACTTTCGGCTCGCTCAGGTCCGGCAGCAGCGAGCCGACGCGCACGCGCAGCCCGGCCAGGGTCAGGATTTCGATGAGGGTGGCGAGGTTTTCCAGGTAATAGGTGTTGCGCGTGTGATTTTCCGGGATCACCAGCACGCCGCCGGCGCTGGGGCAGATGCGTTCGAGCGCCGCCTGTACCGCCTGCACCGCGAGCGACTCGAAGGCCGGATTGAGATTGTTGAATCCGCCCGGGAACAGGTTGGTATCCACCGGCGCCAGCTTGAAGCCGGCGTTGCGCAGGTCCACGGAACAATAGAAGGGGGCGGGGGTCTGCAGCCACTGGGAGCGGAACCAGCGCTCGATGCCCGCCTGGTTCTGCAGCAGGTGGGCCTCGATTTCCTGCAGCGGCCCGGTCAGGGCCGTGGTCAGGTGCGGGACGGTCGCCCAAGCTTCGTTACCCATGGTCCCTGTTATCCCTTAAATGACGCTCGCCCCATGGTAGCCGATTGGTCCAGCCCAAGGTATGCCCCCGGGGTGGTTTGGCATGAATCCTGCTGACATTTAGCCATTTTGGGTGCCAGCCCTGCCGGAGGCGGGTGGTCTGCGCAGCGACTTCGGGCACCTGCCGGAGCATGGACTATATTGTGTAGGGAACTGCCAGCGGGCGGTATGTGCATGGATTTCAGGGAGAATTTGTGCTACCAAATCATTGTTGTAGCAAAATAACTGCACAAATTACATCACACACCGATTCATTACCGCGCGCTTGGGCCGTACACAGCGTCCAGCATGCAGGATGTCGGCGAGGGTAGCGCACGTGAGCATCAAAGTGATGATTATTGACGACAGCAACACGATTCGACGCACCGCCGAGGCGCTGCTGAAAAAGGCCGGCTACGAGGTCTACACCGCCGCCGACGGGTTCGAGGCCATGTCGATGATCACGGACAACAACCCGGACATCATTTTCGTGGACATCATGATGCCGCGCCTGGATGGGTACCAGACCTGCCAGCTGATCAAGAACAACAAGAAGTTCCGGGACACGCCGGTGATCATGCTGTCGAGCAAGGACGGGCTGTTCGACCGGGCCCGTGGACGCATCGCCGGGTCGGAAGAGCATGTGAACAAGCCGTTCACCCAGGAAGAGCTGATCGACGTCATCAACAAGTATGTGCACTGATCGGAGCGGGTCGGCGGGACGGAAAATTTTAACGCAGTGAATGGAGCGGTCTATGGCCATAAAAAATGTATTGATCGTGGATGATTCGGCGACGGATTCCCATCTTCTGGGCGAGATGCTCAAGAAAAACGGGTACACCGTGATCACGGCGACCAGCGGCGAAGAGGGTATCGTCAAGGCGAAGAAGGACAAGCCCGACCTGATCCTCATGGATATCGTGATGCCGGGCATGAGCGGATTCGAGGCCACGCGCGCCATCAGCAAGGACCCCGAGACCTCGTCCATTCCGGTCATCGTCTGTTCCACCAAGGGACAGGAGACCGACAAGGCCTGGGGCTTGCGCCAGGGCGCGAAGGATTACATCGTCAAACCGGTCGTGGAAAAGGTTTTGATGGAGAAGATCAGGGCACTGTGAGCATGGCCCAGACCCGACAAGATCCCCATGAACTGCTGCGCAAGATGCAGCAGGACAGCCTGGAGAATGCCCCCGGGCTCCCGCAGGAGACCGAGGCCGCCAAGCTCTGGTCCGGCGTGGGATTCCGGCTGGGCGACATCATGCTGGTGACGCCGCTGGATCACGTGCTCGAGATCCTGCCGCCGCCGCCGATGACGCTGGTGCCGGGGGTGAAGACGTGGCTCAAGGGCGTGGCCAACGTGCGCGGTAACCTGATCACGATCATCGATCTGCCGGAGTATTACGGCAAGCCTTCGGTGTTTCAGGACGACAAGGCGCGCATGCTGATCATGAACGTGCCGGGCCTGAACGCAGGCTTGCTGGTGAACGAGGTGCTGGGATTGCGGCACTTCGACGAGGAGCTGGAGCGGCAGGACCTGTCCGGACTGGACGATCCGGTGCTGGCCCAGCTGAACGGCGCGTTTTTGCGCGACAACGTGCTGTGGGGCGTGTTCGACATGAAGTCGCTGGCGGATAGCCCGGTGTTCCGGCAAGTTGCAGCATGAGTCGCACGGGATTTTTTAAGGGGATGTCGCGGTTTCAGGGCGTTTGAAAATTTTTTGACAGATCTCAGTTTGAGATGAGGTGACAGCATGGCTAGAAAAAATTCATCCCAGGACGGCCTGATGGACCAGCCTTCCGAAGACATCATCGAGCTTTCGGATGGTTCCCCCGCGGCGGTGCCGGACGAACTTGTCGACGTCGGCAAGGCGGGTTCGCCGCTGTTGTCCGGCGGAATCCTGAGCATGTTCGGCAGCCTGCCCTTCCTGCTGGGCGGCATGGTGATCTCGATGATCGCCATGATCTGGCTGCTGGTGGTCAACGCCCAGCGGTCCGAGCGCGAATCCAAGTACATCGAGCAATCCTCGCAGCTGCTGATGTTGTCGCAACGCCTGGCGAAGGATGCGCGCGAGGCGGTACTGGGTCAGCCGACGGCGTTCCGGACCCTCAAGGATTCGCGCGACAAGTTCGACGTCATCGTGACGTCGCTGCGCGACGGCAATCCGGACCAGGGCGTGGTCGCAAGCCCGCAGGAGATTGCCGCGGGCCCCTTGCAGGAGATCGTCAAGCTGTGGTCGCCCAAGCCGAACGAGGGCCTGCGCGCCCAGGTGGACCAGATTCTGTCGCTGGAAAAATCACTGTTCAACATGCACGACTCGGTGATGGCCATCAACCAGATGAGCCCGATGCTGCTCACGGTTTCGGACGAGATCGTGGAGCTCGGCAGCAAGGCCGGCCTGAAGCAGGAACAGCTGTATCTCGCGGGCCGCCAGGGCATGCTGTCGCAGCGCATCGCCAAGGACGTCAACCTGTTCTCGCAGGGCGGCAACGAGGCCGCGGTCGCGGCGGCGCAGTTCGGCAAGGACGCCAAGCTGTTCAAGGAATCGGATGAAAAGCTGCGCAAGGTCGCGCCGCCCTCCGTGCGCGAAAAACTCGACGAATCCGCCGCCATTTTTGGCGAAATCAACAACCACGTCGAAGGCATCCTGGGCAACGCGGCGGAGCTGTTCGTGTCCCAGCGCGCGAGCCAGGCCGTGTTCGAACAATCCGATCCGATGCTGAAGAAATCGACGGAACTGGTGGACGCCTATTCGAAGATGGCCGAGCAGCGCACCGGCATCCGCACCTCCATCTTCGTCGCCGGTTTCGCCACGGTGCTGTTCCTGGGACTGCTGGGTTACAGGCTGGTGGCGGACGCCCGTGACCGCGCGAAACAGAGCTCGGAACAGAACCGCCAGAGCCAGGACGCGATTCTGAAGCTGCTCGATGAAATGGGCGACCTCGCCGACGGCGATCTCACGATTCAGCCCGAGGTGACCGAGCAGATCACGGGCGCGATCGCGGACTCGATCAACTACGCGGTGCGCGAAATGCGCAACCTCGTGGTGCGCATCAAGAACGCCGCGCAACAGGTGGCCGTGGCGTCGGAACATTCGCGCCAGACGGCGACCGAGCTGACCGAGGCCGCGTTGCGGCAGGCGGCGCAGATCTCCGAGGCCACCGGCAAGATGGTGGCCATGGCGCGCTCGATGGAAGACATGTCCAAGAGCGCCGAGCGTTCCGCCGAAGTGGCGCAGGGTTCGGTGGCCACCGCCAAGCGCGGCGCCGCGGCGGTGCAGGACACGATCACGGGCATGGACGGCATGCGCGAGCAGATCCAGGAAACCGCGAAACGTATTAAACGTCTCGGCGAATCCTCGCAGCAGATCGGTGAAATCGTGGAACTCATCAACGACATCGCCGAGCAGACCAACATCCTTTCATTGAACGCCGCGATTCAGGCGGCCATGGCGGGCGAGGCGGGCCGCGGCTTCGCGGTGGTGGCGGACGAAGTGCAACGGCTGGCGGAACGCTCGGCCGAGGCGACCAAGCAGATCGCCGACCTGGTGAAGACCATTCAGGCCGACACCAACGAAGCGGTGGCCTCGATGGAGCAGGCGACCAACGGCGTGGTGCAGGCGACGCGCCTGGCCGACGCCGCGGGACAGGCGCTGGGCGAGATCGAATCGGTGTCCGAGCAGCTGTCGAGCCTGATCGTGAACATCGCGCGCGATGCCCAGCGGCAGTCACAGACGGCCACCGACGTTTCGGGAAGCATGGCGAAGATCCAGGAAACCACCACCATGACCTCCTCGGGCAGCCGCCAGACGGCGGAAGCCATCGGCAAGCTCTCGGATCTGGCGCGCGAGCTGCAGGCCTCGGTGGCGGGTTTCAAGCTGCCGGCATAGCGTCGCGGCGGCGTACCGCCGTACCGATCCATCCCCCTCCCGCGAAGGGGACAGGGAGCTGGACAGAGGTTTTATTTACGGATGAGCACGCACAGCAAAGTTGACCTGAGCACGCTGGGTTGGGTCAAGACCGAGATCGACGAGACGCTGAAACAGGCGCGTCTCGCGCTCGAAGCGTTCGCGGAAAATCCGTCCGACAAGACGCGCCTGCGTTTCTGCATCACCCACCTGCACCAGGTGGTCGGCACGCTGCTCATGGTAGAGCTCGACGGCGCCGCCATGCTCGCCAGGGAAGCCGAAGCGCTGGCCGACGACATCATCAACGACAAGGTCGCGCCCGATTCCCGGGTGCTCGACGCCCTCACGCGCGGCATCCTGACGCTGCCCGATTACCTGGCGCGGTTGCAGGCGGGACAGTCGGATGTTCCGCTCAAGCATATCGGGCTGATGAACGAGATGCGCGCGGTGCGCAATACCACGCCCATTTCGGAACTCGAGCTGTTCTCCCCCGATCTCTCGGTGCGTCCGCCGCCGGCCGAAGGCCACGCGGAAAAACTGGCAGAAGCCGAGTACCGCGATCTGGCCAAGCAGCTGCGCAGCGGCTTCCAGCCGGCGTTGCTGGACTGGCTGCGCGATCCCTCGAACAAGGCCCCGCTGGAGAAGATCGCCGATATCCTCGATCAGCTGCGGTCGCGGACCGGCGTTTCCGTGCTGGAGCAATTGTTCTGGGTTGCCGGCGGCTTCGTCGAGGCCATGAAGGATGACGGTCTCGAGGTCTCGGCCGACCGCAAAAAGCTGTTCGGCCGGCTCGACCAGCACATCAAGAAAATCATCGACGGCGCGGACAAGTCAACCGTCCGCATCGCCTCCGAGGATCTCGCGCGCGCCCTGTTGTGGGAGACCGCGCAGGCGAAATCGGCGGGCGCCCGGGTCACGCAGCTGAAACGCGCGTTCGATCTGGAGTTCCTGCTGTCCGGCGATACCGCCGAAACCTCCGCCGCGGCGTCCGACCTGCCGACGCCCGAGGCGCTGGCCTCGGTGTCCTCCGCGCTCGGCAAGGAGATCGAGGCGGCGCAGGACCTGATGTCCACCTACTTCGACCCGGAAAGCCGCGGCACGACCTCGCTGGAGCCGCTGCTGGAGTCGTTCCACAAAATGTCGGGCACGCTCGACATGCTGAACGTGCCGATGCTGAAGGCGCTGGTGGACGAGCTGTCGCTCACCTGTCGCGCCGTGATCGACAACAAGATCGCGAATCCGGAAGTCATCTCGATGCCGATGGCCGAAGCCCTGCTCATGGTGGAGAGCAGCACCCGCGACATCAGCCGCTCGCCGGCCGAGTGGAAAAAACAGATCGAGGACGCCATCCGCCACCTCCACGGCCTGCACTCGCCGGAGGATGCCGATGCCATGCCGGCCACGGACGGCCTGGAAGTGTCGGACGGTGAACTGACCGAGTCTGATTACAAACAATTGCTGAGCGTCGTCGCCGGCGAGGTTGGCGTCAACCTCGGTCGCATCGAAGAGGCGCTCGAAGGCTTCGCCAGCGACTCCACGCGCGTGGAAGCGCTGGACGAGGTGCCGCAGCTGTTGTCGCAGATTCTCGGCGCCATGCAGATCCTGGGGCAGGCACGCGCCGCCGAACTGGTGGAGGCGACCAAAGGCCACGTGGAGGACATCCGTCGCGGGAAGCTCGTGGCCGACAGCGCCATCATGGACGGCCTCGCGGTGTCGGTGGGCAGTATCGGCGCCTACGTGGAAGGCCTGCGTGCCGAGCGCCAGAATCTGGACACCCTGATCGATTCGGCGTTCGCCGAGATGGAAGCGGCCCTGGCCAGCGGCCACGGCAAGAGCCGCGATCCGGCGATGCTGATCGACGGCGTGCGCCTGAGCCTCGAATCCTGGCTCGACGATCGCGAAAACGACGTCGCACGGGAGACGCTCGCGCAGCAGCTGGAGGAACTCGCCCAACTGGCGCAGGAGCAGGGACAGGAGAAGATCGCGCGCATCAGCGCGGAGATGAATCATTTGTTGACGCTGGTGGCGGCAGATCCGGCACGGCTGTCGGATGAGATCGTCGATACGCTGAAGCAATCCTTCACCGCCATGTCGGCCCTGGCCGGCCGGCGCATGACCCTGCGCACCAGCGCCCCGGCGCCGGCACCGGAACCGGCAGCGGAATTCGAAGCCGTGGCTGAAAATGCCCCGGCGCCGCCGGCCGAGACCGGACAAAAGGCCCCGGCGCCGCCGGCCGCCAAATCCGCGGCCCCGGCTCGTCCCGCGGTGGATGCGGATTTCGACGCCGAGATCATGGATATCTTCATCGAGGACGCGCGCGAGGTGCTCGAGAACATCCGGAACAAGTTCGTTGTCTGGCGCGAGGACACGGACAACCAGAATGCCCTGACCGAACTGCGCCGCGGCTACCACACGCTCAAGGGCAGCGGCCGCATGGTGGGCGCGAGCGAAGTGGCGGAGCTCGCCTGGGACGTGGAGAACGTGCTCAACCGCATACGCGAGGGCAAGATCGCCCCGTCCGCCGCGATCGTCGAGCTGTTGCAAACGACGCAGGACGCGCTGCCGCCGCTGATCGACGTGCTGGCCGGCGGGTCGCCGCACGGCATCGATGTCGAGGCCTTGCGCGAAAGCGCGCGCGCCCTGGCACAGGGCGGAGTGCCGGTCGTGCCCAAGGCGCCCGCGGTCGCCACAGGCCGGCCGGCCGCCACGCCGCCGGACACAGCCCCGGCCCCGGCCCCGGCCGAGGAAGGCGATTTGCCGAAGCTCGAGCGCACGCTGCTGGAGATCTTCAGCACCGAGGCCCTCGGCAATCTGGACAACATCCGCCAGCAGGTCGCGAAGTGTCGCGAGAGCGGCGGTGTGTGCTTCGTGACGGAATCGTTTTTCCGTTCCGCGCATACCTTGCAGGGCAACGCGCGCTCGCTCGGTATCCAGGTCATGTCGGAGTCCTGCGCCGAAACCGAAAAACTGCTGCACACGCTCAAGACCGAAAACATCCCGCTGAACGACACTTACCTCGACCTGGTGAGCCGGTTCGAGGCCTGCGTCCGGCGGCTGGTTGAGCTGTTGAACAGCGGCGCCACGTCCTCCGGGGAACTGCGCCGGGAATTCGCCGATCTGGCGCACGATCTGCGCCTGGAAAATCAGCGCATCGTGGTGGCAGAGCGCGCCGAAGCGGCGCCGGCCGCGCCGCCGCGGGTCGAGGAAACCAGTGTCGAGGCGACGCCGGAAGCGGTCGAGATCGTGCCGCCGCCCGTGCCGCCACCGGCCAGGCCGGCGCCGGTTGCGAAGGCGCCACCTCCTGTCGCGGCCGTCACCGAGCCCGCCGAGGTCGAGCAGATCGACCCCGAGCTGCTGGAAATTTTCCAGGAAGAGGCGACGGATATCCTGGCCGCCATCGAAGAGGCCCTGACCCGCTGGCGCAGCCAGCCGGGCGGCCGGACGCAGGTGGCGGACCTCAAGCGCTCGCTGCACACGCTCAAGGGCGGCGCGCGCATGGCCGGTGCCATGTCCATGGGCAATCTGAGCCACAACACCGAAACCCTGCTCAAGAACATCGAAGACAACAAGGTGGCGGCGAGCAACGAGGTATTCGACCTGCTCGACGAAGCGCACGACATGCTGGTGGTGATGCTGGATAACGCGCGCGAGGGCAAACCGGTGCGCGACACCAGCGTGCTCAACGCCAAGCTGGTGGCGCTGTCCTCCGGCCAGCCGCTGCCGGACGCGGCGCCGGCGCCCGTTGCGGAAGTTCCGGAAAGCGCGCCCGCCGGGGAGCCCGTCGCCGAAGCCGCGGCGCCGGCTACCGAGGAGACCGTGCCGGATGTCGAGCCCGCGGCGCCGCCCGCCGTCGACGAAATCGAAGAGCGCCGCGACCTGCCGGAAACCGCAGACCAGCAGTGGCCCGAGAAGATGGAGCGGCGCGGGCAGGTGCGCGTCAACACCAGCCTGCTGAACGAACTGGTCAACTACGCGGGCGAAGTGAGTCTCTCGCGTTCGCGCATGGAGCAGCAGATTTACAGCTTCCGCGACAACCTCTCCGAGCTGTCGCGCAACATCGTGCGTTTCCGCGACCAGATCCGCGAGCTGGAAATCCAGTCCGAATCGCAGATCCTCTATCGCATGGAGCATGAGGGGACCGCCGAAGGCGGCGCCGCCGATTTCGATCCGCTCGAATTCGACCGCTTCAGCCGCCTGCAGCAGTTGTCACGCTCGCTGGCGGAAAGCCTGCACGACCTCGGCACCATCCAGAACAATCTCGGCAACTTCGTCGGCGAGGCCGAAGCCGTGCTGCAGCAGCAGGCGCGCATCAACACCGAGCTGCAGGAAGGCCTGATGCGCACGCGCATGGTGGGTTTCTCCACCCAGGCCGCGCGCCTGCGCCACATCGTGCGCCAGACCGCGCGCGAGCTGGGCAAGCGCGTGGAGCTCAATCTCGAGAACGCCGAGGTCGAGCTCGACCGCAACGTGCTGGAGCGCATGATCGGGCCGTTCGAGCACATGATCCGCAACAGCATCGATCACGGCATCGAGTCCGAGGCCGAGCGCCGCCGCCGGGGCAAGCCGCCGCACGGCCGCATCAACATCGCCACCTCGCAGGAAGGCAGCGAAGTCATCATCCGTTTTTCCGACGATGGCGCCGGCCTCAACATCCAGGGCATCCGTCGCAAGGCGATCGAGCGCGGCCTGATGCAGCCCGACGCCGCCCTGTCGGAAGAAGAGCTGATCCAGTTCATTCTCATGGCCGGATTCTCGACCGCGGAAACGATCACGCATGTCTCCGGGCGCGGCGTGGGCATGGACGTGGTGCACAGCGAAGTGAAACAGCTGGGCGGCAGCATGTCGGTGGATACCGAGGCGGGCGTGGGCACGACCTTCATCATCCGCCTGCCGCTGACGCTATCCATCACCCAGGCGCTGATGGTGTACGTGGGCGACCAGCTGTTCGCCGTGCCGCTCGGTTCGGTGGTGAACATCGTCGAATTCCCGATCGAGAAGATCGCCGGCATTTCGATGGGCAAGAATCCGCTGCTGACCCACAATGAACAGGTTTACCCGTACATGCACCTGGGACAGCGCCTGAACATCGCGTCACAGCCGCGCAACGGCAAGAAGGTGCCGGTGCTGCTGGCGCGCACCGGCACGCGCGAAGTCGCGATCCAGGTCGACGGCCTGGGCGGCACGCGCGAAGTCGTGATCAAATCGCTCGGCCCGCAGCTGTCCGCGATCAAGGGGCTCGCCGGTGCCACCATCCTCGGCGACGGACGCGTGATTCTCATCCTGGACATCCCCGGGCTGTGGTTCCGCGACGACGTCATCCACTTCGAGCACCGCCCGGAGGGCAAGGTGGCGCAGGAGGTGCGGACGCGTCCGGTGGTCATGGTGGTGGACGACTCGCTCACGGTGCGCAAGGTCACCAGCAAGCACCTGCAGAAACGCGGCATGGACGTGCTGGTGGCCAAGGACGGACTCGACGCCGTCGAGCAGCTGCGCGATCACGTCCCGGACGTGATGCTGGTCGACATCGAGATGCCGCGCATGGACGGCTACGAGCTGACCACGCGCGTGCGCTCCGACGAGAACCTGAAGCACATTCCGATCATCATGATCACCTCGCGTGCCGGCGCCAAGCACCGGCAGAAGGCCTTCGAGCTGGGCGTGGACATGTACATGAGCAAGCCCTACCAGGAAGAGGAGCTGTTCAACAACATCGACGCCCTGCTCGCCAAGGGCCGGTCGACGTAAACCGCCGGCCGCAACGGGATAAAAACCTTGGCCGACCCGAATCAGTATCTGCGCCTGCAGCTGGGAGACACCAGTTACCTCCTGCCCAGCGCCTCGGGTTTCACCATCGAGCAGCGCGAACACCTCATCATCAACCCGTCCTCCGAGGGCAAGGTCGCGGCGTGGCAAACGCTGCGTTCGAAGCGCCTGCCGGCTTATGGCCTGGACGGGATGCTGCGGCCGATGCGGCATGACGACTGGCATCGCGCGGTGTTCCTGGAAGCGCTGCCGCACGCCGTCGGACTGGTGGCGCGCGAGGTCCAGCTGTTGCCGCGCTCGGAGACCGTGATTTCGTCCTTCACACCGCTCGGGCGGGCGCCGACGCGCCAGGGTCATCTGTTTTCCGGCGCCTGGGTGACGGGCAATCAGATCGTGCTGGTGTTCGATCCCCGTGCCATCGTGGCTTATCTGCAGAGCCTGGGAGACGCATGATGAAAAAACCCGGCACCGGTCCGCGCCTGCATTCGCTGGAGGTCCCGCTGGAAGGTTCGACGCTGCTGGTGCCGAGCGCGGCAGTGGCGGAAGTGATCAACATGCAGAACCTGGCTCCGGTGCCGTTCGGCCAGGCGTGGCTGCACGGCGCCATCGGCTGGCGCACGCTCGCGGTTCCGGTGATTTCCTTCGAAACGCTGCTGGGCGCTTCGCCCCGGGCCGTATCCGCCTCCGGCAAGCTCGTCATTTTTTACCCGCTGGGCGGACGCAAGGACTGGGAGTTCTTCGCCATGTTCGCCACCGGTGAACCACGGCCGCAGCTGCTGGACGGCAGCCAGCCGGTGGCGGAAAGCTCCGAATTGCCGAATTCCCCCTACATCGCCGCCGGTCTCAAGGTGGAGGGGCGACTGATGCTGATTCCGGATTTCGAGCAGATGAAGAAGGCGTTCTACCCGTAAGAGTTCAGAGTTTGATGGTGGCAGGTTTTAACTCTGTACTCTGAACTTTGTACTTTGTAACTTTATTCAGCGCGTCGCAGCCTCAATCCCTTCCCGCGCGATCTCGGCGAGAAAATCACTCTCCTC
>JBFMBB010000041.1:0-18078 GCA_040755435.1 Pseudomonadota bacterium | reverse complement strand
GAGGCGCACCGAGGCGTAGAACTTGAGCGCGTTACCGCCGGTGGTGGTCTCGGGATTGCCGAACATGACGCCGATTTTCATGCGGATCTGGTTGATGAACACCACCAGGGTGTTGGAACGCTTGATGTTGGCGGTCAGCTTGCGCAGCGCCTGGCTCATCAGGCGCGCCTGCAGGCCCATGTGCGAATCGCCCATCTCGCCCTCGATCTCGGCCTTGGGCGTGAGCGCCGCCACCGAGTCGATCACCACCACGTCCACACCACCCGAGCGCACCAGCATGTCGGCAATTTCCAGCGCCTGCTCGCCGGAATCCGGCTGCGATACCAGCAGGTCGTCGATGTTCACGCCCAGTTTCTTGGCGTACAGCGGGTCCAGGGCATGCTCGGCGTCGATGAAGGCCGCGGCCCCACCCAATTTCTGGATCTGGGCCACCACGGACAGGGACAACGTGGTTTTGCCCGAGGATTCCGGCCCGTAGATCTCGACCACCCGCCCGCGCGGCAGGCCGCCGATGCCGAGGGCGATGTCCAGACCCAGCGAACCGGTGGAAACCGCCTCCACCTGCTGCGCCACCCCGGCGTCGCCGAGGCGCATGACCGAGCCCTTGCCGAACTGCTTCTCGATCTGTCCCAGGGCCATGTTCAACGCCTTGGTCTTGTTCGTGTCCATGCTCTGTTCTCCTGCGGCGGTCCGCCGAAACGGTGTTCAGTATTGTGAAAACCAGGTGTGAAAACGATTATTCCACAATTCCCGTCCCATGGCCTAGCCCTAACAGAACAGGCTGGCCGCGGCCGTGAAAAACAGTCGTTTGAAAGGGCCGTGGGGAAAATCCAGTTCGACTCCGGGCTGTTTATCGCTTCAAAGCGCCCAGTCTCGTTGCCTTCAGGAATCCGGTTGGCGCAGGATAAATATGTAGCCTGGGATAGCCTGGTCTTTTTCCTTGCGAATAGTGACATGACTGAGGTCAATTTCCTGAAGCATCTGAGACTGGGACAATCGGCGGATGTAGTCGATGGAGTGGGCATAGCGACCCGAGGGACGCAATACACAACCCTCGGTTTCGTCGGCCGCTTCCAGCGAGAAAGCGAAATAACCGCCGGGTTTCAGCGCTGCCTTGGATGCCTCGAATACCGAGTCCAATTCGCCAACGTAGATGAACACGTCTGCAGCAATGATCAGATCGTAGACGGCGCCGGGTGTGCGCAAAGCCTTTGTGAGGTCTGTCAAAATCAATTCATCATAGACACCACGCTGGTTGGCTTTGTCGATCATCTTGGCGGAGAGGTCGACACCGGTAAGCCGGGTAGCGATATCGCGAAAAAGCACCCCACAAAGGCCGGTGCCGCATCCAAGGTCGAGCACATTGAGGCAGCTTTTGGACTGCCCCAAGACTTGCCCTACCGCGCTGCGAAGGCGCTCCGGTATCCGATATCCCAGCTTCTGCACGACGTGTTTATCAAATATGTCGGCATAGTCATTGAACAATTCAGTGACGTAATCAGATGGAGCGGTGCCTGGTACGGGCGCTGCTCCCAAGGAAGCCAGGACATATCGGGCTACGGTGTTGTCAGGTTGGTAATGCAATATTTTCTCAAAATATTCACGGGCGCCTGGCATTTCACCCCGATTCATGAGTAACCGACCCAGATTGTGATATGCCTCCACGAAATCTGGCTTGAGCCGAATCGCCTCGCGGTAATGCGCCTCCGCCTCCGCCTCCGCCTCCGCCTCATCCTCACCCTCCGCTGCCGAGCGTCCGAGTTTCTGCAGCAATACACCCATGTTGAAGTGCACGATCGGCTGATGGGGTTTGAGCCGCAAAGCCTGCTGGCAACTGACCAGAGCGTCGTGCAGCCGGTCCTGGTTGAGAAGCACTGATGCCAAGGCGACATGCGCCTCGGGTTCATCGGGCCTCAATCGCAACGCCTCTTCATAATGAGCACGAGCCTCATCGACCCGGTTTTCCGCCTTGAGAACATGGCCGAGCTCCAGGTGCGCTTCGATGGATGCGGGTTCCTGCGCGAGGGCCCGGCGCAAGGAGTTTTCCGCTTCCTGCAACCGTTGTGCACACCTGTGTGCCCGGCCAAGCATGAGCCACACCATGGGCAGTGTCGCTTGCTTCGCCAAAGCATTTTGGTAATTTTCAGCTGCACCATCGAAATTACCCTGCTCAAATAGGGCGTTGGCAAGATTCACATAAGCATCAGTCGAGTCGGGCTGCAACTCCAGAACCCGTCGACAACTATACTCGGCCTTTTCCATTTGCTTGAGCAATCCATACAAACCGCTGAGGACGATCCACGCCTCTGTATAGTCTTGTTCGAGCGTCACGGCCTGGCGCAAGTGCTCCACGGCTTCCTGATATCTTTCCTGCACACGCATCAGATTACCAAGCTGGAAATGAGCTTCGGCAAACTCCGGCCGAATCCGTATCGCCTTCTGCAGATCGGTGCAGGCTTCTGAGGTGCGGCCGAGCTCACTTTTGACGGCGCCAAGCATCATCCAGGCCTCGGCATCCTGCGGGTCGATCTGGCAGATCTGTTCATACAGCGTGCAGGCCTGTGGAAGGTTGCCGCTCTCAATAAAAGTCAGCGCCTGTTCGCTCAGCGCATTTATGTCTGGCAGCGTCATTGTTGTGTTACATGCCGTGTGTCATGGAGATACATAGCAATGACTCTTTGTTTGTCTTATCAGTTTGAAAAAGATATTGGTCGTCTTTGCAATAAAATTCAGAAACAGACCATGTTTACCCGCTACGGATTCAGGTAATCAAGCAAACCCTGAAGCACTATGGCCACCGACTGCCGCCGCACACTCTCGCGGTCGCCGGAAAACACCTGTTTGATGCTGCGGGTGTCGCGCTTCTTCCCGGCCCAAGCGAAACACACGGTGCCGACCGGTTTCTCCGGCGTGCCGCCGCTGGGCCCGGCGATGCCGGTGATGGCGAGCGCCACCTGCGCGTGCGAATGGGCCAGCGCGCCCTCGGCCATGGCGCGCGCGGTCGGCTCGCTGACCGCGCCGTGGCGCGACAATATGGTGGTCTTCACCCCCAGCATCTCGCGCTTGGCGAGGTTGGTGTAGGCGACGAAACCGCGCTCGAACCATTCGGAGCTGCCCGCGATCGAGGTCATTATCTGTGCCACCCAGCCGCCGGTGCAGGATTCGGCCGTGGTCAGCATCAGGCCCTGGCGTTTCAGTTCATGGCTGACGGCGCGTGCCAGCGTTTCGAGTTCCATGCGCGCAAGGATAACGCGCCGGCCGCTTCCGCGACAGGCCGTTTATCCAATTAACATGCGCACGCCCAGCACCGCCAGAAACACGGCGAAGAAACGGCGCAGCACGCTGACCGGCAGGGTGTGGGTCAGCTTCGCGCCGAGCGGAGCGAACAACAGGCTGGAGATGACGATCCCGGCGAACGCCGGCCAGTAGAGATAGCCGCTGCTCCAGCCGGGCAGGCCGGGTTCGTTCCAGCCGGTGGCGACGAAACCGGCGGTGCCGGCCAGGGCGATGGGCAGGCCGCAGGCGCTGGAGGTGGCGACCGCCTGCCGCAGCGAAAAATTGCACCACACCATGAACGGCGTGGTCAGGGTGCCACCGCCGATGCCCAGCGCCGCCGATATCGCGCCGATGACGCCGCCGGCGATGTTCGTGCCCAGCGTGCCGGGCAGGTGCCCGCGCGGCGCTACCATGAGATTGAAACCGATCTGCGCCGCCACCAGCAGCTCGAAAATTCCGAACCACAGGCGCATCGCCTTGGTCGGCAGGAAATCGGCGATCACCGCGCCGAGCAACGATCCGACCACAATGCCGGGTGTCAGTTTGCGGAACACCTCCCACTGCACCGCGCCGTGCCGGTGATGCGCGCGCATGGAGGAGATCGAGGTGATGGCGATGGTCGCGAGCGAGGTGCCGATGGCCAGGTGCACGATCACGGCCGGATCCACGCCCTGCCCCTGGAACACGAACACCAGCGCCGGCACGATGATGAGACCGCCGCCGACGCCGAGCAGGCCGGCGATCAGGCCGACGAACGCGCCCACCACGAGATAAATCAGCAGGGTTTCCATGGCGTCAGTTTCCGGTCAGCTGGTACAGCTGAAACAGCACGAAGGCCGTGGCCGAGAGAAATCCCGCGACCGGAATCCACGCCGGATAGACCCTTATGCCCGCGGGGCGCGGATCGCGGCGCTTGATGCGCACCAGCGCGAGATTGATCAGCGCGAACACCACCAGCACGATGAAGCTGGTCGCCTTCGCCAGCGTCACCAGCGGCAGCCACAGGGAGAGAACCAGCACCACCAGCGTCACCAGCGCCGTGGATATCAACGGCGTCTGCGTCACGGGATGCACCCGGCCGAAGACGCCGTGCAGCCAACCCTCGCGGCTCATGCCGTACAGCACGCGCGCGGCCATGATGATCTGGATCAGCGCGCCGTTGACCACGGCGAAGATGCTGATCAGGCTGATGAGCACCGGCGCGGAGCCGGTGGCGCGCTCGTAGATCAGCGCCAGCGGCGCGCGGCTCTGCGCCAGTTCCGCCGGCGGCAGCGCCAGCACCGCCACCAGCGCCACCAGCAGGTACAGGATGGTCGAGACCACGATGGCGATGAGAATGGCGAGCGGCAGCAGGCGCGTCGGGTTTTTGACTTCCTCGGCCACGTTCACCATGTCCTCGAAACCGATGAAGGCGTAGAACGCGATGAAGGCGCCGAGCAGTATGCCGTGCCACACGCCGGCATCGACCGGCGGAATCAGCTCGGGCAAACGTTCGGGCAGCTCGCCCAGGCTGTCGCCGGCCACGAACAGCACCAGGATCAGGCCGCCTACTTCGACCAGCGTGATCAGTGATGCCGCCATCACCGATTCGCTGATGCCCCAGGCGGCGAGCGCGCCGAGCAGCAGCACCAGCAGCGCGATCGCGAGCCAGTCGGGCACCGGCAGGAACACATGCAGATAACCGACGAAACCGTTGGCGATGGTGGAGGCCGAGACCACGCCCGTCAGGATGATCAGAAAACCGACCAGCACCGAGAGCGGGCGCAAGTGCAATCCTTCCTGCACGTACACCGCCTCGCCCGCGCTGCGCGGGTAGCGCGCCGACAACTCGGCGTAGGACAGGCCCGTCAGCGCCGCCAGTGCCGCGGCCACGACGAACGCCACCGGCGCGTACAGTCCGGCCAGGCCGGCGACCTTGCCGACCAGTACATAGATGCCGGCGCCGAGGATGGTGCCCAGCCCGTACAGCGTGATCTGTGCCAAAGACAGCGAGCGTCTGAGTTCAGTCGATGGCGTCATGTGATTTTCAGGTTTGTTGTTTGTCCGGAAGGATACCCGAAACTCATGCGTCTCTGGCGATCGTCAGGTACACCAGTCCCTGCAACACGGCCAGCGCATAAAAACCGGCGAGAGCGTCATCGAGCATGTTGCCGAACCCGCCCTGGATGCGGCGCTCGAGCTGGCGGATGGGGAACGGTTTCCAGATATCGAACAGCCGGAACAGGACGAAGCCGGCCACGATCCACACCCATCCCGCAGGCGCCATGAACATGGTAATAAGGTATCCGACGATCTCGTCCCACACGATGCCGGGATGATCGTGCACACCGAGATCGCGTTCCGTCACCTGGCACAACCACACGCCCAGCGCGAACATCCCCAGCACGATTGCCGCATACAGCGGCCAGGGCAGGTACATGAGCAGAAGATAAAGCGGGATCGCCGCCAGCGTGCCGAAGGTGCCCGGCGCCACCGGCGCCTTGCCGGCGCCGAAGCCGAAAGCCAGGAAATGCACGAGCTTGCGCAAAACCGTCATGCGGGCGAGGCCTCACGCGCCTCCTGGCGGGTGGAATCGTCGCGCGCGAAGAAGGCCTCGACGTCCCGCAGGCTCCGCGTCAGCGGCATGGGCGGCAAGCTGGCGAGAAAGGTCTTGCCGTAACCCTTGCTCAGCAGGCGCGGGTCGCACAGCATCAGCACGCCGTGATCGTTTTCGTCGCGGATCAGGCGGCCCACGCCCTGCTTCAGGGTGATCACGGCCTCCGGCAGCTGATAATCCGTGAACGGGCTGCGCCCGGCCTGCTCCATGGCCGCCGCGCGCGCCTGCAGCACCGGGTCGTCGGGTGAAGCAAATGGGAGTTTGTCAATAATCACGCAGGACAGCGCCTCGCCGCGCACGTCCACGCCTTCCCAGAAACTGCTGGTGCCGAGCAGCACGGCGTTGCCCAGGTCGCGGAAACGCCGCAGCAGTTCCGAGCGCGGCACGTCGCCCTGCACCAGCAGCGGATAATCCAAAACATCGCGCAGGCGCACGGCCGCGGCCTTGAGCGCACGGTGGCTGGTGAAAAGTATGAACGCGCGCCCGCGGCTGGCGGCCAGCACCGGCAGCGCCGCGTCGATCACGCGGTCGGTGTAATCCGGCGCCGCAGGCATGGGCAGGCCGGGCGGAATATATAAAAGTGTCTGGCGCGCGTAATCGAAAGGGCTGTCCCACAAACCGGTCTCGGCCTGCTCCAGCCCCAGCTTGGCCTGGAAATGGGCGAAGCTTTTTTTGACCGCGAGCGTGGCCGAGGTAAAGATCCATGCTTTCTTTTTACCCTCGCCGGTGCGCTCGCGAAACGCCGTGGCGATGTCGAGCGGCGTGAGATACAGCATGAAGCTGCGCGCCGTGGTCTCGAACCAGGCGATGTAATCCGACGGCGTGCTCTCACTGATCATCAGCAGCCGGTCGAGCAGGTCGGAGGCGCGGCGCGCGCAGTTAGCGAGTCCCTGCCCCTTGCCCGCGGCCTGGTCCAGCGCCGCGGACAGATCCGTCAGGCGCGTTTTCACTTGCGCCAGCGCCGCGTGCACGGCCTTGGCGTTTTCCAGCCGGTCCCAGGCGTCGCGGCGCGGTTCCACGCCGAAGGCCAGGCGAAAATCGGCGGTCGCCCGCTCCAGCGACTGCGCCGCCGCCGGCAGACCGGCGACGCCGCTGTGCTCCTTCAGATCCTCCGCGACAGTGTCGCGGGCGAGGCTCACGAGCTGGTGGCCGCCGAGCGAGATGCCGAGAAAGTTCGACGCCACCTCCGGCAGCTGGTGCGCCTCGTCGAAAATCACCGCCTCCACGCCGGGCAGCAGCTGGCCGAAGCCTTCCTCGCGCAGCGCCAGGTCGGCGAAGAACAAATGATGGTTGACCACCACCACGTCCGCGGCCAACGCCTCGCGCCGCGCGCGGTTGACAAAGCACTCCTCGTAATCCGGACAGGAACTGCCGAGACAGTTGTCGGCGGTGGAGGTCACCAGCGGCCACAGCTCGGAATCCTCGGGGATCGCGTCCATCTCGGCGATGTCGCCGCGTCGCGTGCGCGTGCTCCACTCGCTGACGCGCACCAGATTCGACTGCTCGCGCCGGCCGGTCAACGGCCCCTCGGTGCCCGCGCGTTCGAGACGATGGCGGCACAGGTAATTGGCCCGCCCCTTGAGCAGGGCGGTGCTGACCGGCACCGCCAATGCGTCGCGCACCAGCGGCAGGTCGCGGTGATACAGCTGGTCCTGCAGGTGGCGCGTGCCGGTCGAGATCAGGATTTTCCGTCCCGACAGCAGCGCCGGCACCAGGTAGGCGTAGGTCTTGCCGGTGCCGGTGCCCGACTCGGCGATGAAGGCGGAATAATCCGCCAGCGCCTGCTCGATGCGGGCCGCCATCTCCTGCTGCGCGCGGCGCGGCGTGAAGCCCGGAAGCCGCGCGGCCAGCGGACCGTCGGCACCGAGAATGTCCTTGCTGGAAACTGACAATGGAATAATCTTCGCTCCTTGCGCCTGGTCAACCTGAACGATAAGCTGGTGCGCAGCATACATTATTAATTATCAGGGCGCGCCCATAACCATGCAGGTCAAAATCAAACCCCTGTCCGCACTCGCCCCGGCGCGGCCTGCCTTGCCCCCTCACTTAATAATAAGAGTTGCGTCGATCGTTCTGTGTGGCCTGTTGCTGAATGCCTGCTCCATGGGCCAGATGGTGGCGCGCTCGTCGTTGTCCATCCTCGACAGCGGCAATGTCGCCATGAACCGCGAGACCGACCTGGAACTGGCGCGCGCCGCGATTCCGGCCAATCTCAAGCTGATCGAAGGCCTGATCCTGGAGCTGCCCGGCAACGCCGAGCTGCGGCTGCAGGCGGCTCAGGGATTTTACGGCTATGCCTACGGTTTCCTCGAGGACGAGGACAACCGGCGCGCCTCCGCGCTGTACCGCCGCGGGCTGGAGCACGCCCTGCAGGCGCTGGCCGCCGCGGGGCTCGCCGGCGACGTCGCCGCCCTGCCCCAGGACGAGCTGGAACGCCGGCTGGCCGCGCTCGACAAAAGCGCCGTGCCGGCACTGTTCTGGTCCGCCTCCTGCTGGGGCAAGTGGATCGACATGAACCGCGACGACCCGGCGCGCATCGCCGACATGGGCAAGGCGGCGGCGCTGATGGCGCGCGTGCTCGAACTCGATGAAAACTATTATCACGGCGGCGCGCACCTGTTCTTCGGCGTCTATTACGGCGCCAAGCCGCCGATGCTGGGCGGCGACTTCGAGCGCTCCGCGCGCCACTTCGACAAGGCCCGCGCCGCCAGCGACGGCAAGCTGCTGCTGGGCGACCTGCTGCGCGCCCAGTATCTCGCGCGCCAGCAACTCGACCGCCGCCAGTTTCACGAGCGGCTGACGGCGGTCATCGACGCGCCGTCCGACCTGTTTCCGGAAATGGCGCTGGTCAACGCCATCGCCAAGCAGAAAGCCGGGCAATTGCTCGCGAAGGAAAAGGAATGGTTCTGAGAAAATTTTTCGCGTTGTTGCTATTGATGCTCTGGCTTCCCATGGCGCAGGCGCAGGACGCCTACGTCCTCAAATTCGCCACGCTGGCGCCGCAGGGCTCCACCTGGATGAACATCATCGCCGACTGGGCGAAAAGCGTGGAGAAGGAAAGCAACGGCCGGCTCACGTTCAAGCTCTATGCCGGCGGCGTCTCGGGCGACGAGCCCGACGTGCTGCGCAAGATCCGTTTCGGCCAGCTGCACGGCGGCGCCATGACCGGGCACGGCATCGGCTACATCTATTCGCCGGTGCGCGTGCTGGAAATCCCGTTCCTGTTCCGCAGCTACGACGAGGTCGACCATGTACGCGCGCAGCTCATGCCGGAGATCCGCCAGGGGTTCCGCGACAACGGCTTCGAGCTGCTCGGCTGGATGGAGGTCGGCTTCATCCAGTTGTTCTCCAAACACCCCATCTACTCCCTCGATGACCTGAGGAAACGGCGCATCTGGCTGTGGCAGGGCGACCCGCTCGGCACCGCCTTCTTCACCGCCAGCAACATTTCGCCGGTGCCGCTGCCGATCACCGAGGTTTTCACCAGTCTCTCCACCGGCCTGATCGACACCACCATCGCGCCGCCCCTCGGCGCCATCGCCCTGCAATGGTTCTCCAAGACGTCCTACATGACCGCGGTGCCGGTGATGGACGGCATCGGCGGGCTGCTGGTGTCACGCCAGTTCTTCGACAAGTTGCCGGCGGACCTGCGGGAACTGCTGCGCCGCACCGGCGACGAGGCCGGCCGGCGCCTGCTCGTGGAAACCCGGCGCGACAACGAGAAAAGCCTGCAGGTGCTGAAGCAACACGGCATCACCTTCACCAATGAATGGAAGGACAGCGACGCCGTGCTCTACGATCTGCGCGATCGTGCCGCCGCGGCGCTGGCCAAGGACAATTACATCCCGGCCGCGCTGTACGCCCGCGCGCGCCAGGAGCTCGACGCCTACCGCGCGCGGAAAGCCGGGAAGTGACCCGGCTGGGATCGCAAGCCGTCCGCAACCGCACCTGGACCGCCAGGCTCGAGTATTACTTCACCGGCATCGAAAGCGCCTGCGCGATTTTCGGACTGGCCCTGATGCTCGCCCTGTCGCTGGTCGAAATCATCCTGCGCAATTTCTTTCACTACTCGATTCCCGGCGCCGACGTCCTGATCCGCCATCTGGTGCTGTGGGTGAGTTTTCTCGGCGCCGTCATGGCCGTGCGCGAACGCCACATCAAGGTCGAGATCATCGCCGCCTGGCTGCCGGAGATCTGGCACCGCCGCCTGGAGCGGCCGATATTCCTGTTTTCCGCGCTGGTATGCGGCGTCATCGGCTGGGCGGCGGCGCGCTTCTGGTACCAGGAGTGGCTCAATGCCCCCGCCGGCGAGCAATGGATCGCCCTGCTCAGCATCGTCATCCCGCTGGGCTTCCTGCTGCTGACGCTGCATTTCGCCATGCGCTTCGTGATCGGCCCGCGCCTGCGCGAGCGCGCCGCATGACGCTCGCCATCGTTATCCTGCTGGTCCTGATTGCCGCGCTCGGGGTGCCGCTGTTCGTGGTGCTGGGCGCCGGCAGCCTGATCGCCACGCATGCGGCCGGACTCGATCCGGCGGTGATGCTGGTGGAAATGCTGCGCCTCACCTCCTCGCCCAATCTCATGGCGATCCCGCTGTTCACGCTCGCGGGGGTGACGCTCGCGCGCGGTGGCGCGCCGCAACGGCTGGTGCAGCTGTTCAACGCCGCCTTCGGCTGGATGCCGGGCGGGCTGGCTATCGTGTCGCTGACGGTGTGCGCCTTCTTCACCGCCTTCTCCGGTGCCTCCGGCGTCACCATCCTGGCGCTCGGCGGGCTGCTGTACCCGATGCTGGTCGGCGAAAACTATTCCAAGCGCTTCTCGCTCGGCCTGCTGACTTCGTCCGGCTCGCTCGGCCTGCTGTTCCCGCCGAGCCTGGCGGTGCTGCTGTACGGCATCGTCGCCGGCGTCAGCATCGAGCAGCTGTTCACCGCGGGCATCGTTCCCGGGACGATCCTGCTGGTCATGCTGGGGCTGTACGCCATGGTGACCTCCCACCGCATCGGCATCCCCCGGCATGTATTTTCATTCCCGGCGCTGGTCGCCGCCGCGCGCGCCGGATTCTGGGACATCCTGCTGCCCGCCGGCATCATCGGCGGGCTGCTCGGCGGCTACGTGACCGTGACCGAGGCGGCCTCCTGCGCCGCGGCCTGGGCGCTGTTGCTGGAAACCGTGATCCACCGGCGCCTGAGCACGCGCGCCGTGTACTACGAGGTGTTCCGCGAGACCTGCGTGCTGGTGGGCAGCCTGCTGATCATCCTCGGCATCGCGCTCGGCCTGACCAACCTCCTGATCGACGCCCAGATTCCCATGAAGATGCTGTCGCTGCTGGAGCAGGGCGTGCAAAGCCAGCTGCAATTCCTGCTGTTGCTGAATATTTTCCTGCTCGCGGTCGGCTGCGTCATGGACATTTTCTCGGCCACCATGGTGATCGTGCCGCTGATCCTGCCGCTGGCGCTGCATTTCGGCGTCGATCCGGTGCACCTCGGCATCATCTTCCTCGCCAACCTGGAAATCGGCTACCTCACCCCGCCGGTCGGCATCAACCTGTTTCTCGCCAGCCAGCGGTTCCGCGAACCGATCCTGAGCCTGTTCCGGGCCGCCCTGCCGTTTCTCCTTATTATGCTGGTCTGGCTGGCCTTGGTGACCTACCTGCCCCACCTGTCACTCTGGTGGAAGAAAATATAGGGCTGTCGCGTCTCTCTGCCCATCAGCTGAAATTATAAATTGGATGCGGAGGACGAGCGGTGGCCTGTTTCAGCCAGCCTTTCAAAATCTTCAGTCATTCGCGCGGTTAACGGGGCCTTGCCGTAAGTCTTTACGGTATCGTCACGACAACCATGGAGCGCGTAATGCCCCGGGCCTGGATCGGCCTGATCGTCCTGTGCCTCATCGCGCCGCGGATCGCCGTCGCCGGTTCCGATCCCGTCATTTTCGGAGTATTCCCCCGCTGGAACGCGCAGATCACGGTGCGCCACTTCACGCCGCTCGCGGCGCAACTGTCGCGCGAACTGGGCCGTCATGTGCGCATCGAAACCGACAAGGATTTCGACTCCTTCATGCGCCGGGTCTATGCCGCGGAATTCGACCTGGTGCACCTGAACCAGATGCAATACGTGCAGGCCCACGAGACGGCGGGCTACCGGGCCATCGCCAAGCTGTGCGATAACACCGATTGCACGATCAGGGCGATCATCGTCACGCGCCGCGACTCGAAACTCGCGAAAGTCCGCGACCTGAAAGGCAAGACCATCGCCTTCGGCGATCCCGGCGCGATGGTGAGCCACGTGCTGGCAAAAGCGCTGCTGCTGGAATCGGCGCTGGGACCGGAACAGTACCGCACGATATTCACCAAAAATCCCCCCAATGCCCTGCTGGCCGTGTACAACGGCGAGGCGGATGCCGCGGGCGTGGGCCCACCCGTGTTCCAGCAGCCCGAGATTCGTCAGCGGCTCGATCTCCGCGAGCTGCGAATACTGGCGGAGAGCCGGCCGATCCCGCATCTGCCGATAGCCGTGCGCCACGACATGGATGCGAAACTGGCGCAGCGCATCCAGCGGATACTGACCGGGCTCCGGCGCCGGCCCGAGGGGCGGGAGATTCTCAAGAAGCTCGGCATCGAACGGTTCGAAGCCGCCGACGACAGCCAGTACGCGCTCGTCAGGAATCTGATACAGGAGGAAGCCGGTGCACACTGACCGGTGGGTCTCGCGCCGGCACGGCATCCAGGCGCGCTTCCTGCCGGTGCTGGCGGCCTTCGTCATCGTTTCCATGGCCGCGCTGGGCGTCACCCTGTATTTCAACCAGCGCCATATCACCCTGAACCGCTTCGAGCAGGACACGCAAAATCTCCGGCGTGTGCTGCAGGACAAGGGGAATGCCTATTCCACTTTTCTCGCGCGCATCGCGCCCCAGGGCATCCTCGCGCACGATTATCTTCTGCTCGAAGGCTACGCCGAGGAGCTTTCCGCCGATGCCGACGTGGTCTATGCCGTGATTCTCAACCGCGCCCGCCGGCCCATCACGCATTTTCTCAAGCGCTCCGATGTCCGGGACGGCGCCGTCAGCCGTGCCGGCGTGGTGCCGGAACAATTCATGGAATCGCTGGGAAAAGCGCGCGCCGACGCCAGCCTGCTCATCGTCCGGCGCGACATCGATTACAACGGCACGATCCTGGGGAGCGTCGAGGTCGGCCTTTCCCGGGCGAAAATAGCCCGCACACTCGATGAGCTCAAGATCAGCCTGGAACAGGAATTGCGCCGCATCGCGATGCTGACCGGGGGCGCAATCCTGATCGCCCTCGTCATCCTGATCCTCATGAGCGAGATGGCATTCCACCGGCTGGTGATGCGCCCGATCCGGGCCCTGGGCACGGACATGGCGCGCGTGCAGGCCGGCGACCTCGGCGCGCGCACCCGCGTGGACCGGAAGGACGAGATCGGCTGGCTGGCGCGCGGCTTCAACAAGATGGCGGCCGATCTTCAGGATCACGTGCGCAAGATCGAGGAACAGCGCCTGACCTACAAGGAAACGCACGACTACCTGGCGAACATCCTCGACAACTCGGCGGACATGATCGCCACCACGGCGCTCGACGGCTCCATCGTGGAATTCAATGCCGCGGCGGAGCGCATCCTCGGCTACCGGCGCGACGAAGTGGTGAGCCGTGCCTCTTCTCCCCTGTATTGCGACCCGCAGGAACGCGACCGCCTGTACGCGATCGTGCAAAACGGCCAAACGGTACAGAATGTCGAAATCAGTTTGCGCCGCAAGAACGGCGAAATGATCGACGTCGAGCTCACGCTGTCGCCGTTGCACGACAACGCCGGGAATCTCATCGGCACGGTTTGCATCGGGCGCGACATCACGCGCGCCAAGGCCATGCGACGCGATCTGATCCAGGCGGAGAAGATGGCCTCCGTGGGCCAGGTCTCGGCCTGGATCGCGCACCAGATCCGCAATGCGCTGGGCAGAATCCTGATGGTCGCCACGGCGATGCAACCGGGACGCGACGGCACGGAAACGCAACATCAGGCCTATCGAAACCTGAAGTCATCGATTGCCGAAATGAATAACATCGTTTCCGATCTGCTCGACTACAGCCGCACGCTTTCCCTGCACACGATGCCGGCCGATCTCAACGGCGTGCTCAACGATCTGCTGGCCTCCCACATTGACAGCGGCCTCAACGGCCGGCACCGCATCGAGCGCGCGTTCGATCCGGAACTGCCGCCGGTGCAGATGGACGTGTTCAAGATGGAACAGGCCCTGGGCAACGTTCTGAAGAACGCCATGCAGGCCATGCCGGACGCGGGAACGCTGCGGGTGGAGACGCGCCGCGGGCCCGGCGCGCGGCAGGTCACCGTGATGGTGCGGGACAGCGGTCCGGGCATCCCGCCGGAAAACCTGCACAAGGTATTTCGGCCCTTTTTCACCACCAAGCCCGGCGGCACCGGGCTCGGCCTGGCGATCGCCTCGCGTATCGTCGAGGCACACGGGGGCCGCGTCACGGTCGAAAGCGCCGAGGACCGGGGAACCGCATTCAGTTTCATTCTGCCGGAGGCATTGCCGCGATGAGCAGCAACACCATCCTGGTTGTCGACGATCAGAGCGCGCACCGCGACCTCTGTCGTTCCGCCCTGAATGACGCCGGCTTCACCGTGATCACGGCGTCTTCCGGCACGGAAGCGCTGGAACGGCTGCGCGGCGCCGGCTTCGGCCTGGTGCTTACCGACCAGATCATGCCGGGCATGTCCGGACTCGAGCTGCTGCGGGATATCCGCCGCGAACGGCCGCGGCTTCCGGTCATAATCGTGACGGCGCACGGGACCGTCGAAACCGCCGTGGATGCGATGAAGGCCGGCGCCAGCGATTTCATCCCGAAACCGTTCACGCCGGAGGAACTGCTGCTGGTGGTGCGACGCGTGCTGGAACACCAGGACCTGGTGGAGGAAGTGCGCACCCTGCGCGAGCGCGTCGGCGATCCGTACCGCTTCGACCGCATCGTCAGCAAAAGCCCCCGCATGACCGAAATCTTCGAGATGGTGCGCAACCTCGCCGACCTGGACACCACGGTGCTGATCACCGGCGAGACCGGAACCGGCAAGGAGCTGGTCGCGCACGCGATACATTACAACAGTCACCGGCGCGACCAGCGTTTCGTCCGCATCAACTGCGGGGCGTTGACCGAGACTCTGCTGGAAAGCGAGCTGTTCGGGCACGAACGCGGCGCGTTTTCCGGCGCCGTGCAGGCGCGACGCGGAAAGTTCGAATACGCCTCCGGCGGCACCCTGCTGCTGGACGAAATCGGCGACATCTCGCCGGCCATGCAGCTGAAGCTGTTGCGTGTGCTGCAAGAGAAGGAAATCCAGCGCGTGGGCGGCAACGAAACCATCGCCGTGGACGTGCGCATCCTGGCCACGACCAACAAGAACCTGGAGCAGGCGATGGCGGCGGGAACCTTCCGTTCGGACCTGTATTACCGGCTGAACGTGGCGCGCATCCAGCTGCCGCCGCTGCGCGAACGCATGGAAGACGTGCCGCTGCTGGCCGAACATTTCCTTCGCGTTTTCTGCGAAAAAACCGGCCGCACGCTGCGCGGCATCGGCCGCGACGCGATGAATGCGATGATGGATCATGACTGGCCCGGCAACGTGCGCGAACTGGCCAATGCCATCGAACGCGCCGCGGTCATGGCCAAGGAGGATCATCTTGCCGGCATCGAATTGCCCCTGCGTTCGGAACGCTCGCGGCCGGAGGAACCCGACGCCTCCCTCATCAACCAGCCGTTCAAGGATGGCCGGCAACACGCTCTCGCGCACTACGAAAAAACCTACCTGGTCCAGTGCCTGCGCCGCTACCACGGCAACATCGGCCAGAGCGCGCAACACTGCGGCGTCGACGCCAAGACGTTTTATCGCAAGATGCAGGAATACGGCCTGGACAAACGCGACTTCAAAAAGATCGGGGAACCCGTCGAGTCCGGCTGACGGTGCCACGGATTCCACATCACGCCCACGCACGAGATTCAAATCGGGCATGGCCGGAGCAATCGGGCGAGCGTGCCCGCCACGCCATGCCCGATTCCCGCCGCGTCTGCGCCGACCCGCGGACAGGCCGGCGCCAACATCCTAATTTCACGAAAAATATTTTCCCGGTGACACGGCCCGCCGTGCCGCAACAGGCGGCACAACTCTTGCTCCCGAAGGCACAGCGTGCGCGCACCCGTGGCGCGAACGTGGATGAACCAGAACTATTCACACAACCTGGAGGAGCATTTCCGATGAAAATTTCCCGCTTGAAAAAGACGGCACTGGCGCTGGGCGTTTCCGCACTCGCTTCCGTCGTGTCTTTGCCATCCGCCTTCGCCGGCTCGGGCAAAGTCACCCTGATCCAGACCGGCGACATCCACGGCCACCTGGTGCCGCGCGCCAACCTGCGCAGCGATGCCATCGACAGCAAGATGGAAGGCGGCGTGGCGCGCATGTACACGGCCATTCAGCAGATGCGCAAGGATGCCACCGAGTGCGTGACCGTCAAAAAGAAGAAGATTTGCACCGACTACTCGGTGTTGCTCAACACCGGCGATACGTTGCAGGGTTCGGGCGAGGCGCTGTTTTCGCGCGGCCAGGCCATGATCGACGTACTCAATAATTTCGGCTTCGTGGCCCACGCCCCCGGCAACTGGGACTTCCTCTACGGCCCCGCCCGTTTCGAGGAGACCTTCAAGGGCGCCAACGGCAATCCCCCGCTGGCCAACTGGAACGCGATGGCGTCGAATCTTTACTACACCAACCAGTTCGACGACAGCGCCGTGTGCGGGCTGACCGCCACGGATCCCGCCACCGGCACAGTGCGTCCGCGCAAGCGCGTGCTGCCTACTTATATGATCAAGCAGGTCGGCAACGTCAGGGTCGGCATCCTCGGCTTCACCACGGCGCGCGCCATCGCCGCGGTCGGCACCAGCGTGACCAAGAACTACATGTTCAGTGACGGCAAGACCGAGGTGCCGTGCTTCGTCAACAGGCTGCGCAACCTCGAGGGCGTGGACGTGGTGGTCATGATGTCCGAGCTCGAAATGTCCCGCGACATTCAGATCGCCGAAACCATTGCGCCGGCGCCGGACGTGATCCTCAACTCCGACATGCACGAGCGCACCACCGCCCCGATCGTCGCGGTCAACCCCGACGGCCACAAGACCCTCATCGTCGAGGAAGGCCAGGACGGCACCGTGATCGGCAAGCTCGAGCTGGAAATTAAAAACGGCCAGATCGCCAAATGGGAGTTCAAGCAGCGCGTGATTACCCAGGACATCAAGGAAGACAAGGCCATCGCCGCCGCGGTCAAAAAGGCGCGGGCGCCCTTCGTGTCCGGCACTTTCGTGCCCGGCCAGACGGTAACGGTGGGCGGCAACACCACCATGCTGATGCGCCCGGTGGACGAGGTGATCGCCTACACCCAGGTCGGCCTGCACCGCTCCAACTTCGTGGATGAGGACATGCCGGGCGTGGTCGAAGGCACGTCGCACGACCTGATCGCCGATGCCATGGCCGCCGTCGGCCAGGCCGGGTCGGCGTCGATCCGCGGCTTCCGCTACGGCACCCACGTGCCGCCAGGCGGGGGCATCACCATGGAGGACATCTACCACTACATCCCCATCGTCGCCAAGCTCGGCCGCACCAACAAAGCCTGCGGCGCCGACCTGAAGTTCGCCATCGAGAATTCGATCGGCGGGGCCTTCCATCCCGATCCGGGCCAGTGGACCGGCGGCTGGATGTTCGGCTACAGCGGCCTGACCATGGACGTGGACGGCTGCAGCGGCTTCATGGGCGCCACGCCGGTGAATCCCTCGCCCCTGACCTTCGCCGATCGTTATCGCCCGTGGAACACCGCCCGCGGTACCAACGTCAGGGTCAACGGCGTTTCCATCGACGACCTCGAAATCTACGACAACCGCGCCACCATCAACGGCGAACCCAACCCGACCTTCCAGAAGTGCCTGTCGGGCGACGGCAGCAACACGCCGCGCGATGGTTACACCGTCACCGGCTACTGGTATGCGGACGATCCGACCACCATCAACAACTGCAACCCCTGCCGTGGTCGCGTGGTGCAAGTCGTGAAGACGGATGGCAGCATCGTCCAGGTCGCCGGCCCGGGCGCGCCCGGTACCTTGCCCGACAGCCTGGAGGTGATGGACATCACCGAGG